>JAJEEK010000021.1 GCA_022821065.1 Candidatus Poribacteria bacterium
AAAGAAGGTGTTGAAAAAAGATTGTAGATTTGATAAAGTGATTCTGCATGAAATGTCCTCCTGATGTTGATTCAAAGGTGGTTTTTTGAATCATTAGGATGCCATTTCATGCGCTAAAAATCAAGCAACTTTTTCAAAACAGACGCATTTTCACCTTGCTATACCTACTCTCTCTTGATTATTACTGCCTCCATGATAACTTTGATAAATATCAGCTTAATAGTTAAAAAACGCGCCTGCACTCATACGCGGGTATTGACATGATAAATGTCGTGCCGATTTCGGCGTTCGGATCAATTTCGATATTCCCCCCATGTTCGGCAACGATTTTCTGGCTGATGTAAAGTCCGAGTCCTGTTCCCTTCTGTTTAGTGGTATAAAATGGATCAAACAATTTCGGAATATCGTCCAGCGGGATACCGGGGCCGTCATCCTGAACCCGGACATGGACGGTTTTCGCTTCCGGCTCATACCGTGTCTGGATTGTCAACGTTCCACCCGTGCCCATCGCTTCAATGGCGTTGTAAAATAGATTCAGGAGTACTTGCGTTATGCCATCTTCGCTTATATTGACGTGCGGACAGTTGGCGTCGTATTGTGTAGCGACAATAATCGCCCGCTGCTCCAATTCCGGGCGGCAGATCGCGAGACTATTATCAAGCAGTTGGTTTATGTCAATCTCTTTTGCGAGTTGCATCGCCGGTTTACTGAAAGCGAGCAACTGCTCAACAAATCGGTTGAGTCTGTCCACCTCTTTGATAATAATCGCGGTGTATTCTTGAATCTCTTTTTGCGAGAGTTGTACTTTGTTCGGATCGGTATTGACCTGTGTCTCTGACCCCGCTTCGTTGTATTGGAGGAGTTGTGTGCCGAGTCGGATACTCCCCAATGGGTTTCGGACTTCATGTGCGATGGTTCGGACTAACCGTCCGAGGGTCGCCATCCGTTCTGATTCGACGAGTGCATCAATTGTCTGCTGGATTTTGACGCGTTGTGCGATGGTTGAGGCGATAATCGTTAGGAGTCGTCGGTCGTCCGCTGCCGAAAATTCGTCTGATGCTTTGTCGATTGTCAACGTTCCGATAACGTGTTCTTCAACAATGATCGGGATACACCAGAAAGCGATTATATCTTTAGATTCGACGCGTTCTGGCTCAAAGAATTTAATAGTGCTGCGCGGTTGCCGAGTCTGCGGGACACCGATCGCTTTTCCTGATGCGAGTACCTCTTTCCGAATGTCTTCCATCTGATCATCCGTGCCACGTTTCATTTCAGCGGGTGTAAGTCCTAAAACGGTTTCTACCGAAGTCACAACCTTGCCGTTTTCGTAGAGGTGTAAAGCACCGCGGTATATTCCGAGCCTTTCGGAGAGGATCTCTATGATGCGCTGAAAGAGTCCTTTTAATTCGAGGTTCGCGTTCGCGGCTTGGCTGACTTCAAAGAGTGTCGAGATGTCCCGGACCTGTTTTTCTAAATTCGCGTTGACGCTGTGAATCTCTTCTATCTCTTCGGCACCGCTGCGTCGTTGGATCTGTAACTGCCGGATGATACGGATAATCCCGTACACAAGGAACGGGTAGAGCGTCGCGATGATGATGTTCGATGCGCGTGTTGGATAGTGGAAGACGTAAATCCAATTGGCGACAGTTGTAATCCCGAACAAGATGTTTTGTTCGCGCGGACGCGCATAGATAACCGCAAGGATCATCACACCGTAGTAGGAGTGGCTCAGTGCAGGGTAGTACGCCTGCATCTGGAACAGATGTACGCCAATATTAATAAGAAGTACGAGCAGTGCTAAGAAGAATGTTAGCATTTTTTAAGGGCTGTCAGCCATCAGAGATTCAAAAAATTGTTGAGCATTTTTAGTCCGACGCGTCCGCTTTTTTCGAGGTGGAACTGTGTGGCGATGAGGTTATTGTGTGCAATGGCACTGCAGAATTCGAGTCCATACTTGGTTTTTCCGATAGCGATGTCCGGTGTCTCCGGTACTGGATAGTAAGAATTGACGAAATAGAAGTGCGCTGGATTCGGTATGTCTGCGAAGATTGGGTGCGATTGCGTCTGATAAACTTCGTTCCACCCGATCTGTGGGACTTTTAGCGTTTCGGCTTGTGTCTCTACATCAATCGCCTGATATTTTTTGACCTGTCCGGGGAGTAGACCGAGGCATTCGGCATCCTCTTCCTCGCTGTGTTCAAAGAGTATCTGGATACCGATACAGATACCAAGCATCGGTTTTCCGGAGCGGTAGCAGTCCGTTAGGACTTGGTTTAATCCGCGTTTTTGTAGCGTTTGCATTGTCGCTTTTGCGGCACCGACACCGGGAAAAATGACGCGTTCCGCTGCGAGAATCGTTTCAGCGTCGGACGTAATCTGATTCTTAGAACCGAGGTATGTCAGCGCGCGGGCAACGCTTGTGAGGTTGCCCGCGTCGTAATCTATGATTGCAATCATATTTTTCTTTATAGTGTGAAACGTCTGATATCAAGTCCTTGTTTACATATACGCTTGATATGTATTATGTCTCTCTACCATGTTGATATTAGCGTGTTCGTGTAACTTCAACCCGACCATTTCAGCCTTAAGGATATATCGTTCTCCTGTTTTAGCGGCAACGAGAACATTGTTTAATAGATGATTTACAACTCGTTTTCCGGCCGGATCCTCCTTTTTATTTTTTGGACACTGTAGATGTCCCGATACCCTAATTTTTAAAGCTCATCTTTAAATTCAATTACATAGTCTTGGTCCGCGTACCCTTCCGAGTTGCGGGCACGGAGCGTGAGAGTATAGGTATTCCCCGGAACAATATTCTGGATATCCAGCTGCAGATACATCTCACCTCCATCGTTTATAATATATGGATAAAAATCTCTTCTGAAATCTACAGTGTCGAACATAGGGGTTTCCGGTGAGATGGAAACGATACTGAATCCAAGGTCTTGGTCCGTTGCAACCGAACCAGAATAGTTGCCCGAATAGTCACAGGTATGGAACCAGCCAACCCCATCTTCGTCAATGGAGAACCCATCATGGCTTGGGACAGTCATATAGTAACCGGGCCCGCCATCCGATTCAGAACGGTACCAATCTTCCGCGGGTTTCGTGGACCATGACAAGTTGAGGACATTCTCAATAATGGGGTTTGCAACAAGGTCACGGCCTGGAGCATACCTATAGATCGCGCGGTAGGACTCCGAGCCCCAGACAGGCGGACCTGAGATTTGGGTGACGGATCCAGATGGCGGGCAGTGGTCGTCCTCCTCGCTGGAATCACTTGAACTTTCTGAGGAGGGTGGACTTACAGGGTTTTGCGGCGTGCTGCTTTGTGTCGTTTTAAATTCCTTTTGCGGGGCATTATTCGGGGATGCTGGGGACACGTCATAGTCCCGATTATGATGTGCCATATAGTGGGTCCATTGCTGGTACTCGTTCCACATGTAGCAGGCTTGGGAATTATCGACGGGACAGTGATTGAGGTTAACGCTATGCCCCAGTTCATGTGCCAGCACATCTTGAATCTGTGTGAAAATCTCAATCTTCGTCCCTGTAATCCTACTGAGATAGAGGGTTACCTCAGAGGCAGATGATGGGGGCCCTACAAGGGCAGTCCCGAGAGCATTTGGATAAGTGGAGTCTGTTCCAGTCGCATTTTCTGTAATTCGAACAGCGTAGATCGTCTGGGAGCCTGTATTTGTCCATATTGGATTTAGCATCTTGCCGCTGGCATCCGTGTGTAAATCGGCACGCCTGACGAGGCGCGCAGTGAGGTTTCCAGGGAGTTTCATGGCATCGCCTACACCTGCGTTTTTATGGGTCGCGTTCGCCGCCCAAGAGACAAAGAACTCCGGTTTGTTAGGATCCAGACGTTTGAACTCATTCGTATTTGTGTTTCCCTTCTGTAGCATAAATCCACGGTATTCGTCAAAGACAGAGATACCATCACCGGTGAGGTTCGGGTTTGGACCGGGATCGGTGTCCTTGCGAACGAGTGCTTGGGCATTACTGGTGTTGCTGGTATAGATGTTGTTATCGTTTTCCCACTTATCAGCGATTTTATTCCCGTTATCGTCCTTCGGGAGTTTGAGGGTTTTTGTTTGTGTGATGGAACCACAGGTAACAGAGACAGTGATCTCAGCATAAGCAGCGTAGTCATAGCAGTTGATAACGATAGGGTAGTAGGTTTCACTCTGGCTGATAGTACGGGTGATGGAATTCGGGCTGTTCTCTGTCCAATCTGAATTCGAGGATGCCTTTAGGCGCATGTCATTTTGTGTACCTCGTACATTGCCAGAATTTCCAAGTTCCCCGTTGTAATTTGTTATATTGGCGAGGAAGGCGGTGACATCAGCACTGGAGCAGTTCGCCTCGCTTCGTATTCTGAATTCCACAGTGACTGTCGTGTACGGAACAGGAAGCCACGACTCATTTTTATATCGGATCTCCATGAGTTCAGGACCTTGGGCACTGGTTAATGAGAAATCGCTGCAGAAGCCGTAAACGCTGCAGAGAATGATTATGAAAAGTATTCGCGTGTGTTTCATAAAATCGGTTATCCTTTTTTTTTCAGGAAAACTTCTATCCTTCCCTCATTTATGCCCCTTATCACGAGACATAGGTGGATTGCGTCGGATGTGTTTCGCGATTTCGGGGTCGTCTTCTTCTAAACGTTTGAGGCCTTCTTCGTGTCCGTATTTTTCAAGCGTTTCCTGTGCATGGATGATCCGTTCAGGTGCAAAGCGTGCTGCGTTTGTGCTGTTCGCTGGTTCTTTAGTAGTCAGAAAAGTCTTCATCTGTTGTGAAAGGAAATCTTGTGCGTCAGGTGCGTCGTTGATCCCGTGTTCTAACCAGTCAATGAATTCCTCAAACTCTTGTTGGGACTGGCTTTGAAGTTTCTGAAACTCTTGCGCAGCTTTTTTAGCGGCTTCGGCTTTCGCGTTGTAAGCGGTTTCCGCTGTTTCCGTTTGGTTGGGTGTCGATGTCCAATCCGTGTCGGTGTCGGTGAGCGACTGTCCATCAGTTGCGATGTCGGTGTCTATGTCTATCTGGGCATCGAGTGCCCCGTGTGCCGGTGGCAGTGTCTGTGTTTTGCGTTGTATCGGTTCAATGCGCGGTTCACCTCTCAAAATAGCACCCATGTGCATCAGCGACACCTGCCCATCGGGTTGCAGTATCAGGGATTTGTAGTAATGAGTCCAGGCGGTTTTGTAGTCGCCGAGTCGTTCATACGTCCAGCCGAGGTACATATCTGCCCCTTTGGAACCAAGTTCACTGGATTTTTCGAGCAGCGGGATCACTTCCTCTGGGGCATCGTGATAGCGTAATCTGGCGATGGCATCCATCGCTTTGTAATAATTCGGATCCATGTCAAGAATCGCCTCGTAATCTTTCACTGTTTTTGCGAGGATGGCGTGTGCATCGACGTTATTCGGGTTCACGGACAGGGCGTGTTCGGCGTAGTGCTCAAGTCTTTGGGAAGTTATGCCGGTGACAGATCGCTCATTCCACCAGTCGAAAAGGGTTTGAAAAGCGAGTTCGGGTTCAATGCGTTTCATGACGGCCTCGGGGCTGATCTGGTACTCTTCCATTTTTCTGATGAAGCCCTCGGTATTGTCAAGGTCCAACCCCCAATAATCAGCGAGGATTTCAAGTTGTTGTTGATCGGCTTCTTCACGAGTAAGTACACCTGCTTCGCGAATATCTTCAAGCACTTCACGATACTGAGCTTCGGATAACTCTAGACCGAGGCTATCTTCAACTAGCGTTTTATCTCCTCGTAGCAGTTCACCTCTCTTTACTGCCGAACCAATGTCGCTGATTTCTGAAAGGACTTCAATCGGGATTTCAGGCGGACGTGGTCTTTTCGGATGGATACCGAGTCCGGGGATGTCCGGTGGCCACATGACGGTCCACTTGTCAGTGTCTTCGGTCTGTTGTGCGCTATTTGCAGTCGGGGTAGTAAGTGCGTGTATATGCGTGCGCCCATCTGCGTGCGTGTGTGCGTTACCAGCATTCACACGCGTGCGCGGCACCGTGGGAATGGCGGGGTCTTCAGTGTTTTGGGGATCCTGTGTAGTGCGTCTGTTGGCAATCTGCTGGGTGTTTGTGTGTGGGTCTTGCGGTGGTGCTTTCGGCAGCGATGCTTCAAAGCGTGCGGTGTTCCACTGCACGTAGAAGTAGATACCTGTTAGGAAGAGGAGGCATCCAACCCCGCCGATTTGAAAGATACGGCTATTGAGAATGTCAATCAAGATATTTTTCATTTTCTTGCCCTCTCCATTTTAACCTGAACATTAGCAATTACTCACATAAAATTTTTTCAATTGTTTTATAGAGGTTAGCTGTCTCGATGCCAGCGATGGCGGCTTCCGAACCTTTGTTGCCTGCTTTGATACCGGCGCGTTCGAGTGCCTGCTCTATGGTGTCTGTGGTGATGACACCGTAAATCACTGGGATCCCGGTGCTGCCTGATAGATGTGCGATTCCCTTTGCGCTTTCGGCAGCGACGTAATCAAAATGTGGTGTCGCGCCGCGGATGACTGCGCCGAGGCAGAGGACGGCATCGTACTTTTCGCTTTCGGCGAGACGTTTGGCGACTCCCGGAATCTCAAAGGCACCGGGTGTCCAAAAGACATCAACTTGGTCTAAGTCAACACCGTGCCGTTTTAGCGCATCTAACGCACCAGCGAGGAGTTTTTCGGTGACAAAACTGTTGAATCGGCTGACGACAATACCGAAAGAGAGACCTTCACCGAGAAGGTGTCCTTCGTAGACGTTTGGCATAGTTTTTATTGTTAACTCTCCATTCTTTATTCCTCGTCGAGGAGGAGGTGTCCAAGTTTGGAACGTTTTGTTTCCAAATATCTGCGATTAAAAGAATTGGGTTTGGTCTGGAGCGGGACACGCTCGACGATTTCGAGACCGTAGCCGTCTAATCCTTTGACCTTCTGCGGATTGTTTGTCATTAGACGCATCTTTTGGACCCCTAAATCGGCTAATATCTGTGCGCCGATGCCGTAATCGCGTAAGTCTGCGGGGTATCCGAGATGTTCGTTCGCCTCAACGGTATCCAATCCGTCGCTGTCCTGCACTTGATAGGCGCGGAGTTTCCCTTTAAGCCCCATCCCTCTGCCTTCCTGTCGCATATAGAGGAGTACGCCTCTGCCTTCCTTTTCAATGTTCTGCAAAGCGATTTCGAGTTGCTCGCCGCAATCGCATCTGAGTGAACCGAAGACATCGCCCGTCAGGCATTGCGAATGTACCCGTACTAACACCGGGGACGCTTCCGTAATATCGCCTTTTGTGAGTGCTACGTGCGTCTTATCTGTTTCGATGTTCTCACCGTCCGTGTCAGTGCTTTCGTAAGCGTAGAGTTTGAATTCGCCATGTGCGGTCGGTATATCGGCAGTTGCGACGCGCCGGATGAGGGTCTCCGTCTTTCGGCGGTATGCGATGAGATCGGAGATGGTAATAATTTTGAGTTGGTGCTTGGCGGCGAATTTCATGAGTTCAGGGACGCGGGCCATGCTTCCGTCGTCGTTGAGGATCTCACAGAGGACACCTGCCGGATATAACCCCGCCATCCGTGCCAGATCGACTGTAGCTTCGGTATGCCCGGCGCGGCGGAGAACGCCGCCGGGTTTCGCATCTAACGGGAAGATGTGTCCCGGTCGGACGAAGTCTCCGGGGACAGCATCAGCGTCAACAAATTTCTGGATTGTGTATGCGCGTTCCTGTGCGGAGATACCAGTTGTTACCTCTTTTGCGTCGATCGTGACGGTGAACGCGGTCTGCATTTGTGCCGTGTTAGCGGCAACCATAGGATGGAGTTCGAGTTCGGCAAGCCGTTCTGAACAGGTGGGGAGACATATCAACCCCTTGCCGTATGTCGCCATGAAGTTTATGGCTTCCGCGGTTACCTTTTCAGCTGCCATGATCAGATCGCCTTCGTTCTCGCGGTCGGGTTCATCAACGACGATAATCAATTCCCCGTTTTTAATGGCAGCGAGTGCTTCAGGAATGGTATTAAATGTGTTTGACATAATGGCTATCGGCTATCGGCTATCAGCATTCGGCTATCGGCTATCAGCAAGTTTTATGTGGCATTCAGTTATGCTGTGGCAGCCACAACAAAACTTGATACCACAAGAGATTAACTGACCGCTGAAAGATTTTTTCGTAGAAAAAACCGTGCTGAAAGCCGACGGCTATTCAATGTAGCCGTGTTTCGCTAAGAAGCTGAGATTAAGTGTCTCGGAAGCGGGCTGTTCAGCCCAATTCTCCTCCGAGGTTCTGTTATTAAGGAGCGTTTCAATATAACGGGCAACAATGTCAACCTCAAGATTGACGTTGGCACCCGTCCGTTTCGCGCCTAAAGTTGTGACCTGTTTCGTGTGCGGAATTAAGGCAACTTCAAAGGTGTCTGCCTGCACGTCTGATACTGTTAAACTGATACCGTCAACGGTGACGGAGCCTTTGTATGCGATGTAGCGTCTGATGTTGCTGCTCATCGTTACCCGCATCAAGGAGGCATCACCTTCGTCTCTCCACGCTGAGATTGTCGCCACTTCGTCTACGTGTCCAAGCACGAGGTGTCCGCCTAATCTGTCGCTTAACCGGAGTGAGCGTTCGAGGTTAACCTGTTCACCGACCTTACGTTCGCCTAATGTCGTGCGGCGCAGCGTCTCAGCGGATATATCAGCAGCAAAACTCTCCGATGTCAGCGTCCGGATCGTAAGACAAGCACCGTCAACGGCGATACTGTCCCCGATTTCAGCGTCTGTGAGCAGCTCAGCTGCCTGAATTTCGAGCGTGGCACCTTCGGACAGATGCCGTATATTTTTGATAGTGCCAAGTGCTTCGACGATTCCAGTAAACATATTGTTACAGATACCCTTCAATGAGAAAATCGGCATCAGGCATCGGCGTGACGCGGATCCGCTGTAAGTGCGGCACATCACTTAGGCTCGGAAACCCGTCGCCGCCGATGGGTCCGGGTGCGTTCCGTCCACCGATGATTTTAGGTGCGATAAAGCACATCATTTTATCAACGATTCCGGCTGCGATAGCGGATGCGTTGACTTCGCCGCCACCTTCTATGAGGATACTTGTTATCTCACGTTTGCCCAATATTTCCACTAAACGCTTAAAACAGACCCGGTTTCCGGCTGTTGCTGGTACGGTTACCACTTCTGCACCTGTCTTTTGGAGTGCCGCAACGTTTCCAGCGGGTGCATCGGGCGTTACAGCGACAATGACACCTGCCTCGCTTTCGGCACTGAAAATGCGTGCATCCGTGGATGTCCTCGCGTGTGAATCCAGCACAATCCGGGTAGCGTCTTGTCCTTGTTTATCTTGCAGCCGTGTTGTCAGTGCCGGGTTATCGCGTTCAACGGTGCCTCTGCCGACGAGGATTGCGTCTACCAGGTCCCGGATCTGATGCCCGTGTTGACGTGATGCTTCGGACGTAATCCACTGCGATTCACCAGAAACGGTTGCTATCTTCCCGTCAAGGCTCATAGCGGTCTTGAGGATCACAAACGGCATGCCGGTTTGGATGTATTTCCTATAAACCTCGTTTAAGTCGGCTGCTTCCTGCTCATATAAACCGAGGTGGACGTGGAGACCTGCTTGCTCAAGTTGACGAACACCTTTGCCCGCGACCTTCGGGTTCGGATCGACTTCTGCGATGTAGACTTCAGCGATACCAGCGTTAATGAGTGCGTCTGTGCAAGGCGGTGTGCGTCCCGAATGGCAACACGGCTCAAGCGTTACGTAAATTGTCGCGCCTCTGGCGTTCTCGCCTGCGGCGTTGAGGGCATGGACTTCAGCGTGCGGCGTTCCCGCTTTTTGGTGATAGCCTTCACCGATCACCTGACCGTCCTTGACGACAACTGCACCGACGAGCGGGTTGGGACTGGTCCGCCCCGTTGCTCGTTTCGCTAAATCAAGGGCGCGTTGCATAAAGACTACATGTGCTTCGTCCATAGCGATACGTTACTCACACCGGCTGTCTGTTTCTACATAGTATATCATATTTGCGTTAGAAATCAAAACCATTTCTTTACAGTTCTGCCACAGCTTTCAGAGATTCGAGAATTTCCGACTGTTTGACGAGATCGAACTGGTGTGCCCCGATGTACATATATCTAACAATCCCGGTTTTGCCTATGATAAATGTTGCAGGCCGTGCGATGTTGTAAGCGTCAAGGCTCAGCCAGTGATAGACCCCGTAACGCTTGATAACATCCCGCGTCTTGTCTACCAGTAGCGGAAACGTGATCCCATTTTTTTCCACAAAGCCTCGGAACTCACGGGGCCACTGTCCGGCGATAGCGAGCGGTGTGGCGGTGTACGCTTCGTATGCCTCAATATTCTCTTGTACTGCCGTCAACTGGCGGCGACTGTTCGGTCACCAAGTGCCTCGAAAGAAGGTGAGGACGACGTGCTGTAAATCCCGGTACGCTTCAAGTGAGACATCTCTCCGCTGATGCGACGGGAGCGTGAATAACGGTGCGGTATCACCGATGTTGAGAATCTTGTTTTTGCGTGGCATGTGTATATTGTACGGGATATTCGGGTTGATGTCAAGTTTTTGATTGGTTGTCGGTAGTCGGCTGTCGATGGTCAGCCATCAGCGGTGGGCAGTTGGTGGACGCTGTTTTATGTCTTTTGGTTTGGCATGCTTGAAGGGGCTTCCTGTATCACTGGGATAACATAACTCCGGATTGTTACACTGTCCAATGTCTCCGTCTCTATCCGGGGATCGGGGGTTTGCCGATGTCTTCAGGAAAATATTCCTGCTCCAATCCATTTACAGCTGGTTTGAACGCCCTCATAATACGGTAAAGATAAATTGGATTGAGGATCTCACACATATCGTCAACACCTTTTTTGATGACCCCATAAGTAGCGAGTTCGTTGATGATGTCATCATCCAGATTGAAGGCTACACCTTCATCACGTGCCATAATTCGCATCAGAAGGCTTTCAAAGCGCGGGTCTTTACGGACATTGGTTGTCAGGTGTGTGATATTAACATTACTTTCCTCAAGCAGCTGCGCATGTGCTGTCGTCCAATGCGCCATCGTAATCGTTTCGGTTTTTGGGATGTCCATCTCCTCGGTGAGGATCTGTGCGAATCGGTTGACGAGGACAGGCTGTCCAGCGGTTTGCTTATGAATAGACGCAATAACTTCTGGTGCGAAGGCCTGCCCGACTTCGTCCGTATATTGTCCGATCAGTTCTTGCACTTGTTCGAGCGTGAAGCTCGGCAAATGGAATTCATCTTGGATATTGAACGGGGAAATAGACCTGTCGTAGTTGAGTTGTGCGATACCTTTAACGCCAACGATACCAACGCTGTGTGGACACCGGATTTGGTCGGAAAGGTAGATATAACGAAGTGAACGCAGAAACCCCTTAAGAGCCGCACGAGGGATCGCATCAAACTCGTCAATAGTAAGGACAACCCGCTGCCAATGCCTGTTCTGAGAAAGGTGCTTCGCGAACGTTTCAAAGAACTCCCGCATCGAAACATGATCGGTTATCTCCGTGTTCACCAGGAAGTGCGCCAATCCATCAGAGGGATGCATTTCGCGTTTTTGAAAAACCCGCTCGATCTCTTTGCAAATCTCCTTACGCAGGGAGGCATAAAAACGGGTAGGATCATAGTCCTCATACTCTTCAAAATTCAGTTGAATCGGGAAATAGGTTGAATCTTGAAGAGCGAGTGCCTCAAGTGCCAAGCGAAAGAAGGTCGTCTTGCCGGTCTGCCGTGGCGCGAACAAGACAATATATCGCCCATCTTTGATGCGGTCAATGAAATCGGCGGTCTCCTCGGCGCGGGCGACCACATAATGTTTGTCGGGATACACACGTCCCTGAGTTCCAAAACGTCTCATTTTTTTTCGTTGCTAAATAGGATGCAATCTTTTTATGGCGTTTTTTGCTGATGCTCGGCGATGATTTTTGCTAATGCTCGCAAGGCATCGTTGACAGATTTCGCATCGGGGAACATTTCGGCTACGTCGTCGTCAAGCTTAATAATGTTTTTGCCTGCGTAGTATCGCTCGGCATATTTTCCCCGAACTCCCTCGCTGAAATCGTATTCATCGAGCATATCTGGGTCATGTTGATTGGATGTTGCTTGACTCATAGGTTTCCCTTAACTTAACTGCTGAATGTTTCAAGTTGACTGTTTGGCAGCATACAAAATCGTTAACACTGTAATGTATTGTAGCAGATTCATTTCTGGAAGTCAAGTTAGGCGGTTCGTTTGTTCGTTCAGGGCGTGGTTTACCTTGAATGCTCTCAACAGATATGCTACAATTTTAAGAAGTAAGGGCAACGGTGTCCTTAAACATTTAAAACCCATTTTGAGGATAAGGCATGAACAAGAGATCCTATAGACGATACCGAAAATCGAGACGATGGCAAGCCAAACGCCGGACGATTTTAAAACGCGCTGGTTATAAATGTCGAAAGTGCGGGAGGGAACATGCAACAGGTGCATCACGAAACTTATAGGCGCATCGGTAGAGAACGACTCAGTGATTTGACTGCGGTGTGTGGCGGGTGCCATAAACGGATTCATGGGAAGTAACAGTAACAATCGCCTTTACTAAAACATCAACACACTGAATTCTTTGTTTTTCCTGTTTTTTTACGGTAACATTATAGTAAAATCCGAAAATAAGTTTACAGTTCGCCCTGTCGTAGGGGCTGGGTAACCCAGCCCCTACGAGTTACCGTGTGTGCAAATAATTATGGGATTTACTATAAAAATTTGATGAATCCTTGTAACTGATAGATCACTTATTACGCGACATCTGGATGTCGTGCTTGCCTACAAATTTAGTTGCAATTTTAATACGTCCTTAGTATCCTATACACATGGAAAACAGAAATACGGCAAGAATTGCCTTATATAAAGTGAAAAGGGAATTTTAGATGCATAGTTTTATTGCGTTAGCTAAAAAGTCAAAACTTCAAACAGTGGACTCTGGAACTTTATCGGTTGGCGCAGTTAATTTCAATAATAAACCTGCTCATTTTAGTGGTAGTGGTACATCACTAACTGGAAAAGAAACACAACCTGATATTGTCGGCTATGGTGTTAATATTTTTTCAAGCTTAGAACGTGACATAAATAATAGAAGTTTGTACAAGTATATGAGCGGTACGAGTATGGCTGCGCCCTATGTTACTGGAATCGCTGCCCTATATGCTTCAGCAGATGCAAATCTCCAAGGGAAAGCACTTCGGCAACATCTTATCGACACAGCCCTCCCTCTCCAAGCACCCGCGGATAGGGTAGGAGCAGGACTTGCGAGGTTTAAAAAAAAATGGGAACCGAAAGGCATAGAACTGGACACGTCCACTCAATCCCACCCCCAAATATGCTTCAATTCATGGTAACGGTAAACAGACCATCTTCCAAAGAACTGGCAGGACTTGATCGAGCAGAGAAGTATAAATTATTAAAAGCAAATTCTGTCAAACGCAAGGATGAAATTAAGACATGGATTAAAAGTCAAGGGTTGGATGCCGAAGTTTTCAAAATTGAGGAGCCTACGACTTTCAATATGTTGTTTATCACTTGTACACCTAAAGTTGCTGAGCAGCTTGAACACGCCGATGCTGTGGTTAGTGTTTTGCGAAGTCCAGAGTTTTCCGTGGCATTAACCAAATCCTGAATGCAGTGTTTTTCTAAATTTACCATCCTTTGAGCGTACAAAACGTAAATAGAAACCTAAAAGTGATTCGGTGTGGTTGAAAAACCGCACCTATTTTTTTAATGGGGGCAATCCGTTAACGATTTCGACGGTTTTGAGGCTAACCATGATGACGCGGGCGATGAGGTCTACAATATACCGCGGTTCATCCGCACGGTTCGGATCATTGATGATGCCGCTCCGTCTGTCTACCTTCACACGATACTGGTCCACAATCCACTCCAACGCGGAACGCGTACCCAACCGATAGTCATACACTTCTATAGGGATGCCGTCTATCGTGAGGAAATCGTTGTATCTCAACTGCGTCTTATCTTTCAAGAGTTTCATTTTCTCGACACGCCAATCGATCTGCATATCGGGTGTTTCGATGTGTTTCAGTCCGTCGTATTTCGGAACGGATTCGTAGTTGATGTGGAGGTCTGCGAGCTGCGCACCGGCGTTGGCGAACCCCCAGAAGTCTTCGGCGAAAGGGATATGTGGAAGGTCGCGCTTGAGATTCCTCTCGTATTTTTCACGATAAATGGGATGGTGCAGAAGACCGTAGTTGTAGTGGAAGATGTCCCACTTGGTGATGGTGTCGTCGTGGTAGTGCCCTCGAAATTCCGATAATGCCCAATCGGTGATGTTCTCTTGTCGGTTTGTGCCGTCCTCGTCGTAGGTGTAGAAGGGGAAGCATTGGGAACCGCCTTGTGGTAAAATATCAGGAATTTTGTTTGTCATTAGCGCAAACATCGGCCACTCTTTCCCAACCTTAGTCCATAACACCCGATTCTCTTTTTCACTCTCAGAATTAGGAAAAATGGATGGAACCATGTATAAAACATCGCTGATTGTCCGGTCAAAATAAAGGTTTGATTTGGTAAAAGGACGGTAAAGGGAAGTTCTTACCTTATGTTCTAAATATTCAGCAATTGTTCCGCGTTTTAACTTTGCCTTTAAATCTCGACTCCAAGCGATTTTTGTGTCATCATATATTACAAAGTCGTCAATATTCACTGCTTTGTTATCTCCGCGTTTCCATCTATCCGCTTCTGTATTGTAGGTACTACCCATCCGCTGAATGTTCGCAGTTAGTGCGTTTTGGTCGAAGTTATAACTCCAAGCATCACGGTTGGTTTTAACACCACTACTGTAGATTTTGAAAATCACATTTGATGCTACATCCTTATTTGCTTTCGCTTCTTTAGTTCCTATCGGAATGAAGGTGTCAAATTCAGCATGAAGTCCTTCAGTTAACCACGTATGTCGCGCATCTGGTTCGATCATTTGCCATTCAATAGTTCCTATGTGCTTGTGGTAATTCAGAAAGTTGAATTTCTGTTTCTTGTTCCACAAGTCATCGGTGCGATAGTAGAAAATACGGGGTATTTTGGGCTGCGTTTGCTTCGTTTTGAGGAATATATTGACACTCACCCCAACCCGAATTCCAAATACATTTGCATCTGAGACTTTTAATCCCTTCCGTGCATTCCCGCCTAAATCCAAAATATAGATAGCGTCAAAATCGTCTGCGAGATGTTTTCGCATGCCGTCAAACGCCAGACCATCCAGAAACCCGTTATTCGTCACAAACGCCACAACACCTTCCTCACCAATTCGTTCCGATGCCCACAGAATTGCCTTGACGTATGGATCGTAAAGTGCGTTTCTATTCGTTGCTTTGGAATCTGCAACATAGGTGTCTCGTATCAGTTTATCCATTATCTGATACTTCCGATTCCTATTATTATCGTTTTCATTGACTTGCCACGCGTTGTACGGTGGGTTGCCGATGACGACAAACATATCTGCTGCTTTTTGTCGCTTTACGCGTTCTGTGTTCTCACGCGTGAAGAGTTCGCCTTGCTGCTGTTCGAGCAGCTCAAATGTATCGGCAAGTGCGATCCCCTCAAACGGGAGATACGCCCCTGTGCGTTGGTAGAATTCCTGTTCGATGTTCAGGCTGGCGATGTAGTAGGGTAGGAGCATCACCTCGTTACAGTGGAGTTCGTGGCGATATTTTTCTTCTAATGAAGCACCTCGGATGTCCTGCATCAGACGGACGATGAAGTTCCCTGTCCCAACAAACGGATCGATGATATGCACGCCGGTATCCGACAACGACCGCCCAAACTCGGTTTCCAAGATATGCTCAACACTGCTCACCATGAAATCGACAATCGGTTGCGGTGTGTAGACGATACCGTGCGTGTCTGCGACATCTTCGGAGAACCCTTGAAAGAATTTCTCATAAAAGGTGTTGAGGAAGTGCTGTTTTTCGGAAAAATCTTTGCAGAGGGTTGCTGCCTGCTCAATAGCGATGTAGAACCGATCTAACGGTTTGAGGAACTCCTCGCGACTGAACGCCTGTCGGATGAGTTCGTCAACGACGTTTTCGATTTCGCGTGCGATGATGTTTCTGCGGGTGAAGGCGGAGTTGTTGAAGACGGTGCGGAAGATGCGTTCGGTGAGGATGTGTTGGATGAGCATCTCCTCGACAGCATCCTGTGAGAGTTCCGGGTTGATTGCGGTGCGGCAGGTCTCGTAAAAATCGGTGAAGGCTTTCTTAAAGGCTGGATCGGTTTCGTGGCGTTGCTCGATGAGTTCTTTCAGTCTATTTGCGAGGTCGGGGACATGCTCCCGGAAGTCCGAGACGGCGGTGTGCCAATTGTCCAGTGCCGGTGGGACGTAAGCGAACAGATATTGGAGTGTTGCGATTAGGTTTGCGGGTTCGGTGATGTCGGTATCGAGGACTTCCGCACCGTTTTGGTACAAGAGGGCGCGTTGCGGCGTTTGGAAGAGCGTGTTATCGAGTGGATAGCCTGCGTCTCGTTTCTCTTGGACGGCTTTCGCGAGGTCGTCGTCTATGTCTTTCGCTTCCCAATAGGCAAAGGGGAACCCGTGTTCGTGTCGGACTACGCCGTCAATGACGATACGGTTTCCCGATGCGGTGTGCATGGCGTGTTGCGGTACGAAGGTGGCGTTTATCTGCTTCGCGCAGACGTGTAGAAGCGTATCAAAAGGTGAACTGACAGCACCTTCGTGTTTGATACCTTGTTGTTTGTATTGCTGCAGCGTAGCGTAGTAGTCGCGGATCGCTTTGTGACTGGGTTTGAGATTGAGTGTCGGCATGTGAATATAATAGCAGATTTGCGAAAATTATGATACCGGTTGGTTTTCTTTTGAATACTGCCACAGTGCTTTGTCCAAAGTTCGCATATCAACTTGGTTGCGTGATGCGATATCTCGGCAAAAGTTTGTGTAATCCGACCAAAAAGCAGATGAATATTTGTAGTCGTCTAACCCAATGGACCACATCGCTCGGAAATCAAGGATTGGGTATGGGTCTTTGTGGAATAGGTGAAGAATGACAGAGGCGGTTGGCCATCCAACACCATCCAGAAGGCGCAGGGATCTTATTCTTGCGCGTTCACTTGTGGCACTAAAGGCAAACGAAGTGATGTCTTTTATGTAGTCATCGTCGTTTCTTTCAATGAGACCAGCGCGCCTCTTAGACTTCCAGCGTGCAACGCGTTTCAATAGTTCTTTATCAAGATAGCCTTGTTCTTGCACTTTAGACCGAATTTCAACAAAGCCTGCTTCAGTGGTTCCAGAGTTATAACGTTCAGCCCATTGCTGGATTTCAGATTCAGGAAAACGTAATTTCATGCGGACACTCCTTTTGGTGTAACATATAACCGCGTATTGATTTGTGGTATTTTGATATACGTTATATTATCAGGTTCTAAAGGATCAGTCAACCGTATTTCTCGGTGAATGCTTCTTGAAGTTGAAAGTTTCTACAGAAATACTAATGCTGAAGAAACCCCTAAGGAAATAAACCCCTACGCGACTCAAGAGGGGTTTTTTGTAGTCTTTAGGGTTCCGCATAAAAGCCGGTTCGGTTAGGAAACCGAACCTACCGGTCCTGGGACGACAATGAGGAGGTAGCATTGTAGGTTGGGTTGAACGGATTTGAGAAAAACGATTGGAAACCATAGAAAAATAAAGTTCTTCCATGTATGCTCCATCAAACAGAGACTGAGTGAAACCCAACGCTTTGGATGGTAGTATGAAGTTGGGTTTCACTATGTTCTTGTGAGTATCAGATGCTTTGTTGCGTTCAGCAGTATCTGGACATCAGCATGGACATTCTTAACATCGTTCAACCCAACCTACGGGAATTTTTTATCAGCAGTCAGTAGGCGAGGTTGCAAACCTCGTCCAATAAAGATGAGAGAAGGCAGATATTTCTGAGTGAACGGCAGACGGGATATGTCTACTACTTTTAATCACATCAATTCGACAAATACCTCATTTGCCAGGAAGAGGCCGCGTGCGGTGAGACGGAGATGCGTGGCTGTGCGTTCCAACAATCCTAAATCCATCCATTTTTTCAGGATACTCCCAAATGCGACTTCAATATTTTCACCGAATCGATTTCGGTAAGCGTCAAGAGAGATGCCTTCCCGTTTGCGGAGTGCGAGCATGAGTGTCTCCGCCTTTTCGGCGTGTCCGGTCAGGCATTCTGTGTCGGCAATGGGTTTGTTACGGTCGGAGAGTTGTTTAATATAAGGGGCGATGCCTCGGATATTAGCATAGCGTACGCCGTTAATATACCCCCACGCACCGACACCGAGTCCGATGCAGGGTTGGTTGTTCCAGTAGACGAGGTTGTGCCGCGCTTCGCGATTCGGTCTGGCGAAGTTACAGATTTCGTAGTGTTCGTATCCGTGCGCGGTGAGCGTCTCAATCGTGTATTGGAACATATCCGCTTCCGTGTCTTCAGTCGGGAGGTGGAGTTCACCGGCTTGCCACCATTCATAAAACGGGGTCGCTTCCTCCATGACGAGGTTATAGGCAGAGATATGTTCGGGTTCGAGAGCAATGACTTCGTTGAGGGTGTGGTGCCACATTTCCATCGCCTGTTCCGGGAGTGCGAAGATGAGGTCTATGTTGATATTCTCAAAACCGTTCTCACGGGCAAGTTGGTAACTCTGGCGGAATTCTGCAACGGTGTGGATTCTGCCTAACTGTTTCAAGGTTTCGTCCTGCATCGCTTGGAGTCCGAAGCTGAGTCGGTTCACGCCGTTGTCTTGCATGATGCGGAGTTTCTCGGTATCGACTGTGCCAGGATTGCATTCTACGGTGATTTCGGTGTCCGATATGATTCGGAAATGCTGATGGATATCGGTGAGCAGCTGCGACAGGGCGTTGGCAGAAAGGATGGAAGGCGTGCCGCCGCCGATGAAGATTGTTTGTAGGGGTTCGGTGTCTGGCGCGTAAAGTGCTATCTCTGTGCGGAGTGCGGTTAAGTATCCTTTCGCTTGCTCCTTGTGGAAGGTGTACGTATTGAAGGCGCAGTAGTAGCATTTCGTAGCACAAAATGGGATATGAATGTATACCGAAGTAGCGGCTTTATGAGAATAGTTCATACAGTGTGTGGGCGGTTTTCTCGTGCCTCTATCGAAAATTTAAACCCTAACTCATGCAGTATTTGGCGTATCGTATTAATTTGTGGATTTCCATTTTCGGTAAGGACTTTGCTAAGCCCCTCGTTGGTAAGGCTGAGGCGTTCGGCCAATTTAGATATACCTCCTTGTGCCTCTGCTACGTCTTTAATTGCGAGTAGGAATGCATCTATATCCTCGTCTTTTTCATAATCCTCAAGCGCGACGGAAAGATATATCCTCGCGTCCTCTGGATCACGCAGTTGTTCAATGTGATAGTCTTTGAATTTTCTGTAGTTATGCATTTCTAATTCCATAGCACCAATTTAATGAACCGCGTCGAATTCCAATCCGATTCGGATGGCTGAGCCTGTGTCTGCGTAGGAGAATGCCTCGTTGATCTTGCCGAACGGGAAGGTATCGGAGATAATTTTGTGGAACGGGTACCTGCCGCGGGTGCGCAGTAGGAAGTCAAGCGCACGTGGGATAACCCACGGTTCGTAGACAATCACACCACGGATCGCCTTGCTACAGCGCACGATGTTACCCGGATCAATCTCTGTCGGGAATCCGAGGTTGATGTTTCCGATCCAGAGGTAGCGTCCACCCCATCGGAGCATCTCTACGCCTTCAGCGAGGACGCGTGGCGAGCCGACAAACTCGGCGACGAGGTCCGCACCGATGCCTCCCGTCTGGTCAAGGACGTATTCAACCCGTGATTTCATGTCAACTTCATCGACATTGAGGGTCTCGTCAGCACCAAATTCCTTCGCAAGAGCAAGGCGTGCAGGCAGTCGGTCCAGAACGATGATTCTCCCCGCTCCCATCTCTTTTGCCACGGCAGTTGCGTAGAGCCCAAGTCCACCAGCACCTTGGATAACGACGGTATCGCCGAGGGTGATACCGATCTGGTTGAGTCCATAAATGACTTCGGACAAGGCGCAGTTGATCGGTGATACGAGCGCGTCGGAGAGTTCGTCGGGAACTTTGAACACCCAATGTCCGGGTTTCATGTAATAGTATTCGCCGTAGGCACCGTGGAAGTGCGGTGGCTGTTCACTGGAGACACCGAGCCAATCTCGGTAGCGGTTCGGACAGCCGGGTTTCCCGTTGAGACACATCCAGCAGCGTTGGCACGGCTTGAAATAGGAGTAAGCGATACGGTCGCCTTCGGTCAGGGGTTGTCCGGTGCTATCGGTTGTGATATTGCGTCCCATCGCTTCGATTGTTCCAATCATTTCGTGTCCGAGCACTTGCGGGATACCACTCTCGATTTTGGGACCGTGTCCGCGCCAAAAATGCAGATCGGAGCCGCAGATATTCGCCATACGGATACGCACGAGCATATCGTCAGGGGTAACGGACGGGATCGGGTATTCTCGGAATTCCATCGGCGTTTGTGCCTGCGTGAAGATAGCGACTTTTCCCGTTTTCATTTTTTAAATTTCCTTGCGGTTCGGTGAGATGGGTCTGGGCTTTGATGTTCAGACGACAGTAGAAATGTTAATCTCAGCTGGAGGCGTATCAGCGGGTCTCTCACGCACAACAATTTCAATATCGCGATCCAATTTTCTGAGCATGGCAAATAGGTGTTCGATCGAGAAATCGTCGAGCCTGCCGTTTAAAAGTGCCGTGATTTCGCGCTTACTAATACCGAGCTGCTTAGCTGCCTTGCCACGCTTAAGTTTCCTTTCAGTTATAATATCATAGATTATCATGGCAAGACGAGTTTTCGCGAGATATTCTTCTGGATTGGGTATTTCCAAATCCTTGAATACATTACCGCTGCCTATTTCGTATTCAATTTTTTCGTTAGTCATTTTCATTCTCCTTTTGAGCGAGCACTTTTGCCTCATTCAAACGCCTGCGAATTAAAGCAATCTCTTGTTTCGGAGTTTTTATCCTGAATTTCGATTTTTTTTGGAAGCAATGGAGCACATAAATCACGTTCCCCAGATTGACTGCGTAAATCGCCCGGTAGGTGTTACGGTCATAATTGCTCACGATTTCATATACACCCGAAAATCCTCGCAAGAGCTTGACATTGTGATGTGTTAATCCTGCTTGTGCTCTTTCTAAAATGAAACCTATCTCATGCCGCACGCTGGCGGGAAATGTTAATAACCGCTTTTTGGAGTCTCCAACCCAGACAACGGGGTTCATTTCTTTTTTTTGCATTTATTAGAAATATCAACCTTAATATTCATCGAAATTGACAACTTTCCAACGTCCGTCAATCTGTTCGGTCTGGATGACGACTTTTCGGGTATGCGTTGCCGTATCACTGATTTTGATGGTGAGTTGGTAGTTGAATAGGACGTGCGCCTCGTCTTCCTCTTCCCCGATCGGTTTGTATGTCATATCCGGCACTTCATCGAATTGTTGTCCGGGATCTCGCACTTCACTCACACGTGCGATTTCGTCTTCGAGTTTTTGTGCTGCGAGTCCGTGGCTGAGCAGGAGTGCTGCGGCTTGGTCAGCGCGCTGGTAGTAGTTATAGATAAAGTCTTCACTGACCGCGCGCGGGGTGTTCCTGTTTGAACAGGCGAACACTAATAGCGTCAACAGTAGCAGGTATCGTGGTTTCATGTTCACCTCTCTTTTGCCCGGATCATTGCGACGTTGAAGATACGACGTTCATAGCCGTGTGCGGGACTGTTCGCGACTTCACCTAATGCCCAGAGCGTTGAGGAGCTGCCGCCATCGAAGTTGATGGCGTGTTTGATACCGAGTTCACTGAAAAATCTTCCCATATCGTAGAGCGTCATCCCCATACTGTAGCCTTGCTGCCTACCGTCAACGGCAATCAGGAAGAGTTTATCATCATTAAATCCTAAAGCACTGCGTGGGTGGCGCGAGGCACCGTTGCGGTGTGCGTACGCACTCTGACCACGAGACCTGCCAAACGCAACCAGTTCAGGTTCGACCTCGCCATCTCGGACGAGCCGTAGGTTTCCGCCGACGCCTCGCTGTACCTGCTGCCATTTCTCAGGTGTTAGCGCGATTTCCAGTGTGCCGGTTGCTGACGCAGTGATGATCCTAAGCCAATGGCGTGCGGTGCGCTGCTCCATTGCGAGAACCACACCGTCCCGCGGTATCGTACTGTCACCACGCCGGTTGATCCCAGCGACGACGAATCTGCTGGTGTATTTTCCAGTAAGCGGAAGTTCAAGCTTTTCAAGTATGAACTCGTAGGCTCGACGTGTGAGTGTCCTGGGTCCAAAACGTGGCGTATAGAGGACCACCGGCGCATACGAATCACAGATTTGGTTGATGGCATCAATGGACAGTGTGTCTTGGCTGCCGTCGATGCGGAGTTTCCCGTTGAGTTGGACGCTGTCGAGAAGGAATTCACCGTCTGGTGTAACACCGAAACTGGTTTCACCCCAAGCGGATGGCGGCGAGTAGCCCCATCTATCGCGCGCTATCGGGATGCTGACGAGCTCTCCATCTTGGATGTGTAGGTTAAAAGTCATACCGCCGCGTCCATAAGAGTCGCCGCGGATACCGAAACTTCCGTTGACACCGGCGAGTGGCAGGATACCTCTTTTCATGAGTCGCAGCGTCGCATCGGTAATCGTTTCACGTCCTATGATCTGGTCGTTGGCGAGTTCAATGTCAAATTGGAGATTGGTTGCATTGCGATCCATCTCTGCGACGTAAACGGCAGCGCCCCCGACCCACCAGTAACGGTGGAGCCGAAAGCCCGGGAGCCAGCGTTTACGATTGAGGTCATCGCGTTTTCTAACGGTATCCGGTAACTTCTCAGCGTACTTGTCTGTGGCAGCGATACTGCCGAAAAAGAGATGATCAACGCCTCGCAGTGCACTAAGGACCACAACAAGGAACAGGATGAGCAGGCAAACCGTAATAAGTCGTGTGAGATGAGATTTGTTTTCTTTTGTCATTTTGTTTCTGTATTTTAGCCATTAGCCGTGGGAAACTATCAGCCGTCAGCAAAGAGGTTTTTGAGGCCTTCAAGTTTCTGTGTAAAATCCGGCGCAGTTACAAACAGCGCCTACCGTTATAGGGTCCGCTAAATGGCTTTTAAGCCGGTGCCGGTGAGGATTGACACGACTTGGTCTCCTGATGTTACGATACCTGCGTCTCGGAACTTCTCATAAGCTTGGACAACTACGGCGGAAGTCGGTTCGACATAGATGCCTTTTGCCGCGAGTGTTGTCAGTCCTGTTTTGATGTCTGTGTCATTGACAGTTGTAAATGCGCCGTTTGTGGTTGTGACTGCCTCTAAAATCAGCTGTCCTCGGATAGGCAGTTCCGCGGTAATTCCTTCAGCGAGTGTTTTGCCGGTCTGCGCCATTCGTGTAACGGATGGCGTCTTATTAACGTCCGCATTGTAAATTGGACAACAGACATCGGGTTGAACCCCGAGGAGGCGCGGGATATTTTTAATGCGTCCTTGCGTCTGTAGTTCACGGAAACCGATATAAAGTCCTAAGTAGATGCTCCCGAATCCGACGGGACAGATAACGTGTGTCGGCGGGTGCCATCCGAGCTGCTCAACGATTTCGTAAGCAAGCGTTTTGGTGCCTTCTAAGAAGAAGGGATGCCAGTTGTGGGAGGCGTAACAGGTGGTCTCTGCTGCGTATTTCACTGCCTCTGTCGTTGCCATGCGGTTCCCTGGCACTAATTTTAACTCGGCACCGTAGGCGGAAATCTGTTTTAATTTTCCTTGCGACGTGGATTCCGGACAGTAGATGGTGCAGTGGATACCTGCTCTTGCGCTATAGGCGGCGATCGCTGCGCCTGCGTTGCCTGATGAATCCTCGACGACCGCTTCGACCCCCAATGCTTTGAGATGCGTCAGCAAAACAGACGCGCCTCTGTCCTTATAGGAGCCGGTTGGACAGAGGTAATCCAGTTTGACGAAATGCCCTGGGGCATTGACATCCAGTGGGACGAGCGGGGTCATGCCTTCACCGAGCGTGACAATCTCTGTGTCCGTGTCAATTGGCAGTGCCTCCCGATACCGCCAGAGCGACATCGCTGCTGGCACCTGTGGGTTCGGACATATCTGCGACTCTGTGGCTAAGGTTAAGGCATTCCCGCAGTCGCACTGATACCGTAGCGGCGATATTTCGTAGGTTTTATTGCATTTTGCACAGAGATAGTTCATTGTTAGTTATCAGTCGTCAGAAGTGCGGTTCCAACCGCACCTACCAAAACACGTTATTTATTTCCTGTTTTGAGTTGTCCCCAAGTTGTTGTTAATTTTGCTGCTGGATCGACGGCTTGTGGGATACCGAACGGACTGTCGACATCGAAATCTTCTGGCGGTTCAATTGTACTGAACCAGACGCGATTAATCCAGATGGCTCCACGGCCATGAGAGGAGAACCGGAAGTCTGAGCCGTTTGCGCGATTCTCAAAGCGTCCGTCTTTGATTTCCCAGATGTGAACGAGCCATTCATCTGTTCCACCAAGTTTTATTGGGAGGAACGCGCCATCGCCTGCACCCCGGAACGCGCCGCCAACAGGGCCGGCACCGTTGCTGTCGTATTGGCAGTTAATCTCCGGTGCTTCATTGGAGTCGAAATACTCCATGACAATCCACGCCTTATGATCACCACCAAACAGAAATGTGTCATCAATCTTGAAGTACATGTGATTGTGTCCGGGACCGTTATAGGGCCAGGGGTTCTCTAAACAATCAATGCCATCCTGCTCTGCGGGTTCCGTTACGCCATCGCCTTGTTCGCTTTGGGTGAGTAAAACGCCTTCGCTCTCTTCGCCGAGGTCTACCCAGATATAGTTTACACCTTCTTTAGGTTCCTCCGCCGCGAATGTGCCGACTGCGATCAGCATACACTGTGCTAATATCAGTGCTGTTGTCCATTGGATACGCTTTAGCATGATTTCCCCCTTAAATTTTGCCGTTAAAGTTAACACGGTTCACGACCTGAAAGACAGGTCTTCGGAGGTGGCTATTTCCCACTTCCGGTAATATTTGAGAGAGTGATATATCTATAGTGTGCCAATAGTTTTGCCTTGAATATTCAGTGAGAGAGAGATGTGATATAAATACTATTTCAAAATGAGCATCCGTTTTGTCTGCTGGAAAACAGGCGTTGTCAATTGATAGAAGTAGACACCGCTGGCAACGGGTTCACCTAACGCATTACGTCCATCCCAATACGCAGCACGTGCCCGACTGTTATAGAAACCTGCGGATTGGAAACCGAGCGGGAGCGTCCGAACCAACTTGCCGGTGGTATCATAAATGGAGACCGAGACAGAACTGTCTTCCGAGAGTTGGTACGGAATCCATGTTTCAGGATTAAACGGGTTCGGGTAGTTCTGTAATAACTGACTCCGCTTCGGGGTCCCGATGCCGTCGAGTGTCACAGTCATTACAGCCTTTTCGAGATGCGCTGCGTCTACTGTGAAACCGAATCTTTCTGAAACGACATTTCCATCCGTATCGGAGACGACTACTTCGAGTGTGTCACCGACTTCAACGACGCTTCGGTAGTTCAGATCCGCTGTCGCAGCGGCGAAATAATTGCCGCGAACTTCAGAAGTCATGACGCTGTTCGTCCGGAGATTTCGGACTTCAACCGTATAACCGTTGCTGTCCGCGATGCCGTCTAACTTTCCGCTAACCACGAATGCCCACGTTTCTTGAGCAACCCCGCTGTCCCCCCTTATCAAGGGCGTAATGGCAGGTGGTGCTGCGGGAGCCTCGGTCTGGTTTGTCCACGCTGTTCCAGTGAAGACAAGATCGCGTGCTTGTGGTAGATTGACGATGTACCCTTTTGCTCCTTCAATTGGAAACCCGTTATCGGGTGCGTTCGGTGTCCACGCGATAAAGTTTTGGTTGTCGGTATCAAGTGTTATAACCGCTGTTGCACCTGTCTTTGCTGCAAGCGAGCGTGCTGTCATGTGGACAGTCGGTTTCAACGGCACAGACAGCATATTCAAACCGTTAGAGAGGTGCATAGAAAAAATATTGCCGAAACCTTCTCCGTTGGGCTGTGCTTTAGGTCTACCGACGAAACCAAGTCTACGACCATCTGCTAAGTCATAAAACCCGATAATACTTCCATCTTGATTAACATTTCGGACGACAGTGATAACACTGCCTGGGAGTCGCACTTCATAGAGGGTGCCGCTGGGCAGCAGGATATAGGACCGCAGAATATCGTTTGCAGCTTTGGCTCTGAAGCCGATGAGACCGAGATCAGTGATGGTGTTCACAAATAGGAATTCAAGATTCGGCGTTGTCGGAAGGTCAATAGTGGTGAAACTGCCGTCGGGGTGACGTATGAACCCATGAAACATTCCATCGGCATCCACGTAGCTGCCCACGACAGCACCTGCGGCGTTAACAAAGTCCCCATAAGTATTGATTGCGCCTGGAAATGTAATTGTCAGTTCCCCTGAGAAGGCGTGGCTGACTCCCGCTGCGTCAACGATATTACCGCTCAGTGCGCCCGTTTCGTCGCTAATACCGTAGATGTTGGTTTCGGCTGCCCCAGGAAAATCATATTGGCGGAGTTCGCCATTTTCCAAGACGACACCATGGTAAAGACCGTTGCTATCTTTGTAGTGTCCGGCGGCGTTCCCATTATTACCGAGCGCATAGAAATAGGTGTTCTGCGAGTCCGGGAAATCGTAGGTCGTAAAAACACCGTCTATCAACGTGAAGCCGATGGTTTTTTCGCCATCAGGACTTCGCGTGTTCCCTGCATAATCCCCGAAGTCGTTACTTGCCGTCACTTCCAGAAAATCGACATCGGGAACTTCGATCGTCTCAAAGATATAATCTGCAATCGGTGTTTCGGCACCAACTTGTGCAACGGTGTCCGCTATGAAGCAGATGGTTAGAGTTATAGACAGAATAAGTGTTATTTTTATGTAGTGATGCATATCAATCCTTTTTTAATATGTGTTTGGAAATCGTGAGTAAACGGTTTTTGCTCAAATGAGATATTCAAACCGATATCAAAAGTATTCTCTACGGATATTATAGCACTTTTCTCTGATATTGACTACTTTTTATTTTTCGCGGATAAGGAGATTGTCGCTTACCGCAGGGGATGGAATTTGGCGGGTTGGAATTTTTACGTCAACGGGTAGAAAAAAGACAGATGAGGCTTGAAACGCCGTCTGCCTAAGAGGTATTGCGGAGGTAATAGTAGGTGGGGTTACAAACCCCACCTACACAACGGTTCTATGATGCTATTTCAGAATAAGCATCCGTTTCGTTTGCTGGAAAGCGGGTGTTGTCAACTGGTAAAAATAGGTACCACTCGCGACGCGTTCGCCTAAGGCGTTACGTCCATCCCAATACGCCGCACGTTCCCGACTGTTATAGAAGCCTGCGGGTTGGAAACCCAGCGAAAGCGTCCGAACCAACTTACCCGTTGTATCGTAAATGGATACGGATACAGCACTGTCTTCGGAGAGTTGATAGGGGATCCATGTCTCCGGGTTGAACGGGTTCGGGTAGTTCTGCAGCAACAGGTTCTGACTCGGTTTACCGATACCATCAAGACTGACAGGCAGAACCGCGTTTGCAAGGTGCTCAGGTGTCACTTTAACACTGAGAGTTTGTGATTCAAAGTTTCCATCGGGACCGACGACGCGTACTTCAACCACATCTCCGACTTGGACGACGCTCCGTCGCGCCAAATCAGCGGTTGCAGCGGCGAAGTAATCGCCTTGCACCGAGGCGGTTATCGCGCTGTTCGTTCTCAAATTACGGACGATAACCTCGTAGCCATCAAACGTCGGTTTCCCTTCCAGATGCCCGCTGACGACGAATGCCCACGCTTCTTGAGCAACCCCCTTTATCAAGGGGGTAATGGTAGGTGGCGCTGCGGGAGCCTCGGTCTGGTTTATCCACTGGGATCCGACGAAGGCGAAGTTGCGGGTTTCTGGAACATTGACGATATAACCTTTGCCGCCTTCAACCGGAAAACCGTCGTCGGGTGCCCCGGGTGTCCATGCGACGAAACGTTGCGTTGCGGTATTAAGCGTTATGACGACATTCGCACCCGTTATCCCCGCGAGTGACTTTGCTGTCATCGGTGTGGGTTGTGCTAACGGTACGGAGAGCATGTTCAGGCCTTTGGAGAGTGTGACGTTAAATACGTTACCGAAATAATCACTCTCTGCCTTGGGAACAGGTCTTGCGATAAACCCGTGTCTACGCCCGTCCGCTGAGTCATAGTTTCCGACGATAGACCCGTCCTGATTGATATTCCACCCATCCGTGCTAACGCTGCCCGGAACCTCCAAGCTTTGTAATCCGTGCTGGAGTGTTCCGACAGCAGTGCGCGGGATATCGCCGATCAGTTTGGCTCGCACCACAACATGTCCTGCATCGTTGACACCATGGACAAAAAAGTATTCAAATAGTGCTGCGTGTGGAAGGTCAAGAGATAGAAATTTGCCATCGGGATTACGTACGTATGGCTTATATACACCTTGGGCATCAATGAAGCTGCCTATGACAGCACCTTCCGAGCTCGCAAAATCGGCATAAGTTGCTGATGCTTCAGGGTACGCAACAATTAGGTCTCCTGAGAATCCGCGACGAACCCCAGAAGCATCTATAAAATTCCCTGTCAGGGCACCCGTCGTATCACTGATACCATATATCTCTGTTTCGACGGCATCTGGAAAAACGTATTGTCGCAACTCACCATTTTCTAAGATGACCCCGTGAGACAAACCGACACTGTCCTCATAGTATCCGGCGGCTGTTCCATCATTACCCAAGGCATAAAAGTACGTGTTCTTTGACCCCGGGAAATCATGGCGCGTAAAAACGCCATCAATGAGCGTAAAGCCGACAATTTTCTTACCATCAGCACTCCGCGTGTTACCGGCGTAATCCTCAAAGTCACTACTTGCGGTCAACTCTAAAAAATCTACGCCGGGGACATCAATGGTTTCAAAAGCATAGTAAGCGAAGATGGGTGGGACAACGGGGGCATCCTCAACGGGCGCATCGGTGTCTGTTATAGGTCTTGCGATAAATCCGTGTCTGCGTCCATCTGCTGTGTCATAGTGTCCGACGATAGAACCGTCCTGATTGATATTGTAACCTTCTGTGCTAACGCTGCCCGGGAATTTAAGCTCCTGTAGTCCCTCCGGGAATAGGCCGGCATAAGTGATTGGCGGTGCATCTACCGGTTTGGCGCGCGCAACGACGATCCTTTCATCGTTGATGCCGTGTACAAAAAGGTATTCCAGTCTTGCTTCCGTTGTAAGCTTAAGCGATACAAAATCACCATCCGCGACATGTACATAAGCGTTGTATATGCCATCAGCATCTACGTAGCTACCGACCATACCCCCTTCCGAGTTCACAAAGTCGGCGTAGGTTTCCAATGCGCCAGGGAATTCAACGATTCTGTCTCCTGAGAAGCCACGGCGCACGCCAGAAGCATCAATAAAATTCCCTGTCAGGGCACCCGTCGTATCACTAATACCCCATACTTCCGTTTCAACAGACTCTGGAAAATTGTATTGTCGCAATTCGCCATCTTCTAAGATGACCCCCTGGTGCTTACCCTCGCCATCCACATAGTAGCCAGCAGCATTTCCATTATTACCGAGTGCATAGAAACGCGTCGCCTGTGAGCCGGGGAAATCGTAGGTCGTAAAAACACCATCAATGAGTGTAAAGGCGACCTCTTTTCCATCACCAGCAAGCTGCGTGTAACCGGCGTAATCTTCAAAGTCGCTACTCGCTGTCAATGCCAAAAAATCTACACCCAGAACGTCAATCGTTTCAAATGTATAGTTGGCATTGGCGGGTGCGACAACGGGTTCAGTGCTGTCTTGTGCTGTAGTGTTCCTTAGAAAAAAGGAATTGAGGCACATCAACAACGTAAATATGTAAAATGAAAAATTGGGTTTAATTTGAATGTGCATAACAGATATTTCTCCAAGAATAAAACAATATGCCAGACCCTTCGGTCTGATGAATGCTGTTCGCAAAGTGAGAAGTATTCAATTAGAAGTGATATAACTTTAAGAGTCAGCAGGTTACCCTTTACGGTAAGGAAGGGTATTAGGAATTATTTTTGAATTATTAGACCCTAATACCTTGTCCCAATACAACTAATAATAGCACAAACTCGACTATATGTCAAATTAGATTGTGTGTAATGTCAAAATCGGAGAAAATCAACATTGGTAGGTTTTAGGATTATTTAAAAAAGTGTCCCAGTTACACAACAGCATAACTGGGACACTTCGCTTATCAGTTTTATATGGATGGATGCTACTTTACAATGACGAGTCGCCGTGTTTGCTGGAAGGATGCGGTCGTCAACTGGTAAAAATAGATACCACTCGCAACGCGTTCTCCAAGGGCATTGCGTCCATCCCAATACGCAGCACGATCCCGACCATTATAGAAGCCTGCGGATTGGAAACCGAGCGGGAGCGTCCGAACCAACTTACCCGTTGTATCATAAATAGATACCGAGACAGAAGCATCCTCCGAGAGTTGGTACGGAATCCATGTTTCCGGGTTAAACGGGTTCGGGTAGTTTTGTAATAACTGACTCCGCTTCGGGGTCCCGATGCTATCAAGCGACACAGTCATTACAGCCTTTTCGAGATGCGCTGCGTCTATTGTAAAGTTGAACGTTTCTGAAGCGATATTTCCGCCTACGTCGGTGACGGTCAATTCGAGTGTATCCCCAACTTCAACGACACTTCGGTAGTTCAGATCCGCTGTCGCAGCGGCGAAATAATTGCCGCGAACTTCAGAAGTCATGACGCTGTTCGTCCGGAGATTTCGGACTTCAACCGTGTAGCCGTTGCTGTCCGCGATGCCGTCTAACTTTCCACTGACGACGAATGCCCATGTTTGGTTAGATCGAGCGAGCGGTGCAGCTGCCACATCTTCCGCCTGGTTTGTCCAGCGTGATCCGACGAAAGCAAAGTTGCGGGTTTCTGGAACATTGACGATGTAGCCTTTGCCGCCTTCAACCGGAAAACCGTCGTCGGGTGCGCCCGGGGTCCATGCGACGAAACGTTGGGTTGTGGTATTAAGCGTTATGACGACATTCGCACCCGCTATCCCAGCGAGCGATTTCGCGGTCATCGGCGTCGGTTGTACTAACGGCACAGACAGCATGTTCAGACCTTTGGAGAGTGTGACAGTATAGGCATTACTAAAAGCGTCGCTGACTGCCTCGGTAGCGGGTCTTGCGATAAACCCGTGCCTGCGTCCATCTGCGGAGTCATAGTATCCGACGACAGAGCCGTCTTGGTTGATATTCCAGCCCTCCGTGACGACACTCCCCGGAACTTTAACTTGATGAAGCCCGTGCTGGAGTGAACCGACAGAAGTGCGCGGGGTGTCACCGATTCGTTTGGATCTGCCAACGAGAACCCCGACATCGTTGATACCGTGTATAAAAAAGAATTCAAATTGTGCTGCATTTGGCAGTTCAAGAGATATAAACCTGCCTTCCGGGCTACGCATGTATGGATGATATACGCCGTCGGCATCCACGTAGCTGCCAACCATACGACCGCTTGCGTTCACGAAATCGGCATACGTTGCTGATGCCTCGGGTGCCTCAACGATAGTGTCGCCTGAGAATCCGCGGCGAACGCCATCAGCACCTATGAAATTACCTGTTAGGTCACCCGTTGCATCACTGATACCGTATATTTCCGTCTGAACGGCACCCGGAAAATCGTATTGCCGGAGTTCACCATCTTCTCCTAAAATGACACCGTGGTAGAGCCCATCGCTATCCTCGTAGTGTCCGGCAGCATTCCCGTTATTACCTAACGCATAGAAATAAGTGTTCTGCGCGCCGGGGAAATCATACGTCGTAAAAACACCGTCAATGAGCGTAAAGGCGACCTCTTTTTCTCCATCAGTACTTTTCGTGTAGCCCGCGTAATCCTCAAAGTCGCTACTCGCCGTCACAGCTAAAAAATCTACACCGGGAACATTAATTGTCTCAAATGTATAGTTGAAGACGGAGGGTGTGGAAACGGGGTCATCGTCCATTTCCGTTACGGGTCTTGCAATGAATCCGTGTCTGTTTCCATCGGCTGTGTCATAGTGTCCGACGATAGAACCGTCTTGATTGATATTATAGCCCTCCGTGCTAACACTGCCCGGAACCTTAAATTCCTGTAGTCCGTCTTGGAATGTGCCGACAAGGGTGCCCGGAACATCACCCACCCGTTTGGTTCGGGCAACGACAGTCCTCGCGTCGTTGATACCGTGTACAAAAAAGTATTCCAGAATTGCTGCTTGTGGTAAGTCGATAGATACAAATCTGCCAGTCGGGGTCCGTATGTACGGGTGATACATGCCGTCAGCATCTACGTAGCTGCCGACCATCCCTCCGCTTGTGTTCACGAAATCGGCATAAGTCTCCAATGCTCCGGGTACCTCAATAATTTCGTCGCCTGAGAATCCACGGCGAACACCAGACGCATCTATAAAGTTACCTGTCAGTGCCCCCGTTGCATCACTAATACCCCATAGTTCCGTCTCGACAGCACCCGGGAAATCGTATCGCTCCAACTCGCCATCTCTCAAGACAACGCCATGGAATAGCCCGTCGCTATCTTCGTAGTGTCCCGCAGCATCGCCATTATTACCCAGCGCATAGAAATAGGTGTTCTGTGCGCCGGGGAAATCGTAGGTGGTAAAAACGCCATCAATCAGCGTAAAGCCGACCATTTTTTCGCCATCAGCACTTCGTGTGCTGCCCGCGTAATCCTCAAAATCGCTACTCGCACTCAACTGTAAGAACTCTACACCCGGAACATCAATCGTTTCAAATGTATAGTTGTCACTGGCGAGTGCAACAGCGTTGTCCTGTGCAGCAATATCCATTAGGAAAAGGGAATTGAAGCATAAGAACAACGTAAACGTAAAAAATAAAAAACTGGTTTTAATTTGAGTGTGCATAACGAAAACCTCTTTTAATCTGTTTTTTCTATAAAAAGCTATATATCAGAGCCCTTGTTCTGAAGGCTGATGCTTATCGTTGAAGTATTGCAAGTTAGCATTCAGCGATACACAAAAAGCGAGAACTGGGTATCTTGTGTGCATTTAAGAATATTATAAGATTATGAAACATTTTGGAAAAAAAGGCAAGAAAAATTTTATTTATTTTGGTTTATTTCGGTTGGATACCTAAACCTCTAAGGATGTGCAGATTATCGTTACAAGAAGGGAGGCAATTCGATGGCTTGGAATTTACATGTCTTTTTTCGGGAGAAAAAAAGATGCCACAGTTACACGGGTAGCATAACTGTGACACCTGTGAGTTTTCTACAGATGGATTCTACTTTACAATGACGAGTCGTCGTGTTTGCTGGAAAGACGGGGTCATCAACTGGTAGAAATAGATACCACTTGCAACACGTTCGCCTAAGGCGTTACGCCCATCCCAATACGCAGCACGCTCCCGACTGTTATAGAAGCCTGCGGATTGGAAACCGAGCGGAAGGGTCCGAACCAACTTACCCGTTGTATCATAAATAGATACGGATACCGGACTGGCTTCCGAAAGTTGGTAGGGAATCCACGTCTCCGGGTTAAACGGATTCGGGTAGTTCTGTAACAACAGGTTCTGCGTCGGTTGACCGATGTTATCAAGCCTGACAGACAAAACGGCGTTTGCCAAGTGCTCGGGGGTCACTTTAAAACTGAGGGTTTGTGATTCAAAGTTCCCATCTGGACCGATGACGCGCAATTCAACAGTGTCTCCGACTTGGACGACGCTGCGTCGCGTCAAGTCGGCAGTTGCAGCCGCGAAGTAATCGCCTTGTATCGGGGCGGTAATCACGCTATTTGTTCTGAGGTTTCTGACGCTTACCTTGTAGCCATCCAATGCCGTTTTACCTTCCAAATGCCCGCTGACAACGAATGCCCACGCTTCTTGAGCAACCCCCTTGTCCGCCCTTATCAAGGGGGTAATGGCAGGTGGTGCTGCGGGAGCCTCGGTCTGATTTGTCCAGCGTGATCCGACGAAGGCGAAGTTGCGACTGTCTCGGACATTGACGATGTAGCCTTTACCGCCTTCAATTGGGAACCCGTCGTCGGGCGCGCTTGGTGTCCACGCGGTGAACTGCTGATCTGCGGTATCAAGCGTGATGACGGTTGTTGATCCTGTTATCCCTGCAAGCGTCTTAGCAGTCATGGGTGTTGGCTGTACCAATGGGACAGAGATCATGTTTAAACCTTTATCCAGTGTAACATTGTAGATGTTGCCAAAATGAGTGCTGACTGATTTAGGGACGAGTTTGGCAATAAACCCGTGTCTGCGCCCATCTGCGGAGTCATAGTGTCCGACGATGGAGCCGTCCTGATTAATATTCCAGCCTTCGGTGCTAACGCTGCCCGGAACCCGCAATTCTTGTAGGTTGAGGGGGCTGCCGACATAGGTCCGTGGGACATCGCCCACCGCTTTGGCTCGACCAACGACAGCCCTTGCATTGTTGAGACCGTGGAGAAAAAAGTATTCCAGATTTGTTGCGTTTGGCAGGTCAATAGATAGAAATCTACCGAACGAACTCCGCATGTATGCGTGATATATACCTTCAGCATCGACGTAGCTGCCCACGATATGGCCTGTCCAGCTCACAAAATCGGCATAAGTTGCCGACGCCCCGGGCGCCTCGACGATCGTATCGCCTGAGAACCCACGGCGCACACCAGAGGCATCTATATAACTACCCGTCAGTGCCCCCGTTGCGTCACTAAGACCGTATATCTCCGTTTGAACGGCACCGGGAAAATCGTATTGCCGGAGTTCACCATCTTCTAAGATAACACCGTGGTAGAGCCCGTCACTATCTTGGTAGTGTCCGGCAGCTGTCCCATCATTACCGAGTGCATAGAAATAGGTGCCCTGCGAGTCAGGGAAGTCATAAGTTGTAAAAACGCCATTGATGAGTGTAAAGGCAACATCTTTTTCATTATCAGCACTCCGCATGTTGCCGGCGTAATCTCCAAAGTCGCTACTGGCAGTTACCGCTAAAAAATCTACACCCGGAACATCAATACTCTCAAACGTATAGTTGAGGCCAGGCGGCACAACACCGGGTCGTGATTGTGGGGTACCCTCTTTCGGCCTGGCAATAAACCCGTGTCTACGTCCATCCGCAGTGTCATAGTGTCCCACGATAGAGTTATCTTCATTAACATTCCAGCCTTCCGTGCTGACGCTGCCCGGGAATTTCAATTCTTGTAGGGCGACGGGGTTGCCGGCATAGGTGCGCGGGACATCACCCACCGTTTTGGCTCGACCGACGGCAATCAGGGCACTGTTGATACCGTGGAGAAAAAAGTAGTCCAATTCTCCTTCGAGTGGAAGGTCGAGCGTTGCAAAGCTACCCCCCGGTCCACGCAGGTATGCCTGATATGTCCCTTCAGCATCTACGTAGCTACCCACGACATTGCCTAGCGGGCTTACAAAATCGGCATAAGTTTCGGTTGCCCCGGGAAACTCAATTATTGTCTCTCCTGAAAATCCACGGCGCACGCCGGAAGCGTCAATAAAGTTACCCGTCAGTGCTCCGGTTGAATCACTATACCCATAGATCTCCGTTTGAACAGAGTTGGGGAAATCATATTGCCGCAACTCACCACTCTCTAAGATGACACCGTGGAAAAGACCGTCGCTATCCTCGTAGTGTCCTGCAGCGAGTCCATTATTACCGAGCGCGTAGAAATAGGTGTTCTGTGAGCCGGGGAAGTCATAAGTTGTAAAAACGCCATCAATGAGCGTAAAACCGACCATTTTTTTCCCATCAACACTCGGGGTGTTGCCGGCATAGTCCTCAAAGTCGCTACTCGCCGTCACGGCTAAGAAGTCTACACCGGGAACATCAATCGTTTCAAAAGTATAGTTGGCAGATATGCCAATGGGTTCACCGTCAACTATGAGTTTAGTAGGTTCGGTTATTTCGGTAGGCGGGGCATCTTCAGCAATGGGTTCAATTAAGTTGTAACTCTGTAATTCGTACGCGATATCTTGGTTATTGAGATACTTGACGGGCCCGATATCAGGTCCTAACCATTGGTAGGAAGTCTTTCGGAGAACTCCGAATGTTGTGACATCCCTTTGCTTAATCTCCAACTTGACACAGTCCTTAAATACACCGGCTGGGGTTTCAACGTCCTCAATTGCAACGACTGTTATGGTGCTGGTGCTGGTCAACGGACCTGCAATTTTGAGTTCCGTTTCTGAGACAATCTGCCATGTCTGTCCGAGTGGCAATTCTGCTGGAAAGAAAATGACGGGTGGATCGTAAGTCACTTCTGCAATGCCCAACGCACCTTGATCCGTTAGACTCTGATGTAGTACAATATCTCCATCATTTACGGTTACAGAGTATGTGTCAGTGCTGGTTACGTCTGTCCCAATCACCTCACTCGTAATTTTCAGTTCGACAAGTCCGTCAATGTTGTTATTCTCGGGTGCCTCAAGCGCGTAGGTAATTTGCTCACTGCCGTCGGTACTCAACAAAACCCAAGTATTACCGATTTCAGAAGGATAATAGTTTTCCGCTGTAACTGTGAGTGTGAAACAGCATATAAGGCTTAATACAGAAAGTGCCTTCAACCAAGGTACAAATTTGATGAATTTCATATTTTAAATTTCCTATAAAAAATTAGGATCATTGGAAGTTAATTTCCGTTAGTTTCCGCTTCAGTTACAGAATAATAATACCCTACGATAATACACATCTCGTCTTCAGATGTAAATCCGAATTCAATAGGTACATCTCGATCGTAGTTGTTATGGGTACACTGAAAACTGAGTCCGTCCGTCGCATCAAGCACGAGCGGCGGGTCATAGAACGTGATAGGTGCGTCATCATAAGCGACGCTCCGATGGAGCAGTTCATTTGTAGACCTCTGAGTAATTTCAAACAATTCACCATGTCTGTGCATGTGAGAAGTGAGCATCATTATATTCAAAACTGCATCGGGGGCTGCGCCTCGGAGTTCAAGTTCATCTTCAATGTACCAGTCCATTTGTGTAATACGGGTGAGTCCGGGCGGAACGTTAATCTCTGTGTTGGAGACAAAAATCTCAATCGCCTCATACTTGACTTCTTCAGGTTGGAGCGTATAGAGATTAATGTAGACCTCACCTATGAGTGTTTCGGTGCCTAACAAATTAATATAATGAGAGTTCAAGTCGAACATAGTATCGCCGGGGAGTCGGAGTGCGACACCTTCTGGAAATTGAAAGGAGAAATCCTCGGTTTGTGTCCCGGCAACGAAGAACCGGTCGCCTCCGAGATTTCCGAGTGCTTGTGGATCGTCTGGATCGAGTTCACGGAAAATGTGTTCTGGGTCAACTCCTATTCCGGGGGTGGTGCCAGTATGGATAATGCCTTCTGCTATAGCCTCATCAGTGAGCCTATATAAGATGAAGTGATGACTGCCCGTCGGATAGAAAATCTCATATCCGTTGATGAATATATCATCTTCTACCGGATCGCCGTTTTCATCACGGATCTGCGTTGCGTAAAAGACCTCGCGTTCGGTGCCGGGTTCAATCTTGTAAGGCGGTAGATGCAATTGATAGCCCTGCCCAGGCGGCGGTGCCTGAGGTGGATGAAATGTTTCCTCGGGGTCTCGTAGCACACCAAGATCGCCGATAGCTTCAATTTTACCTGTCTGTGGTGCACCTGCAGCAATCCAGGTACGAACTGCCTCTATCTTACCGTTGTGAAGGATTCCCGCACTCAATGGCATTCTGCTCCCGTGTGCGGGTTCTGTCGGTCCAATGAGTTTCGTCAACAGGAAACTATTCTCTGGATTGCCTGGATCAACAAGTTTCATACCCGCAGCAGCTGCCACAGAATTGTCAGGCTCTCGTCCGATCAGATCCTCATAAGATCGGTCGTAGGTAAGGTTCAAATTCGCGATATTCGCAGGCGCAGCATGGCACGCACTATTTGCGCAGCTTTTATCAAAGATATACTCTTGAATGTTATGATACGCTGAATTTTCATCCGGTGCAGTTTGCCCGAAACTATTGCTGACGCGAACGAGATCTAAAACATTGACAACGCCATCGCGATTGACATCAGGGTCCTGTTGAGCCGTACGATCTCGCGGCTGTCCAAAAGCAGCAGCCACAAGCACTAAATCTTGGATATTTACGATACCGTCTTTATTAACATCCTCTAATAAAGTTGGGAAATCGCTGTGTCCAAACGCAGCAGAAGATACAGTTCCTATTAGCGAGAGTATTAGTATGGAATAAACTATTTTTTTAAATACAATTTGCATTTTAACCCCCTGAGGATTTTAATATAAATAATTTAGGACTTACGCAATTTTGGCTGCAGCTTGTTCTTTTCGATAAGATTTCTCGGAAAACATAGCGTTCTTGCGGCACAAACTGGGAAGTTTGTGCTACAAAAGAGCAGCATGCGTAAGTCCTATAATTAAACTTCATAGAGTTTGTGCTACAAAAGAGCAGCATGCGATAAGTCCTAAGTATATAACATTTTGGAAGAAAATCAAGAAAAATCTCATCTGTTTTCTTAATTTTCTTCCACGGCAGTGTGAAGGAAGTTATTCATCCCACGGCAATGGTACGCCGAGGCGTTCGCTGACAGCGCGTGCCCCTTCCTGCTCCATTTCACCATAACGGATACCGTCACGGCGATGTTGTTCCATCCGCTCCGTTTCGATCGCTCCGGGTAGGAGTGCTTGATCGGTTCCCGGCATCGGTTGGTATGTTTCGCGAACATCGTGCACTAAACGATCAACTTCAGCGTGGAAGACATCGGGTGGCACAACGGATTCGATATCTATTGCGAGTACCATACCGCCATGACGTGCGCCCTTCCATTTTGCGGTATCCTCAGACGGCGGTTCCGTGAAGCCGGTAAATGCGCCACCGAGTAGACACGCCACGGCAGTATAACCGATACTCTTGAAGAAGGCAGCGGGGATCACCGAAAGGAGCGCGTCGAATTCGGGACCGCGTTGGTAGTCCGCCATGATACAAGTCGCTGCATCGAGGACAACCGGCGGTTCGTCGCCAGACGGGATGGCGAAACATATCGGCGGATTGCCGTAATATCCGAGTTGCGGTTTCGGGTCTTGTCCGGCAGCGTTGCCGTGGTTCTGATAGCCTTGGACGGAGAACCCGATACAACCGGCTTCGTTACAAATACGGGCATAGTGTCCTGCGGATCCGTAGTGTCCAATATAGCGGACGAGTCCCATGCCGATGCCGACTTCTTTCGCTTTCGCGATTGCGTGTTCGGTGGCACGGACCATTGGAAGGTAACCGAGTGTGCCGTTGCCATCAAGTACAACAGCGGTTGGTGTTTCATGGATGACACGAATATCTGGGTTAGGATTCAGACTCCCATTTTCAAAGCCTCCACAATATCCGTTGACCGTTCTTGTGCCGTGGCTGCGGACACCTCGGAGGTCCGAATTGACGAGTAGACGGCTGATGAGTGCAGCGTGCTCGTGTGTGATACCGGCTTTCTCAAAACAGGCGGTGCTGAAGTTAAGAAGCCGTTCTTCGTTTACATGGACGAAATCTTCTGGTGGTCGATTCATATCTTTCTCCTTCGCTGTGGGGTACCAATATGCTATATGTCCAATAACTCTGGAGTAAAATTAAAAGGGATTGATCTGTTTATGGAACTGCTTTTCTCCGTTTTTGATGGTGAGAATCACGGCACTTTTGGTTGGGTGCCGGTTTTCGTCATAACTGGCAATGGTCGTTGCACCGATGTAATTCTCGGTAACGGCAAGTTGCTTGCGGATTTCATCCGAATCAAGGCTGCCTGCTCGTTCGATTGCCGCAAAGAGCAACTTAACGGCATCATAACTGACAGCAACACCACCCGTCGGTGTGGAATTGTAGATAGATTCGTAGGTCTCAACAAACGCGCGTGCTGTGGGTTCATTTGTGTCCGGTGAGAAATGCCCACTGAAGAAACTGCCTTCCACTTCGGCATCTTCGTTATCGAAAAGAAGTTCGCTGTCCCATGAATCTGCACCAAGGAAAATCGTGGGTTCGCCTGCTTCGTTTTGCAGTGTCATCGCTCGTGCTTGTTGTGTTATGAGTGCAATGTCTTGAACAAAACCGGCTGTGAAAAGCGCGTCGGGCTTCGCAGCAGCAATATTTGTCAGTTGTGCTGTAAAGTCTGACGGATCGCCTTCGTAGAATTCACGTGCAACGATTTCACCACCGAGTTCGCTGAAATTGCGTGCGAAGAATTCAGAGATGCCCTCCGTGTAGAGATCGCCCTTCCGTGTGATGAGGGCAGCGGTGCCCAGATTGAGATCCGCTATCGCAAACTGTGCCATCACAGCACCTTGGAAACTATCCGTGAAAGATGCCATGAAAACGAAATCGCCAGCATTTGTTACGTTCGGGTTGGTTGCCGTTGTCGTAACCATCGGGATTCCGTAACGCTGTGCGAGCGGGCCGACTTCAACAGCATGTGACGAACGGTTGGGTCCAATGAGCGCGATAATTTCGTCTTCAACGATGAGGGTTTCAGCGATTTGGACAGAAACCTCTGGCCCCGCTTCTTTGTTAATGTGTCCAATCAATTCGACAGGCATCCCAAGAAGGCCACCACGTTGGTTAATCTCGGTAACAGCCATCTCAGCACCGTTTGGATACGTAACGCGTTCACCAGCAACAATGAAACCGATCTTGAGCTTCTCTTCTTGTTGCGGCGCAACAACCTTTTGGATGTTATCGCAGCCGATGTATATCACCAGTAGGACACTAAAACCGATAAGCGCAAAGAGTTTTTGCATTATAGTCAATTCCTTGTAAAAAATGATTTGATTTGTTTTTAATATTTGATACAATATCGTGAATAGCGTGAAAGATTTGATTAATCGTTTGGACACACACGCCAGTTTTCTACATGTCATTATCCTCTAACATTTGAAAATATGCAAGTGTTTTCCACAAAGGTATCAGCACCATTGAGTTTTAAGCTATGGAAAATTTAATTACAGTGATTGGTCGCGGTCATTCTGGGACGCGTGCCATCTCTCATACGTTATATGCGAGTGGTGTTTATATGGGGAGCCAGCTGAACCCGTCTGGCGATAAAATTCCGCCACAAGATATGTATTCTGCCTGCCGTGTCATGGCACGGTATGTTAGATGGGAAGGCGACCTCTCCTGGGATTTTAGCGCACTTTTCGCAATGCCAATTGACCCTGAGTTTAAATGGCTCATTAATGCATACTTAGCGGATGTGCTACGAAATCCTGAACCCTATAAAGGTTGGAAAATTCCGGAAACGACGCTTGTCTACCCGTGGATTGTACGGATGTTTCCTGATATAAAGTACATCCACTGGATTCGGGACCCGCGGGATTGTATTCGGTCAAGCCATAAAACGGATGACCTTCGTGATTTCGGTGTCGAATATTCCGCAACCAACGACATCTATGAAAAGCGCGCGATTTCTTGGCTCTACCAGTATCAACTCATGAAAGCCACACCGATGCCTAAAAACGTGATTCAGATCCGTTTTGAGGACTTCGTTTTAGATCAGGAAGGGACGCTGAAGTCGCTTGAGGATTTCTTAGGTATCCCGTTAGGACGGATTATTGTCCGCGAAGAAGCGGTGGCGCGCTGGCAGCGAGATGTCACAGCATTGGACCCGGGTGCCTCGTTACCGCAATACGAATTTGAGTTTCTGAAAGAAGCGATTGTTGAGAACGATTATCCCTTAAGTGCCATATAGACAGCGAAAGGAAAAATTATGTCAACGAACACGCCTTACCGGGTTGGACTTGTTGGAACGGGTGGAATCGCGAATGCACACGGCGGTGCATGTCAAGAGGCACCGAGTGCTGAATTGGCGGCTATCTGTGACGTGTCGGAAGCTGCGTTAGCCGGTTTCGGTGAACGGTTTAACGTGAAACCTGAAAATCGCTATCTGTCTTTAGAAGAGATGTTGGATACTGAGAACTTGGATATCGCTATTATCTGTACGTGGGGCGCCTACCACGCCGATGTCGGCATCCAGATCGCTGAATCGCGTCAGGTCAAGGCGATTTTGTGTGAAAAACCGTTCACGTCAACGGCGATGGAAGCGGAAGCGTTTGTCGGTGCAGCAGAAGAGAACGGTATTTTGGTGGCAGAGGCGTTTAAGTTCCGGCATCACCCGATGCATCTCAAGGCGAAGGAATTGATTGATTCCGGGGCAATTGGCGAGTTTATGACGCTCCGCAGTACGTTCTGCACGGGTGGTGGCGGTGGCGGACCGGAGGCACGTCGTCCTGAAGCGAATTGGCGGTTCAATAAAACGAAAGGTGGCGGTAGCATCTACGATTTGGCGTGTTACAATATCCATCACGCGCGATTTATGTTCGGTGCTGAACCGATTCGTGTGTCGGGTGCATCTCAAGCTGGGATGGAAGTGGACGACGCTTCCTATCTACTGTTAGTATTTCCGGGTGAAAAAACCGCTCAGATTTCTACCGGTTTTAATTGTGCGGGTGGACAATACGCCGAAATGGCTGGCTGGGGTGGTATGCTCAGAATTGATAGGGCATGGAACAATGAAAATTCTGCTGTAGATATCGTTTTGCAGAATCGAGAGGGGCATCAAGTTATCGATTTTGAACCGTGTTTTCAGTTTGCGTTGCAACTGGAACATCTATGTGAAGTTTTAGCAACTGGGAAACCGCACCGTATTTCACCGGAAAGTTGCGTGAATCAGATGCGTGTCATTGATGCCGCCTTTGAAGCGATGGCAACTGGAAGGACAGTCGAATTATGACAAATTTTACGGAGACGAAGGCACTGACCTTCGATTTGTTCGGTACAATCTTGGATTTAGGGGGTAGTCTTACACCATTCATCAGTAAATCGCTGGATGCTCATGCTGCAGTGGATGTATCTGCGGATGAATTTTGGGAGCAGTGGCGTTACAGACAACGGATTGAGCAGTATCAGGACACGATTATGATGCTTGGGCACAGCGGCTATCTGGAGACGGTGCGCCGCGCGTTGCACTACACATTGAGACGGAACAGTATTGATGTCTTGCCTGATACGGTAAAAGAGTTCATGCGTGGTTGGGAGCAGCTTTCACCGTTTCCAGAAGTTTTGGCTGCACTCTCTCGCCTGCAATCGCAATATCGATTGGTAATCTTGTCGAACGGGGATCCATCGTTTTTAGACTACCTTGTTAGAGAACGTGTTGGATGGGATTTTAACGATGTCATCTCGGTTACATCAGTTGGGGCGTTCAAACCACATCCGGCGGTCTACCGTGCCGCTGCGAAAGAATTAGGGCTCGAAGTCAAAGAGTGTCTGATGGTGTCAGCGAACTCGTTTGACATCGTAGGGGCGCGAGCGTGTGGCTATAAGGGCGCCTTTGTCAACCGATACTTGCTGCCTTATGAAGAGACCTCCTACCAACCGGATGTAACCGTGCGCGATTTTACGGCGTTGGCAGATGCGCTGCTGTAGACAGTATTAGCAATCGTGAGCACAGTTCGCTCCTACCAACAAAGAGAAACGTTGCGAATCGCGAGCACAAGAAACGCCCCAGCAAAAACACTCGCTCCTACCAGAAGCGAATAATAAAAAAGCGTCTACTTAATCAGGACTTACGCAATTTTGACAGTAGGCGGTTCTGTTAGATGAGATTTTTCTGAAAACACAGCGTTTTTGTAGCACAAACTAACAGTTTATGGGACATAAAGCGCCGCATGCGTAAGTCCTATTAATTATTGTTGGCTTTACTATAATTTCGGATTTTTATTGCGCCCCAAGATGTCGTTGCATGCGATGCTGAAAGCGAAACGGGGAGCTGCTTCGGGCTAAACCAATTGCCGGAACGGTTACTGCCTTTGGTCGTAAGCTGCGTCATCTTGTGTGTTGTTAGATCGACCTTGAATATCTGTGAGTCGCTGCCGACAACACCTTCGGTATAAACGAGTTCATCTCCAGAAGGCGACCATGCGGGTGCATCTGCGACGAACGATTCAACTCGCCTGAGATTGCTGCTGTCTCGGTTAACGACAAATACGGACTGTTGTTTCCTTCGAGGTTTGAACCAGACGAAAGCGATTCTGCTATCAACGGGTGACCACGCCGGTTGAAACATGCGCGGGTGATCCTCTGGGAAAAGCGTCTCCTGTTCTCGGGTTCCGACATCAATAAACCGTATTTGTCGGCTTGCCCAGTGTAACTCATCAGCAACAACAAAGGCGATTTCCGATCCGTCCGCTGACCAAACGGGGTACCCGCTATGTGCGCTATTTAGATGCACAATAAGTTCCACCGATGTCCCATCTGTTCTTGCCGTGTGAATACTAATACCGTCCAAGACGCGATAAGCATAAGCGATTCTCTCACCCTTCGGGGCCCATGTCGGTTGTGTTCTGTATGCCTCATCGAACCCGAATATTGGGCGGATGTTCCTGCCGTCTATGTCCATAAGATAGAGAGCGCGTGTCCCGGCGCGATTCGAGGTGAAGAGTATCTGGTCGCCTGTTGGTGAGATGACGGGTTCCCAATCGACGGCGCGATCGTAGGTTAACCGCTCCTGCCGAGTGCCATCGGGGTTCATCATATAGATCTCCCAATTCCCATCTCGATTCGACGAAAATACAATCTTTTCACTGTTGAGCCGTTTTGCTGAAAGCGGACACAAGCAAACAAAGATAAGGGAGGCATGGATGAAAATGTTTCGCAATTTCATGTGCACCCTCCCCATGTTGTTAAAGCATTATGGACTCATTTTGAGTTGCGCCCAGGTCACAGCAAGCTTGTCGTGCAGTTCAACGGCAAGAATTTTATCCTGAAGGGTAGCGGCATAGAACAATAGGTTTTCAATAAACGGAAGATTCGTATCAACCTTCGCCTGATCTTCATTTTGCATTGCTGTGATGATATACGCGCCATCACCGTGATATAAGAGTGCCACAATGAGATGGTTACCAACCGTCGCGAGTGGAATATACGCGCGATCGGGGTTGTGCCACTTATCATCCGTCACAATCGCTGTTATCTTGTTTGGATCGGTGAAAAGCGTCCCTACCTCCGGTGCTTTTGTCGGTTCAAAATTTTCTGTCCTGCCGGTTTCATCACCGTTCAGTGGTTTAGGGAGCCAAGGTGTTGGACACCCGACAGCATCATCGTGGTCCTGCTCAACGTTAATGCAAATCCCCCCGTCCTCAACAAACGCTAAAACAGCATCTGCTCCCTGATCACTGAAACGCCATCCGCCTTCACAAATCTCGCCTTGCCCAAGCCAGAGGATATCAAAATCAGTGGCATCCGCTTTCGCGAGTTTCGGATCTTGCGTAACCTCGTAATCGAAGGTAAAATTCTGAATTTTTTTCACATTTTTACTAATCGTTGGTGCTTCAACTTGGGTTATGTTGTTCCCCAATATCAGGACCTTTTTTTTTGACGCAGCTATTGATTGAACAGAGAACATCACTACAGTAAGGAAAAAACACAAACAACCGACCACAACAGTGTGAAATTGACGCGTTACTATTGTATCCCTTTTCATTTCTTGAATAGCTCCTTTTGCTGTAAACTTATGTCCAAGGACATAAGGGTTCACTTATCTTTCCTCCTAATAGACCTATCAGCACTCATTTGGCAAAATGGTAACATATTTGTAAAAAAAAAGTCAAGAAAAAGTTAAATTTTTCTACTTTCGTATCACCATCTTCCGCGTGGCTGTGAAATCGCCTGCTGTTAGCGTATAGAAATATACGCCACTTGCGACGGGTTCCCCTGCCTTATTTTTCCCGTCCCAATATGCGGCGCGATGCCTGTCTTGGTAGATACCCGCAAGTTGATGCCCTATAGCAAGCGTCCGGAGCGTCGTGCCATTCGCTGTGTAGATACGAACTGTGACTTCTGCAGGGTTTGCCAACTGATACGGTATCCATGTCTCTGGATTGAACGGATTCGGATAGTTGGCGAGGAGTGCTGTCTCTATCGGCATCGGTTCTACGAAAAGGTGCCCTGGATTCATAACATCCGCCAATTCGGATGCTTCCGACCCGATTTCTATCAACAGCGGAAAATCCCACAGCAGGACAGTTGCATCATCACTCGCGCTCGCGAGTATTTGTCCATTCGGAGTGAACGCAACATCGGTGATACGTCCAGTATGTGCGGTGAGTACGGTTTTTTGAACGGCGGTTTCGACATCCCACAACCGAACAGTGGTATCCTTACTACCACTGACAAGTATACGTCCATCTGGGCTAAACGCCAGACTACGGATACCATTCGTATGTCCACTGAGTGTTGTTTTGATGATGCCGCTATTAACATCCCAAAGCGATATGTCTGACCATCCGGTCGCCAACGTTTGACCATCAGGGCTGAACGCGATCGCAGATGAACGCTCACGAATGTCCACTTTATGCGCTCTATTGGTAACATCCCATAGTTGAACAAGATACCCATTCGTTGCGACCATTTGCCCATCCGGACTAAAGGTAGGATTTGAAATAGGGTCTGTACGGTCCAGAAATGTTGCATAGTGATAACCGTTAATAGCGTCCCACAGACACACCTTTCCATCACCGCCGCCGCTTGCGATCAAGCGGCTGTCCGGACTAAAAGCGATGCTGCCGATGCCTCGTGCATGCCCAACAAGTATCGTTTTGAGTGCACCGCTACCGGCATCCCACAACCGAACTGTTGCGTCATCGAACCCCCCTGCGCTTGCGAGTATACGGCCATCCGGACTAAAAGCGACCGATGTGACTTCATCGGTATGTCCAACGAGCGAAGTTTGCAGTTTAGCACTCGCGACATCCCAGAGACGCACTTTTCTGTCCCAACCGCCGCTCACAAGCAACTGCCCATCGGAACTGAAAGCAATACTGGCAAATTCAATAATATGCCCGTTCAGCGTTTCAACACAATCGTGACTGAGGGTATCCCAAAAACAGACTGTGCCATCAACGCTACTACTTGCGAGTGTGGAACCATCAGGGCTGAACACAACACTGTTGACCCAATCGGTGTGCCTGATAAGCGTCGTTTCATACGTTGCGGTTTCAACATTCCAGAGACAGACCGTTCCATCGTTACTACCACTGGCAAGCATGTTGCCATCAGGACTGAAGGCGACGCTCTGTACGTATGCTGTATGTCCTGTGAGTGTTGCTGTCAGTTCACCCGTCGCGACACGCCACAGAGATACCGTGTCGTCCCAATTTCCAGTGGCGAGGGTGTTGCCATTCGGACTAAAAGCCACGAAGTTGATGTCTCCATTATGTATATCCCTTGTAAAAGTCATTATGCGTTCATAATTGGTCGTATCCCAGAGATATACAGTGTTGTCAGTTACACTCGCAAGTGTATTGCCGTTAGGACTGAAGGCGAGATGCTCAATATAATTTTCGTGTTCGGGGAGTATCGCTTTAAGTTTAGTTGTCGCGACATCCCAGAATCGTACCGTTTCGTCCCGTCCGCCGCCACCGCTTGCGAGTGTCCGACCATCCGGACTGAAGGCGACACTGCTCACCCAAGAGGTATGCCCCGTAAGTATTGCGCGCTGGGTGTAGGTGTTAACATCCCAGAGGCGGACAGTCGTGTCATCGCTGCCAGTCGCGAGGTGGTTGCCATCTGGACTAAAGGCGACACTCGTAACAATATCAGTGTGTCCCGTGAGTAGCACCAGTTCTTCGGTCGTCTGAGCGTCGTATATCCAGATGCCGATAGAGGTTGCGATTGCAAGCAGATTGCCATCCGGCGAGAAGGCGATATTTCCTGACATCCAACCTTTCCCAATACGCGCCTTCGCACCGTCTGGTAAATGCCATTGCGTGTAATCCGCGGCGGAGGCATAAGAGAAAAATAGGGTTAAAATCAGAAGTAGGATTCCGATCAAAAGTTGCCGCGTTTTCATCGGTTCAGCCTCCCATTTGTTGGTTATCAGTTATGCGTCAGCAGTTATTGGTTAGAAAACGGTTGCAGTAGATCCAAATCCGCTTCTTGACTGATAACTGACAACTATTCTTCTTATTTCCGTATGACCATCCGTCGCGTTGCCGTAAATCTTCCTACAGATAACGTGTAGAAATAGATACCGCTTGCGACAGATTCACCGTTCTCATTTTTCCCATCCCAATAGATGGCGCGGTTTCGGCTTTTGTAGATACCGGCAGCTTGGGACCCAAGTTTGAATGTGCGAACCAATACACCATCGGCAGCATAAATATGCAGTGTTACATCTGCCGGTTCTGATAGTTGGTACGGAATCCAAGTCTCTGGGTTGAATGGGTTTGGATAGTTTGGCAGCAGTGCCGTCTCTTTCGGCACCAACATCCTCAAAAGGTATTCAAGGGTTGCGATGCCGCGTTTAATAACTGGTGTTGCGCTGTCAATTTGCTGAGCAGTAGATAGCCACAATCGGATATCTGCAGCGGCGAGTGCCTCTATAGACTGCCGATGCATGATAGTAGGTGCACTGTCCCCTGTACCGAGTGCCCCGGCGACCAAAACGAGATCCACAATATTCACAACACCATCGGTGTTGATGTCTGCCTCATTCGATCCGTGCTGCCCGAAGCGTGAAGCAACAAAACGCAGGTCTTGCAGGTCCACCATACCGTCGCGATTTGCATCCTCAACGATGTGCCGTGCTGCAGTTTCCGGCGTGATATCCCAGAGAAGTACAGCACCATCCCAACTCCCAGTCGCGAGGGTTCGACCATCCGGACTGAAGGCGACACTTAAAACGCTGTTTGTGTGTCCTGTAAGCGTCATTTTATGTGTACCCGTGTCAACATCCCACAACTTTACAGTTCTGTCATCATAACCGCCGCCACTTGCAAGCGTGCGTCCGTTAGGGCTGAACGCAACGCTTTCAACACTATGAATGTGTCCGCTCAGTGTCGCTTTATGCGCACCCGTGACGGCATCCCAGAGACAGATAGTCGTGTCTCGGCTTCCACTTGCGAGCGTACGACCATCCGGACTGAATGCAACCGTGTTGACCCAGTCCGTGTGTCCAGCGAGCGTGTTTATATGTGTTTCACTGATAATATCCCATAAGCGCACAGTGTGATCCTGACTCCCACTTGCGAGGGTACGACTGTCCGGATTGAAAGCGATAGAAGTGATTGCCCCCGTATGTCCAGGGAGCGTAGCTTTGTGTGTGCGTCCGCCATACCAAATTTGTATTTTCATATCGCTATGTCCGCTGCCACTTGCGAGGAAACGTCCGTCCGGACTGAAAGCAACGGACCGGATCCCACCGCCAGAGACCCCACTGCCTGTATATCCTTTGACGACTGCTTCGAGATGTCTATTTTCAACATCCCATAGCCATATCCGAAAGCCGCTTGCACCTGCCAGAGTACGCCCATCGGGACTGAAGTTGATGCTGGAGATCCAATCATCAACCCTCGCGCCAATGAGCGCTGCTTTGTATTGTCCGTTGGAGACATCCCACAGATGCACAATATGTCTTATGCCAGTACTCGCGAGTGTTTTGCCATCCGGTGTGAACGCAATACGAGGTCCATTTGGAATATGTCCGGCGATTTCGCCTTTTTGTGCTCCCGTTAGCGGATCCCATAGGAGGAGTTGCCGTCCACCACCACTTACAAGGGTCTTACCGTCTGGACTAAAGGCAAGGGCATTAATATACCAAGAATGCCCACTCAAAACTGTTTGGCGTTCCCCACTGGCAACATCCCACAGTTGTATTGTTCGATCCGTATAACCATCCGTGGCGAGTGTTTTGCCATCCGGACTGAAGGTCAGGCTCGAAATTTTCCCCGTGTCAAGGATTTTCGTCTGTGTGCCGGTGTCAGGATCCGAGAGACGGACGACATCCTCGTTGAAAGCGACACTTGCCAATGTTTTTCCATCGGCACTGAAAGCGACATGAGAGATGCCGGAGGTATATTCACCGAAGAAGGCATGTTCGGTCAGGACGGCTTTCTGTGTCCCTGTAGCAACATCCCAGAGACGCACCGTATTATCCCAAGCACCACTGGCGATCGTTCTACCGTCCGGACTGAAGGCGATAGTTCTGATCCCCAGCATGTGTCCAATGAGCATCGCTTTGTGTTCTCCGCTCACAGGGTCCCAAAGGTGCACTGTAGCGTCTGCGCCACCACCGGCAAGGATACTACCATCAGGACTAAATGCGATGCTGCCAATCCGCCTTGTATGACCGGTGAGCGTTAATTTGTGTCTACCTGTTGCAACATCCCACAACCGGACTGTCTCGTCGTTACCACTGCTTGCAAGCGTCCGACCGTCCGGACTGAACGCAATGCTTGTGATGCCTTCTCCGTGCCCAGTGAGAAGATCGAGTTCTCTGAAGTTACGTGCGTCGTAAATCCAAATTCCGATCTCACTGGCGACGGCTAAAAGGCTTCCGTCTGGCGAATACCTAACCTCGCCTACGCCGCCTTTACCCAAACGTGCTCTGGCACCCTCCGGTAAACGCATCTGCGTCCAATCCTGAGCGAAAGTGTCTGGAGAGGCGCAGGTTAATACTATCAGTAATGTAAAGATTGAGAAACGTATCGGTTTCATTGGTGGAGGCTCCCATAATCGAGATGAGGTTATGCCAAACATGTAGCAAGTATGATGCCAACACGCTCGGAAATAGCCCGTATCGGTAATAGAAGCAGCAGAAACGCACGAATACGGATAGAAATTGCGTAAGTCGTGATATTTTAGGAAAGAGAAGTGTCGCTTAGAATCGTGAGATGTTCTTCACAAATGCCCCTAATTGTGCAGCGGTTGCACAAAAGTGTTCATAATTTGAACATAATAGGACTTACGCATGCTGCTCTTTTGTAGCATAAACTGTTAGTTTGTGCCATCAGAACGCTCGGTTTTCCGAAAATTCCTATCTAACAGAACGGGCTACATTCAAAATTGCGTAAGTCCTACATAAGTTGCATACGAAAAATATCATCTAATAGAAGGGGTTACATCCAGAATTGCGTAAGTCCTACAGGGTTCAGTTAAAGAGGTATCTTGTGGCAGTGAAACGAAAAGTAACTTCCACAACGGACTGACTGGCAACTGAAAGATTTTTTTCGTAGAAAAAAATCGTACTGAAAACTGTTAACTGCGTACTCGCCTACTTGCGTATCAACATTTTTCGGGTTGCGGTGAAGTCGCCTGCAGTAAATGTGTAGAAATAGAGACCACTCGCGACGGATTCTCCGTGTGCGTTTTTGCCGTCCCAATAGGCGGCGCGGGTGCGGGTTTGGTACATGCCGATAGGTTTGGGTCCTAACGATAAGGTTCGGACTAAGGTGCCGTCTATCGCATGAATATCTATTGTGACATCGCCGGGTACTGCGAGTTGATAGGGTATCCACGTCTCTGGATTGAAAGGGTTCGGGTAGTTGGATAGGAGAACTGTCTCTTTTGGTGTCAACGCTGCTAAAAGTTGTTCCAAGACACGGATTCCCTGTTGAAAAGTGGGGTCTGTTAGGCTCAACTGCTGTGCTTCTTGTAGCCACTGTTCAACCTCTGCTCTTGAGAAAGCAATTGTCGCGTCAGGCTTCCAGATTATAGGTGCAGTCGCGGTGTCCGCCATTGCGGATGCTACGAGCGTGAGATCAACGATATTAACAACGCCATCTCCGTTGACATCAGCTAAATTTTCACCTGTCTGCTTAAAGTTTGCAGCGACGAGTGCCAAATCTTGGATGTTTACAACACCATCGCCGTTGACATCACCAGTTACGAGCATCGGTGCCGTTATTTGCCCAGTTGTAATGCGCGCGTATGAAGTGCCACCAGCACTATCAGTGAGAAGGACATCGGATAAAGTCAGCTTAGATGCTTTCGGGGCAACAACCTCAAACGTAACATTGGCAAGCGTACCAGAACCGGTGGCATTACCTGCGAGAGATGTCGCTGCGAGCGTCAGTCTATTCTCTGTAACGAAAGCGGGGACGACATACGCGCCCGATGGCAGGTAGTCCCCATTTGTGCTTTCGAGGTATCGGAGAGCGGAAGGGTCAAAACGGATGGTCGCTTGATACCCCGCCACGGCACTTCCGGATGTAATACGCAAGGCGAGTGTGATCCGATCACCGATTGCGGGGGATTCGACAGGGGAAGGCGAAAAGCCGACTGTCGCATAAGTTTTGGAAGAAGGTGTGAACTGCCACAGAAGTGTCGTGCCATCAACACTGCCACTCGCAAGCGTATCGCTATTTGGGCTGAATGTGACGGACAGAACACCATTGGCATGTCCTGTGAGCGTCTGTTCGAGTTGATTGGAGATAGTATCCCATAGCCGGACAGTGTTATCCAAGCTTCCACTTGCAAGCGTATTGCCGTCAGAACTGTATGCGATGCTAAAGATGTAACCCGTATGTCCTGTAAGCGTCTGCTTGTGTTCGGCGAAAGCGGGGTCCCATAGGCGAATAGTGCCGTCGTAGCTCGCGCTTGCGAGTGTCGCGTCATCCGGACTGAACAAGACGTGTCGGACGTAATTCGTATGCCCAGTGAGTGTATGCGTGTGTTGACCGGAAGGGACATCCCATAAGAAGACGTTATTGCCAATGCTGCCACTTGCGAGCATTGTACCGTCGGCGTTGAACGCGATACTGAGGATCGCATCTGTATGCCCTATAAGCGTTTTTCTCTGTTCACCGGAGGCGGCATCCCAGAAAATAATAGTCTCGTCTAAACTACAACTTGCGATTGTGTTCCCGTCCGGACTGAATATAGCGGCTCTAACGGCGTCTCTGTGTCCGGCAAGTGTCCGTATGTGTGCCCCTGTAGCCGCGTTCCATAAGCGGACCGTACCATCGTCAGCGGCACTTGCGAGTGTTGCGCCGTTAGGACTGAACGCGACGGAATTGATCCACCCTTCATGTCCTGTGAGTGTCAGCGTTTGCGCGTTAGAGGCAGCGTTCCAGAGATAGATGTTGCCGTTTGCACTGCCAGTTACGATGGTTCCACCGCTCGGACTAAAGGCGATGGTACTCACATAATCGGTATATCCGGTGAGCGTCTGTCGGAGTCCACCAAAGACGGCATCTGATACGAGGATGTTGCCTTCTACACCAGCAGTTACAATGGTTCCGCCGCTCGGACTAAACACAACGCTGATAACGGTACTCGTGTGCCCAGTGAGTGTAAGCGTGTGTTGCCCAGAGGTCGTATTCCAGATGCGGACGGTAGCGTCGGCACTCGCACTTGCGATTGAATTGCCATCTGGTGAGAACGCGATACTCAAAATTGAATCAACATGTCCAGGGAGCGCACGTTGTACGACACCGAAGGTGGTATTCCAAAAACGGACGGTGCCGTCTCTACCAGCACTCGCGAGGTTTCCACCTGTTGGGCTGAAAGCGAGGCTATAGACAGCGTCGGTGTGTCCGGTAAGCACACGTTGTTCTTCGCCAGTGGTGATATTCCAGAGTCGGATTGTCGCATCTGCACCACCACTTGCGATGGTTCCACCGCTACTAAAGGCTACAGCGAAGACGGCATCCGTGTGTCCAGTGAAGGTCTGCAGTTCTTCACCGGTGGTGACGCTCCATAATCGGACGGTGCCGTCAGCACTCCCACTCGCGATGGTCAGCCCGTCTGGTGCGAAGGCGACCCCATAAACAACATCCGTGTGTTCGGTTAACGTTCGCAGTTGAGTGCCTGTAGCGGCATTCCACAACCGAATGTCCCCATCTCTCCCACCGCTTGCCAGCACTGTACCATCCGCGCTAAAAGCGATGCTACTGACCCCTTGTACATGTCCTGTCAGGAGATCGACTTCTTGGAAAGTTTGTGTGTCATAAAGCCAGACACCGATAGATGTCGCGACCGCCAACCGGGTCCCATCAGGTGAATACTTTAGATCGCTCGCCCATCCTTTACCGAGCCGCGCCTTCGCACCGTCCGGTAAATTAATCGATGTGGACTGTTGCGCAAAAGCGTTCGGTAGGTATGGGTTTACAATGACGCATAACGCCAATAAAATTAAAAATCGTATTTTTTTCATTATAATAATTTATCAAAACTCCTTTAGTGGTTCACCTGGCAATATAGAAACTTAATTTTTTCAAAATTCATGCTACAATGGCACAGGTTGACAGCCTATGCTACAAAATATGCTACAATGGCACAGGAAACCAACGGTCTCCTCTATTACAATGACACAGACGATTAGACAAGTTAGGCATCACGACCAGACGAACACCTCGTTATCGTCAGGGGAATATCCGATAAATACTGCCAAGACGATTCGTGCGCGCGTGCCTTGGACGGGTGGCACTTCATGAATGCATCGGGTGTTGAAAAAGTAGAGGTCTCCCTGCTGCAGATTGACTTGATAGTTCTCTATGCCGTTGTTAGCGGCGTATCGGTCAAAGGTTTCTTCGGCGATATAGGGCTGAATTCTCTCCGACCAGAGGCAGCGATGCAGGATCGCTTGCGTGCCTTCCCCTTTTTCGTCGGCATTCTGGACACACAGTACGCCCGCGAACTGATGCTCGAAACGGTAGACGGCATAATCTGTACGCTGCTCACGGTATTTGACATGATCAATGTGCGGTTTATAACTGTGAGTTTCGTAGTGAACACGGAAGATAGCGGGCCCGTAACGAGAACCATCGGGTTCGCGGGCGACTTTTACCTCTTTTCCGGGAGAAAGTATGTCAAGCGATTTATATATGAGGTCAACCGGATTATCAAACCCATGAAATAAAAAACGAAAGAGGTGTTCTGTCGTTTTGGCATGTGCCAAAAATTTCGATTTATCGCCGCCACGGTTTCCAAGGCTCGTTCCGATGTCAATTCGGGTACGTTTGTCAGCGGAACTAACATCCGCTTCATCGCGCATCAATCCCATATTCGTGAACCGTTCTATGAGTCCCTGACACTGTGTCGGTGAATATGCGTCGCGAAGGATAATCGCGGGAATCTCGGCTTGTGAGAGCGCGTAGATCGGGTCGTTGTACGTTTGACAAACCGTCTCAAGGTCAGGCTCGGCTGGAAGCCAGTCATTTATAGCGTTCATGGTCACCTCCGTCGTTCTATGAAGAGGACTGTCATTCAGACTGAACCTCTGAAGGGCGTTTTTGCACAACAGGAATAACATAACTCCGAAGGGTCAGTCCATCCACAACTGCAATCAGAATCTTGGATTGAAGAGATAGTGATAATCATCTATTTTTTCTTTCGTGAAGTCAATAAACTCAGCATTATGATCGAGATCGCTGTTTTCAAAAGCGGCTTCACAACCGGTCTGATATTTCAAACGGCGTCTGGATCGGAGCCAATGGATTCGGTGGATCATCGCGATCATGTGTCGCGGCTTGTTAGATGTGTTAGGAACGCCGCGATGCCACAACCGCATATCACGGATGAGTGCGCTCCCTTTCTTGGCGTTCCCACGGATCGGAGGCGAGATTTTACGACGCTCCTCTTCACGGGCTTCGTTTATCCGGCGTTCGCCGATATCCAAGTGTGAACCGGGCCAGAGTTCAACACTGCCGTTCTCCTCACTCGTATCCTGCGGTGAGATGTTGACCACGACTTCTGCCGTCGGGTGTGCGACTTCTTGATCTGCCCAGAGGTGATCGGCATCTCGATGGAGCGGTTGTGTCCCACTACCCGGGCAGTTCGTATTACCGTTATAGAAACCATTATAGAGCCCCGGACCGAGCAGTGCCTTCGTGATTTGGATAACATACGGATTCGCGACAATGTCGCTGAAGATGTACGGTGCGAAAGGCGGCGGTCCCTGCTGTAGATGCCCCTTGAGATGTCCGGCACCGCCCCATTTTTCGGCATTAATTAGGATCTGTGCGTCTGCATCCATCCGTTCGCGTAGGATGTCCAAGTGGTCATGGTTGATGATATTCTCTAAAACGACGTAACCGTCAATGCGGAGTGCTTGAACGGCTCGTTCTACATGTGCGTCTGTGAGTTTCTCTGACGCTAATTCTTGGGGTTGAACCGTTATGACCATAGTGTATTTCCTCAATCAAAAAATTCGGTATAAAGTGCTTGAACAGCCGTCTCCATATCTTCGGATTTTATGCCGAACATCATGCTGACCTCGTTTGAGCCTTGGTTAATCATCTCAATGTTCACGCTTGCCCCGGCTAACGCGCCGGTTGCGCGAGAAGCGATGCCGATTGTATGTCGCATTCCCTCACCGACGACCATGACTAAGGAGAGTCCACGTTCTACGAAAATATCTTCAGGGGCAAGGGTTTGCCGAATCTTCTCAATAACGCGCGCCTCTTTCCGCGCAGTGAGGCTCTCTTCCCGGATAATGACGGACATGTTATCTATTCCAGACGGGACGTGTTCAAAAGAGATGTCTTCGGCTTCCAATATCTGTAGTAACCGTCGTCCGAACCCGATTTCACGGTTCATAAGGTACTTGCTGAGATAGACACAGCAGACGCTATCCATTGCGGCGATCCCAACAATCGGGATATCGGTTGATTTGCGGTTTGGAACGATTAAAGTCCCCTCTGCTTTCGGGTTGTTCGTGTTTTTGATGTTAACAGGTACTTGTGCCCGATAGACGGGTTCGAGTGCTTCATCGTGGAATACAGAGAACCCGGCATAAGAGAGTTCACGCATCTCGCGATATGTGAGTTCGGCAATAGGGGCAGGGTTTTTAACGATTGACGGATTCGCTGCGAACACGGAATCGACATCAGTAAAGTTTTCATAGACCTCTGCGCGAACGGCACCCGCAAGAATAGCACCGGTAATATCTGATCCGCCGCGCGAGAAGGTGACGACGTTCCCCTGTTTTGAATAGCCGAAGAATCCGGGAAAAATCGTGATGCCGGGGCGTTCTTGTAGGCTGCGCAACCTGCCGAACGCCTCCGGCAGGACTTGGGCGTTACCGGGTTCGTCGGACAGGAGTAACCCCGCATCCTTCGGGTTCACATAATGTGCCTCTACACCGCGCGCCTGTAGGACTTGTGCGACGAGGCGGGCGCAATTATCTTCACCGCCTGCTTTCATTGTGTCCATATAGAGATCGGCATCGGTGGTACTGCTTTCGAGGCGTTCCATGAGATTGCTGGCGATAGGTTCCACGCTCTCGGCGGGGAGTCCTAATTCAGCAATGATGCTTCGGTAGCGTTCAATCGCTTCGGCGCATTCGGATGCACCGAGTTTTCCAGCGAGGCGTTCTGATGCCGCGGCAATCAGCAGGTCGGTCACTTTGATGTCTTGGCTGTACCGTTTTCCGGGTGCGGAGACAACGATAAGACGGCGTTCCGAGTCAGCGGTGATGATGTCACAAACTCGGCGTACTTGCTCCGCTGTTGCAAGCGAACTCCCGCCAAATTTAGATACTTTTAGCAATCCATATCCTCCAGTGTAGACTATAACTCAGAAGTAACGAAAGGTTCACGATGCTTGTATTTTTATTTTACCGCACTTTGAAATATTTGTCAACTACTTAGCCAAAAGCCACAGGCTGATTAGTTTTCGGTTTTTCTCCAATTTTGAACCCCAGTCCTTGTAGGTTCGGTTTGCAACCGAACCGGGACTAAAAAAGAAAATTCAAGCATTTCAAAAATCGACAATTGAACGGTTCTCGGCAACTGCCAATTAACACTTGCATTTCTGTGAAAAATCGTGTAAACTCAACGGATATAATCCTAAAGGAAACCCAATGATGCACGAGACACACATCCAAACCGACATCCAGCGCGCACTCAACAACTTCGCAGATGGAAATCTCGCCCAGAATGCAACCGCCCTCCTCAGCGTGTTAGGCTACGAGAGTCAACGCACGCTCAGCCGCACGTCCAACACCGTCGAGGCATTCCTCGAAGATTTTGATAATCACGGGCGAATGAACCGTGAGAAAGCACTGCTCCATGAATGGCAGACCGCTGATTTCCTCTTCCAACTCACTGCCGACGAGATCAAACAGCACGCCCAAGAGACAATCACCTTCCATGAAGATCAAGGCGTTGATAACACTATCTATTACTCCTATCTTTTTCTTGCTGTCAAACTCAAAGGAGACACCTATTCTCGCACCGCGCTTGCCAACATCACCCGTGAGATTAACAAACTCTATGCCATGCCTGCACTCCTGATTTTCCAGCACGGGCAGTCCTTAACCTTCGCCATTATCAACCGCAGACCGAGTCAGCGCGACGGGGACCGCGATGTCCTTGAAAAGGTGACGCTCATCAAGGATATTGACGTTGTGAATCCGCACCGCGCCCACCTTGATATTTTGGAGGAATTGTCGCTTGCTGCGCTCTATCAGGAGCACGGATTTACGAACTTCCTTGAGCTGCATCAGGCGTGGCAAAAGACGTTGGACATCTCCGAACTCAACAGACGTTTCTTCAAAGAGATCGCCGATTGGTATTTCTGGGCAGTGGATAAAGTAACGTTCCCATCAGCATCGGTAGGCACGGTTTCTAACCGTGCCGTTCATAATGCTACGTGTGTCATCCGCCTGATTACGCGGCTGATCTTTGTCTGGTTTCTCAAGGAAAAAGCCCTTGTGCCGGACGTGCTTTTTGCCGAAGCGGACATCTCTGAACTCCTGACGAGTCTTGATGCCGAAGAAAGCACCTACTACAAGGCGATCCTCCAAAACCTGTTTTTCGCAACGTTGAATCAGGGGATGAACACACCAGAAAAACCGAACAATCGCAAGTTCCGAGGCGAAGGACGGCAGCACTATAACATCACATCGCTGTATCGCTACAAACGCTATTTCAAGGATCCTGACGCAGCCCTTTGTTTGTTTGAATCAATTCCGTTCCTAAACGGTGGCTTGTTTGAATGCCTTGACAAACCCGATTCAGACGACGCGAAAACAATCCTGCGAATCGACGGTTTTTCCGACAGAGACGACAACCCGCTTTCTGTCCCAAATGAACTCTTCTTCTCCGAACCCCAAGCAGTCAATCTCAACGCTGTCTATGACACGAAAAACAGCCGATATACTGTCCGCGGCTTAATCCATATTCTCAACCGCTACAAGTTCACCATCGCTGAGAACACACCGATAGAACAGGAAGTCGCATTGGATCCCGAGTTGCTCGGACAAGTGTTTGAAAACTTGCTCGCCGCCTATAATCCCGAAACCGGCACGACTGCGCGTAAACAGACGGGTTCGTTCTATACCCCGCGCGAGGTCGTCAACTACATGGTAGATGAATCTTTGATTGCCCATTTCCAAAACACGTTCTCCCGTTGGGTTTCTCTTCGTTCAACCCAACCTACGAACGGTGCAATAGAAGATAGGCTCCGACATCTCCTCACCTATAACGACGAACCCCACCAATTCACCTATGCCGAAGTGGAACACCTCATCACCACTATTGACACACTCAAGATCCTCGACCCAGCGTGCGGTTCGGGTGCCTTCCCGATGGGTATCCTCCACAAACTCGTTTTCTTGCTCGGCAAACTCGACCCTCGCAACGCACAGTGGCGACAACGGCAAATCGACAGGGTTCAAAACACCATCACAGAAGCAGAAAAAATTGACGACAGTGTTATCCGAGAAAGCACCATCGACGAATTGGAAGGCGAAATTGAAAACATCAACGAGGCGTTTGAACGCAACGAACTCGACTACGGCAGAAAACTCTATCTTATAGAGAACTGCATCTACGGCGTGGACATCCAACCCATCGCCACACAGATCGCCAAACTCCGCTTCTTTATCTCGCTGATTGTGGAGCAGAAAATCGACGATACGCGTGAAAATAGAGGCGTGCGTCCGTTGCCGAACCTTGAGACGAAGTTCGTCGCAGCCAATACGCTCCTCGGTGTAGAGAAACCGGCACAGATGACCTTTCGCAACCCAGAGATAGACAACAAAGAGAAGGCATTGGAAGAGGTCCGCCGCAGACATTTCACTGCTCGCACGCCGCGCACCAAGGAACGCTACCGAAAACAGGATGCCGACCTCCGCACCGAGATTAGCGCGTTGCTCCAACAGGATGGGTTTCCAAGTGAGACGACCGAAAAGATCGCGGGGTGGGATCCTTATGACCAGAACGCTGCAGCGGATTTCTTTGACCCCGAATGGATGTTCGGTATCACAGACGGGTTCGATGTGGTAATCGGCAACCCGCCTTACGTCCGTCAAGAGAAAATCAAGCACCTTAAACCCACGTTGAAAAAACGCTATACCTGTTACACAGGTACCGCAGACCTCTACGTCTATTTCTATGAACGCGGGCTGCAATTGCTGAGTCCAAACGGTATCCATACCTTTATCTGCTCCAACAGCTGGCTGGATGTCAACTACGGCGCGCCGTTGCAGAAGTATGTCTTAGACAACACGGCAGGTGCGGTTATCTGCCACAGCGAAGCGGAGCGTGAGTTTGAGAGTGCCGACATCAACACCATCGTGAGCCTTCTCCAAAACGGCACACCCGATGCCGAGTCTCATTTCCGTTTTCTGACCTTCAAGACATTCATCGGCGACCCAAATATAGAGAACCGTCGAGAGCGAACACGCACCTATACCGAGCTGGCACAAGCAGGCACACGTGACAACAGATACACAGGCGACAAATGGGGCGGGAAATACCTCCGCGCCCCCGACATCTACTGGACGATCTTGGAGAAAGGGAAAGATAAACTGGTACGCCTCGGAGACGTTGCGGACGTGCGGCGTGGCTTCACAACCGGTGCCAATGAGTTTTTCTATCTTGACACGGAACGGGTTCAGGAATGGGGGATTGCGTCGGAATATTTGAAACCTGTCATCAAAAGCCCACGAGAATGCAAAAGTATCCGCGTGGATCCGAGTCAGTTGCAGTTCAAGTTGTTTATGTGCCACGCCGACAGAGCAGCATTAGCAGGCACTGCGGCGTTAGAATACATCAGATGGGGTGAATCGCAAGGATTTCATCAGCGACCGAGTTGTAAAGGACGGGCACACTGGTGGGATTTAGGACAGCGTGAAATGCCATTGCTTGCTTTCAACTATCTGATTTCTTCAACTGCAAGAACCCTATACGCCCGAAACGGTTGCTATACAAGCGACAACTTCCAAGAAGTCCATACAGATTCGGATTTGACTTTGCCTCTGTGTGCTTCTTTGAATTCTTCACTGTTTCAACTGATGGTAAATATGACGGGACGTTCTAATTTCGGCGGTGGACTGCTGAAAATTCAGACCTACGAGGTTTCGGAATTGCTGTGTTTAGATCCAAAAATCTTCGCATTTGAAGACGAAACAATATTCGCATCAACTGCATGGGAAATGCTTGAGCCTTCGGATGACCGTCGCGCCCTTGACGCAATCATCTTTGATGCGCTCGGTCTCACACAAGGTGAACGGGATGGTGTCTATGAAGCAGTTGTAAATCTGGTAGAATCGCGCTTACGAAAAGCGAAAAGTCTGAAAGGGAAATCGTAGATTAATATTGTCTAAATCACAGATTACGCGGATTGCACAGATTTCACGAATCTTTGAAACTGTATCATCTAAAATTGTCCGGTGAGGGAGTGGGATAATCTACGTAATCCGCGTCATCCGTGAAAATCAGCGATTCAGACAATTACGGATTTATTCCGAAGAAATTAGGATTATGGAGGCGAATTAGAATGTCAAATCAATCCAACCTATCAAATGATGATCAACTTAAAGTTCAGGACATCATCCGCGAGATAGAGCAGAAATCGAAAGGGAGCGGTTATATCTATCGTGGCGAGCCGAAATGCCATGAGAAAGTCACCTCAAGTCTCTACCGTAAGTTTGAGACCATTAATGTGTTAAATGTTAGTATTGAGGAAATCCAAAAAGCAGAGGTGGAGGAGGCTAAGAGATACATCAAGAAAGAGGACGACTTTGAAATTCTAACCGAAATCCAACACTTCGGTGGCAAAACCAACCTAATTGACTTTACCACTTGTTACTGCGTCGCTCTATTTTTTGCTTGCGATCACTTGCCTTTTGAAGATGGCAGGGTTATCTTGCAAAACAAAACCGGGACGATAAAAAATTGGATTAGAGTGCCTCGGAATTCAGATCTAACGAGTCGCATCAGAACCCAGAAGAGCATATTCGTTCAATCCCCTCGGGGTTTTATTGAACCTGAGAAGGAGGAAATTGTCGTCGTTCCGAAATATGTCAAACAGCCTATGCTGAATTATCTCAAAGAGGAATTCAGCATATCTATTGAGAGTATCTACCCCGACCTTCATGGCTTTGTTAGTAGCCAGGACACCCGCTGGAATGCCTATACGGAGTTTGATAAAGGTATTGCTTGTAATAGGAATGGGGATAATGCGAAGAACTTTAATAAAAAGGATGAGAATTATCAAAAGGCAGTTGGGCATTTTACCGAAGCCATAAACCTAATACCTGAATTTGCTGTTGCCTATAACGAGCGGGGCAATGCTTACGCCGGCAAAGGGGAAGTTGATAATGCCATTGAAGACTACAACAGTGCGACAGCACGCAAACCCGATTATGCTGGAGCCTATTATAATTGTGGTATTATTTCGATGAGTATGGGTGATTTTGACGAGGCCATCTCGAAATACACTGAAGCGATAGCACACAAACCTGACTATGCTGATGCCTACGTTAATCGCGGCAATGCTTACGCCGGCAAAGGGGAAGTTGATAACGCCATTGAAGACTACACTAAAGCAATAAATCTTAACTCTAAGTTGGCTGTTGCCTATGCCCAGCGTGGTAGCACTTATGCAGAAAGAGGGGACTTTGACAAGGCACTTGAGGATCACAAGGCAGCCGTAGGATATGCTCCCAACTTTCCTTTTTTTTACTACAATCGCGGCAGGACTTACTATGAAATAGGAAACTTTAGACAGGCCATTTCAGATTATACTAAGGCGATAAACCTCAGACCTGATTATGCTGATGCCTACCTCAATCGCGGCAGGACTTACCAAGAAAGAGGGAATTTCGACGAAGCCATCACAGACTATACTAAGGCAATAAACTTCAACCCTAAGTCAGTCGATGCTTATGTCAATAGAGGGGTCGTTTACCTAGAACGGAAGGGCGAGGTTGATAAAGCCATTATAGACTTCACCCAGGCGATAAATCTCAGACCTGATTATGCTCTGGTCTACTTTAATCGAGGCAACGCTTACAAAACTAGGGACGGTCTTGACGAAGCCATTGCAGACTATACTAAGGCAATAGAACTCAGATCTGATTACGCAGATGCCTACCTCAATCGAGGTAGTATTTTTCAGAGTAAACAGGAGCTTGCTCTTGCCATCCAAGATTATAGTGAAGCGATAAACCTTGAACCCGATAGCGGTGATGCTTATTACAATAGAGGTCTTGCTTACGCGCTGGGAGGGAAATGGACAAAAGCCAAATCAGACCTGACTTCTGCTCGGGACCGGGGGATTGATATTCCGGCGGAATTATGGCGGCGATGCCAGAGATTTGATGAATCTTGAATTAGCGGCGTATCTATCAGCACACCCGTCGGAATATTACTGCTAGCTCTCAGCAAATCCTAAGCAGAGACGAAACCCTAATCCTGAAAGAATGTTCTGCAAATTGTCCAAGCGCGGATTCTGTTGAGAGGTCAATATATCGTTGAGGTGCTGCGGATTAATCTTTGTCCGCTCGGCGAGTTTTCCAATACCACCTTGTGCCTCTGCGACATCCCGTAGTGCTGTCCAAAATGCTTCGGTGTCGCCATCTTCCGTATAGTCTGCCAGGGCTGCTTCCAAATAATACATTGCAAACTCGGTCTCTTTGAGGTCTTTCAGAAGGTCATCCCTGAAACTCGTAGTCTGCTTAAGTATTGTTTCCATATCCATACCCATTGGCGGAAGGGGTTGCGTCCTTCTGGTGTAATATAGTTACGGACATCTCTGGTAACAATTCGCATACTTTAAGTATAATACATCTTTAGTAACTTGTCAAATAGTGTATTTTGGAATATTCAGTTCTCTTGTAGCGGAGATCTCCCGATAGCGACATTGATCCTTAAAATATTCCAGATTCGGTTGACATCTGTTAACCTTGCATGTTATCATTACCCTCAAGAAACCTGCCTTGTGAAGGAGAAAACCGATGCAAGAACTGATCCAAGGTGCTGTGGATACCTATTACAACAGCGATTTTGCCGAAGTGAAGAGAGAAGGCAACGCAGCAAGACATAACACCCAAGGCATCGCTTACAGTAAAAACGGTGAGCATGCACGCGCACTCGCAGCTTTCAACAAGGCGGTAAAACTGGATCCGAATTTTGCTGAGGCATATTACAATCGCGGACGCGTTTATGACAGCAAAGACGATTATGAAAAAGCAATTGAAGACTATTGTACGGCGATCAAGCACAATCCAAATTTTGCCGAGGCATACAACAACCGCCGTAACACATATAAGAAAAAAGGAACTGCCTATAAAACCTTCGGGGATTATAGTACCGCGATAAAGTTGGCTCCACAACTGACTGAGGCATATTACAATCGAGGGACCGACGCTCTCAAAGAAGGTGCCTATAACGATGCGATTAGAGACTATGACACGGCAATAGAACGCCAGCCAAAGTTTCCTCAGTTTTATAATGCTCGCGGCGTAGCTTACGAAAAGGACAGCGAGATTTTAGCAGTACTTTCACTTTATAAAGTAGCAGTAGGACTGGAGGCGAGAGTCCCTAAAGTCCGTATATTTTACGGAGAAGGGTACTACAGTGAAGCGGAACTCTGTGCTGCCATCAAAGACTACAGCACAGCGATCGATTTGAAACCGGATTATGCCGAGGCGTATTTCAACCTTGGCAGAGCGCACTTCAAAAAAGGTGAGAATGATTCCGCCATCAAAGACTACAGCACAGCGATCGATTTGAAACCGGATTACGCCGAGGCGTACCTGAATCTTGGTGTGACTTATGACAGCAGAAACAAGTTTGACGCTGCACTCGAAAACTATAATATAACCATATCCCTTGCTTCTAATCTCCCGATTGCTTATAGTCATCGAGGGGCTGCTTATCTCCGTAAAGGTAAAGTGAAATCAGCGATTGAAGACTATAACACAGTGCTATCTCTCGATACCGATTACGCAGAAGTCCATTACAAGCGCGGGATAGCGTGGTTATATGTGAGAGAATGGGAGAAAGCGAAAACCGACCTGATTGCCGCCAAAGATAGAGGTATGGCTATCATGCAAGCGTTCCATGACAATTACAGAAACGTGGTAACGTTTGAACAGAAAACGGGTGTTCATTTACCGGAAGACATAGCGGGATTGCTAATTCCACAAAGAGGACTTGCCGAACTCGAAAAGGAAACGCGTCTGGCGTTGGCATTGAAATATTATAAAAACGGCGCGATTAGTACCGGACTTGCTGCGCAATTGGTAGGTATATCCCGCGAAGCGTTCTGGTACCTTATGGGAGATTACGGGCTCTCATTGTTTGAACCAACCGAAAGTCTCTTAGCGGAACTTGAGAATGCCTCCAAAGCCAATTATCAGTAATAATAGTCCACTCGTTGCACTCTTAGGACTTGACCTCCTTTCTTTATTGCGTGAACTTTACACTGAGGTATGGATTCCGGAAGAGGTCAAAGCGGAATTTCTTGGGACAGAGAGAATACCTCGCCAGCGGGTCCTCAAAGATGCCCCGTGGATTAAAACCGTTCATTTGACAGATGTGGAGGACGTATCCACTTATGTCAGAAGCGGACTTGACCTTGGTGAAGCCGCTGTATTCGCGCTTGCCAAAGAACACAATGCTCAATTTGTCATTATTGATGAACTCAAGGCGCGACAGCACGCTGCAAGGATCAGATTACCCTTTAAAGGCACGCTTGGCATTTTGCTTGAGTCGAAGGAAAAAGGCTTGATTGATGCCATCAAACCGCTTTTAATACAATTGCAGGATAACGGGATCCACCTGAGCGAATCACTTATCAATAACGCCCTACAAGACGCAGGTGAGGCAAATTAGTGGGCGGGTTTACAAAGCACACTCACGTTATCCTTAACGATTTAACGTGACTTGAAAAGAAAGGTACGTTATACTTTTGGAAAATCTTATTTTATCGATGGAGTTAAACTTTTGATGAATAATGAATGGGTTGTTTACGAAGGAAACGACGGTCCCGGCAACGGCAAACATATTGTTCTCGTCAGCGGCGATGAAGAGTATCGCTCTGAAGAGGCGTTACCGATGTTGGGGAAAGTGTTAGCCACACACCACGGATTTAAATGCACTGTCCTCTTTGCTATTAATCCCGACACAGGCGAAATTGATCCGGAGGTACAGACCAACATACCCGGACTTCACAACTTAGAATCTGCGGATATGCTGGTGCTGTTCACGCGTTTCCGTGAACTGCCCGATGAACAGATGAAATATATCATCGACTATACGAACGCTGGTAAACCTGTGATGGGACTCCGCACAGCGACACACGCTTTTAATTATAGTCGCAACCTCGACAGCCCGTACGCCAAATACAGTTTTAACAATAAAGACTTTGAAGGCGGCTACGGCAGGCAGGTGCTCGGCGAAACATGGGTTAATCACCATGGACACCACGGTAAAGAGAGCGCGCGCGGCATTATTGATGAAGCCATGAAAGGGCATCCGATCCTCAAAGGTGTTGACGACGTTTGGGGTCCCTCCGATGTCTACGGCATTAACGATTTGACCGGTGATTCCAAAGTGCTTGTGCACGGACAGGTATTGATCGGCATGGAGCCAACCGATGCGCCGAAACCGGATACCGTCACGATGCCGATGGCATGGATCAAAACCTATACGGGTGACGCAGGCAACACCTCTCGTGTTTTCAATACGACGATGGGTGCCTCCGTTGATTTGGAGAGCGAAGGACTCCGCCGCCTCCTCGTCAACGGCTGTTACTGGTGCATGGGGATGGAAGACGCGATTCCAGATAAGAGCGTTGTCGATTATGTCGGCGATTACGAACCGATTTTCTTCGGTTTTGGCACTTTTGCGAAAGGTGTCCGTCCCGAAGACCATGCACTGTAGAGAATAAACGATACCGCTACAGAAGGCGGGGTAAAAAAACCCCGCCTGCAAATTGGATGGAGGATCCACAATGAATACGTCATTTGAGAGACCCTACAGACCTGTAGACCTAAATACATCGTTGACGAAAGCGTTTGCGTTTACCGAAATGGCTGAAAAACTCATGGCAGAAGCCGAAGTTGCTACGTCAGGTCGGTCTTCCCTGACACTGGCGCGCGGAGATGAACTGACAGTTGTCCTAATTGCGCTGAAAGCCGAAAAGGTATTAGAGGAACACCCTGCCCCCGCCGCTGCGACTGTCATTATGCTTAGCGGAAGCATCATCTTTACAACGAGCGACAAGAAAATAACAATAGAGCAAGGCGAAGGTGTCAGCTTCGCTGGCGATGTCCTTCATAGCGTCTATGCCAAAGAAGATTGTGCATTTCTCGTTGTAATTGGCGGAAAAGGGATGTAAAATAAAGGACAAAATGACAGCTTTAAAATTTCAAAATATCATTGCTGCGAGACAGGTCGTAGCGCGGTTTTTAAAATCTACACCACTCATTCACTATCCAGAATTATCGGAACGACTCGGATTCCAAGCATACGTCAAACACGAAAACCACAACCCAACGGGTAGTTTCAAAGTGCGGGGGGGTCTGAATTTCATGCATCATCTGCCGCAAGCACAACGTGAAAAAGGTGTCATCACAGCAACACGTGGAAATCACGGGCAGTCTATCGCCTACGCTGCCGCACAGTTCGGTGTCAAGGCGACGGTTGTTGTACCGCACGGCAATAACCCAGAAAAAAATAGCGCGATGCAGGCGTTCGGTGCCGAACTCATCGAACACGGCACCGATTTTGACGAGGCACGCGCGTTGTGTGAAACACTCGAAACCGAACGCGGACTCTACTACGTTCATCCGTGTATGGAACCGGCACTCTTCCACGGTGTCGGCACTTATTCGCTTGAGATTTTCGAGAGTCTGCCGACTATAGATGCAATTATCGTGCCGATCGGTGGCGGAAGCGGTTCTTGCGGTGCGATTACCGTCGCGAAGACGATCAACCCCGATGTGAAGGTCATCGGCGTGCAGGCGGAGAACGCTCCTGCTATCTATCGCTCATGGAAAGAAGGGAAGCACGTGGAGACCGATTCTTGTGAGACTGTCGCGGACGGACTTGCGACGCGCGTACCGTTCCCGCTGCCGCTCTCTATTATTAAGGACGGCATCCACGATATTGTGCTGCTGAGCGAAACCGAACTCGTAGACGGCATCCGTCTGGCGTTGCGGTGGACACACAACTTAGCGGAAGGCGCAGGCGCATCTCCCATCGCAGCGGCACATAAACTCACAGATAAATTAGCAGGGAAAAATGTGGTAATGGTGATGACCGGCGCGAACCTCGACACCGAAACACTTAAAGCAGCACTCGCCTACCAGTTGTGAATCACATAGACCGGTGATGATCCATCAACCAATCGGACGGTTGCCCATTCTGCACCGTCTACGAACTCATTGCGGAGCGCGTTCGTTAGATCTGGATGAATCTGTAGCGATGCTAAATCCCATCGTAGGTTTTCGCTCTTTTCAACGATGACATTCTCGGCATCCGCGATGAGTGAGACACGTTGCAACCGATCACTTTTTCGGTTTAAGCGGACGTTTGATAAAACGTAGTGGATTGTCTGTTGCGGGTCCCGCATTTCGGCACGGTAGGGTTTATCGGCAGAAACGCGGTGGTGTCCGAAACGCATCAATTTTAGGTTACCGAGGAAGTGGTCTGTCTCATACGCTTCAGGACGCGGTAGACCACCATAAATAACGATATGTCGGCATCCATATTCTTCAAGCGCGTAATCGACAGCGAGCTGCCCGTCAGTATAGTCTTTGTCTGTCTGTCCAATCCATTCCTGAACAGTCTGTTTCGCTTTTGTTGCGCCTTGAACGACTGAATCCATGTCCCCGATATGAACATCAGGAATAAGCGGTGTCTCTCCACACCGATTTAATGCATCGAATATCCGAATCCCACCATCCGCACAGATCATCGGAAAACGGTTCTCTACTGCGTTCTCGATCTCTTGACGGTAGAAATCGAGGTAGCGTATATCGTAATAACCGTTGACAAAAATAAGTACGGACCCCATATTTTTAATTTTCCTTGCGGTTTGTTGATGCCAATTAGATGCTTGATGTTCTTGTTCTCGGATCGCCCGGCGCGATGCTTGGGCTGCGTTCTTCTATTAGGAGATTATAAGACGGGAGCAGTTGACATGGATGATAGGAACGTTTGACGCGCTTTAGGTTCTCCAACCCAGAGTCGTCCATAGCGTTGACCCATTTATAGGCAGCCACCAATTCCTTGCAGAATTCGCGGTAGATGAACTGCGCCAACCCGTTTATACTGAGATCCGTAATCTCAAACAGAACACAGAAGGTATCGGCACGCAGTGGATAGCCGAAGGTATACCCCTTGATTCCGTCATTGATACGGATAACCCTACCGACAAGACCGAGCGCCTCCGCGTCCGAAACCCCGACTCGATGTGCCGACCGCGAATCGTCAAGCATCGCGTTGTAGAGCAGATCGTCATATCTCTGCGATCGCGCATCGCGCCATCTGTCATAGAGTGTTAGACATTCATCCCGATCGTCGAAACAATACGGATGCAATGTCGCTGTCGGATACTGAGCGACGCAAGCGTTATAGGCATGTCGTTGCTGTTTATAGCGGTCGCCTCGCAGTCCCGCAAGTGCCACCGTTTCGTAAAGGTATTCTGTCTCCTTCAGACGCACACAAAACCCGTTCCTCTCAAAGAAAGCGGTCATCTCTTGCGGCACATTCTCGATCCTAACGATATGCGGGTTCCGACTGGCATCTAACATGAACTGATATGCCTCACTAACAACTTTCAGATACTTCGGATTTTCCATCTCGATCGGTACCGGTAGGATCGGCATGAAATAGTCGTCCATCTGCTTTGCGAAAACGCACAGATAATCCGAAAATAGCGTCCAATAAAACTGGAAGTGTTCCCGCCAAACATAGATCGGTGCGAAGGCGTAGTGAGACAGACGCGTATGTGTCTGACACGCGTATCGATCAAAAATCGGTTTGTCGTCAAGCGTGAGTGGCTGCAGTCGCATTTCTCAATTGCGTTAAAGTATGAACAATGATCACAGTATCTTGGTAATCACCGATAAGGCTCCAGTTCGCGGCGATCTGTTCGGTAACCGATTCGGATTCGACGTAATCAATAACCTCTCGGATATGCTGCTGAAATGTTTCCGTCTCAAAGTGTTCCTCACCGAATGGACAGAGGGTGTCCACACCAAGTACAACCTCGTTACCGTCTTCGCTAAACATAATCGCGAATGGATAGAGTTGGCAGTCAAGCGGACGGATCGGATAGATGGTACAACGGCTCGTCTCCGGTTCAAAGAAGGGACAGATATAGAAATCGTCGTGCGGTTTTAGTTGGATCTGTGCGCTTTGACCATCTGCTTGCGGACGGAACAGTGCTGGATCCGTACCCGCTGCTACGACTCGCGCTTTCTCTGTTTCGGTGAAAATGGGTGCAAGCGGACTGTCTGCCGCTAAAAATCGGCAGCAGACATCACAAGAAAAGCAGACCTCGGAAGGGACGATTTGCTGGAGTTTTGGATATCGTGTGTTGTGCATCTGTTTTCACTTAAGGGTTCCCTTTAAAACCTGGGCCTACCGGAATAAGTTTGCCTGCCATCACATTTTCTCTTATTCCAGAGAGGGAGTCTTTCCTTCCGCGGATTGCTGCATCCGTCAAAACCTTCCGGGGCTGCTTCAAAGAAGCAGCTAAAAGGAAACTCTCCGTATTTAAAGTGGCCTTGGTAATGCCTTGTAAAATAAGTTCGCCTTTAGCAGGTATCCCGACAGTTTGGTAAATTTTCTGATTTTCTCTCTGAAATTGAACCTTATCTATCTCTTCATTAAGAGAAAATTGGGTGTCTCCGGGTTCTGTAATTCGGATTTTCCGAAACATCTGTCGTACAATAACCTCAATGTGTTTGTCATTGAGGGTTCCTATTTGATAGATTTTTTGTATTTCATCAACCAGATATGCCCAGACAGCTTCTACACCCTCAATAAGCACACCGTTGATTGTTATGTTACGGGTTTTCAAAACATGGTGCGGATTTATAACGTCGTCTTTCTTAGGTTTAGGGACCTCAAACAGTTCGATCAATCGAGATATGGCTGTTATAATGTCGGGTGTATTATCACTATGAATATGGTGTCTTGTCGATATTGCCTGCATGTTAAGTTCAGCAATAGATTGCGCTGCGGTCAAACCGATAGTTTGACCTAAACCAACGAGTGATCCGTCTGTTAGATCCGTGCCGTAGCATTTCGCACATACGCCGTTTTCAGTTTCGCATGTTAAAGCGGAG
>JAJEEK010000093.1 GCA_022821065.1 Candidatus Poribacteria bacterium
GATCTGGGATACAGGTCAGCATCAGGAGTGGACGTGGGCAAAAGTAAAATGGCGCGAAAAGAATCCGTTGACCTTTGATCTGAAACCGGGGAAACATACCGTTACATTTTGGTCTCGGGAAGGCGATACCCGTTTGGATGCTGTTTACATGGCAATAGACCCCAACGCTGTCCCCAAACTACCGAGTGAAATTGAGGGTTTTGCTGTGCATCCCCGGAATCGCTTAACGACAACTTGGGCGGAGCTAAAAAAACGGTAGGGATGGACTCAAGCACTGTGACATCAGATCTGTTAGTCCTAACGGGTGGAGACCAGATGACTTGATAAAGAGTAGCACAGAGTTATCCATAAGCCGCGTCAAACAATTGACGCGGCTTTCCTTTTTCCAATTCAGCAACACGCCGGATGTAGACTGACGCACTCTCTCTAACGAGAAAAAACTTGACAAATTCCGTGAAAATAGTCAAGATACTTGTAAAACCGCATCTCCATTTGACAAATCGGCTTTAGACATGTATAATATAGGTAAAGTACTATTTTATGTATCAATAGGACATGGCTTGCGGGCTGTATAATTTTGCAAGCCTGAACAAGAACAAGGGAGATTAAAATAGAAATGGCTGATTACGCTAATCCTGATGTTTTGGTAAGTACAGAATGGGTAGCCGCACACGGTGCCGATGCTGGGGTTCGACTTCTCGAAGTTGATGTTGATACGTCGGCTTACGGTGAAGGACATATCGCCGGTGCTGTCGGAGTCAATTGGGAAACGCAACTCTGCGATCAGATTCGACGCGACATTCTCACAAAAGAGCAGTTTGAAGCACTTTGCAACGACAGCGGTATCGCGAACGATACGACCCTTATCTTCTACGGCGATAATAACAACTGGTTTGCTACTTACGCCTTGTGGCAGTTCCGATATTACGGACACGATGAAAGTCTGTTGAAGGTGATGAACGGCGGTCGTCAGAAGTGGATTGATGAAGGTAGAGACCTTGTTACTGAGGTGCCAGATTATGCCAGTACAGGCTATCAAGCGAAATTTCCTGATGACAACGTCCGTGCCACAGCAGGTAATGTTCGCGAGACACTCAGTGAAGGTGTTGTTAACCTTGTGGATGTCCGTTCTCCTGCTGAATTCTCTGGTGAAGTCATCGCACCGCCGGGAATGAGTGAGACTGCGCAACGCGGTGGACATATTCCGGGTGCTGCGAATATCCCGTGGGCGACTGCGGTTGCTGAGGACGGCACTTTTAAATCACACGACGAATTGCAGGAAATCTACGGTGGTGCAGGTGTTGATGATAGTAAAGAGACAATCGCCTATTGCCGTATTGGTGAACGTTCATCGCATACGTGGTTTGTGCTGAAGTATCTACTCGGCTATGAGAAGGTCCGCAACTACGATGGCAGTTGGACGGAATGGGGTAACCTTGTCGGTGCGCCGATCGCCCGCGACTAAAGGAATGACTGTCAGCAAGAATAGCTTTCGGCAAGAATGGCTTTCGGCTATTGGCTGTCGGCTTTCAGCAATAAGAGGTTTTTGATTAAAGTAACCCATCTTTGCTGACGGCTGACCGCTGAAGGCTAATTAATAGAAGTCCTCTTTGCTGACGGCTGATGGCTAATGCGCTGACGGCTATTAAAAATATGCCTAAATTTGTTTCTGCCCATGTTATCGCTTGTATGACGCGCCAAGATGTGGCGCGACTGCTGAAGCGTTTCAAGGATGAAGAAAACGACGACGTTTGTAATATCCGAGTTCTGTGTGATACGCTATCAGGACGGATGATCTGTGAATGGGAAGCGAGTGATCGTATCGTTCTCATTGAGTGGTTGAAAAGGTGCAACGTCCAGATACGCGGAACAGGTGAATGGGTCATGGCAGTCCAGTATGAATCTGTAGATGATGAACTTGTGACACCTCAACGGGATAACCTCTAAATACGCAGGTATCAAAATAGCGACGCAAAAAACTGATGTACTACTTAACCCGTCAAATAGCGTTTGAGGCCTCGCATTACAATCGGATTCCTGAATTGAGCGACGCTGAGAACTTTGCGTTGTTCGGTGCCGCTGCGAACCCAAATAGCCACGGTCATAACTACGTCCTTGAGGTGATGATAAAAGGGGATGTCAAGGCGGATGACGGTATGGTCATCAATCTGGTGACATTGGATGCGTTGTTGAAAAGGGAAGTGATTGCGAATTACGATCACAAACACCTAAATCGTCAACATCCGGTTTTCGCAAAAAATCCGCATTTGCAACCGACGTGTGAAAACATCACCATAGAAATTTGGCAGCGGCTTGTGTCTTCTCTACCAGATGGGATGTTGCACAGGGTACGGCTCTACGAAAGCACATCAAATTTTGCTGACTATTATGGGGAAGGATTGATGGTTTATCTGACCAAAGTTTACGAGTTCAGTGCGGCGCACCGTTTGCACAGTCATGCCCTCAGTGATGAAGAGAACCGTGAGGTCTTTGGGAAGTGCAACAATCCTGCTGGACACGGTCATAATTACGTCCTTGAGGTTACCGTGAAAAGTGATGTCGATGAGAGAACGGGGTTGGTTGCGGGTCTAAATTTTCTCGATGAAGTCGTTGAAAAACAGGTGTATGCGCGTTTCGACTACAAGCACCTGAATATGGACGCGCCTGAATTTGAGACCCTCAATCCGACCTCGGAGAACTTCGTCAAAGTGCTTTGGGATGTATTAGCACCGAATTTGCGTCCGGTGGTTTTACATCGCCTCCGCTTGAGAGAGACACCGAAAAATCACTTTGATTACTACGGTGCGTAATCTATTTTATCTTGGAAGTAGGTAAAAACAGCGTAAATGGAGAGAAACTTTAAAACGATGAAATCTAAATTGGAACAGGAACCTCCGAACCCAGAGTTGGAGGGTCTCTTCACCCAGATTATTGAGAATTTAGGTGAGGATCCGAGTCGTGAAGGCTTGGCGAGAACGCCTCTCCGTGCAGCTAAGGCGATGGAGTTTCTAACAAGTGGCTACCATCAAGATATCGATCAAGTCTTAAATGGGGCGATCTTTGATGAAGATTACGACGAAATGGTGATTGTGAAGGAGATTGAGTTTTACAGTCTCTGTGAACATCATATCCTCCCGTTTTGGGGGAAATGTCACGTCGGGTATCTCCCTCAGAACCAAATCATAGGGTTGAGTAAGATCCCACGGATTGTAGATATGTTTGCTCGGCGGTTACAGGTTCAGGAACGTTTGACCCGTGAGATTGCCGAAGCACTCGAAACTGCGCTTGAGCCGCGAGGTGTTGCAGTCGTGATAGAAGGGCAACATCTATGTATGATGGCGCGCGGTGTCGAAAAGCAGGCACCAAAAATGACAACGAATGTTATGCGGGGGGCGTTTCGAGAGGATAGTTCAACGCGAGCGGAGTTTTTGCGGTGCGTCCAAATATCTTGATACGCTTGTATTCACAACATCTGACAATTTCAAGTGTGAGGTAAAAATGGTTGCTTCCAACCGTCCTAATGAAATAGGCGAACTTGCCGGAAAAGTCGTTGTGATTACGGGTGCCTCAAGGGGAATCGGTAAGTCAATCGCTACTGCTTTCGCAGCGGTAGGCGCGAAGGTTGTACTTGCTGCACGGACACGTGAGACGCTTGAACAGGTCGCAGCGGATCTGAAGAAAGGCGGTGCTGATGCACTCTCTGTTCCGACAGATGTCACGGATGCCGACGCTGTGCAGCGACTTATTGAACGGACGCTCGATGTATACAAGCGCGTCGATATCTTGGTCAATAACGCCGGAGTCGGCTATTTCGGTCCGGTCGTTGATTTCGCACCCGATGCTTGGGATACGGTTCTCAATTCCAATTTAAAGGCGGTCTATCTCTGCGCGAAGTTCGCGCTTCCGCCGATGTTGGCACAGGGAAGTGGACAGATTATTAACGTGCTTTCGATCGCTGCGAAGATTGCGTTTGAAGCCTCGGCTGCGTATTGTGCAGCGAAAGCAGGTGCATTGGCACTGACAAAGGTTTTAGCCAGCGAAGTCCGTCAGCAGAATATTCGGGTGACAGCAGTGCTACCGGGTTCAGTGCATACGCCGTTTTGGGAGGACGTTCCGATGCACCCTGATTTTGCGCAAATGCTTAAACCGGAGCATGTAGCAGATACGGTTGTCTCTATTTGCGGGCAACCGTCTGGCATGGTGACGGAAGAAGTCGTGGTAATGCCGCCACTCGGTATCCTCTGATTGTGTTATGGGGATAGGGGCAGTGCCGGTGCAAGTGACTAACTTGTGAAACGTCCGATTCTTCGACGGATGCGAACTGTACGGATGGCGCGTTCGTCAGCGTCTGTAACGCTGATGATCGTATTTTTTAGATTGAGTTCAGTACCAATTTCCGGGATCGTTCCTGTCCGATCGAGGATATAACCGGCGACGGTTTCATAATCGCCTTCCGGGATTGGGAGTCCATAATGTTCTTTGAGCAGGTCGACTTCTGCTCTTGCGTCGCATTCGAGGATGTGCGGGGCGATGAGATGGACAAGGTCGGGTCCGTCGCGCTCATCGGCGAATTCACCGACAATTTCTTCGACCAAGTCTTCAATCGTAACAAGTCCAACGGTGCCGCCGTATTCATCAACAGCGAATACCATCGTGTGTCGCGTATTTTGAATTTCTTTCAGAAGTGCGTTAATATTCTTCGATTCAGGTACGAAGTGCAAGTCTGTTCGGATAAACGGTTCAATTGTTGCGCCATCTGTCTTTTCTTCTGGTGCTGAACCGTTTGCCGTTTCGGTGTCATCATAGATAACATCTAACAGATTGACGATCCCGACAATATTATAGATCTGCTCTTCATAGACAGGAATTCTCGAAAAGCCTGATTCCGTGGCGATTTGCAAGAAGTTTTCGCGGTTGGTGTTTTTTTCGATTGCGACAATATCGACAAGCGGCACCATCACTTGTGCAACGGTGCGATCCTGTAAGTTCAGTAGGCTATGAATCATCCGTCGCTGATCGGTGTGTAGGTTTCCGGTGCGTTCACCCATTGTTGCGAGTAGCCTTAACTCCTCACGTTGTGCATCTGGGCTCGGAGCATCGCCTCTGTCTATAATCTTAACAATGAGTTTTGTCAAGGCTTGTACGAGGAAAATCAGAGGCGCTAATATGTATTCAGAGATTCGTAGCGGGTGTGCGTAGCGTAAAGCAAGGGTATCTGCCTTAACACGAAAGATTGTTTTTGGAAGAATCTCACCGAAGATAAGAAGTAGTGTGGTTACCCAGAGGATAGCAATCGGTTCTTGTAGATTTTTTGCGTTGGGAAGGGTCGTGGAGAGAACCCGCTCAGTAAACCGGTCACCGAATTGTGCAATGAGAATATTCGCTAAGTTTGTCCCGACTAACGTCAGCGCGAGCATTCTATCTGGAGAATCAACCAATCGGTGGACTATTTTCGCTTTGGCATCGTTAGATTCAACAAGCTGGTTGATCCGAATTTTATTCACAGATACAAGTGCTGTCTCTGAACCGGAGTAAAAGGCAGAAAGCACGAGACAGATGAGTACCGCGAGCACGAGTGAACTTAACATGATGATTTGCTCGGTGCTATTTGTGCCGATTAAAAAGAGGGTTAGTAAAATGGTTTTCAATTGTTTCGTAGCTGGTGTCTGATTTTACACGTCCGTTTCGGTTTCTGGAGTATCGGGCACTTTAATAAACAGACTTGTAATAACATTACCTTCTGTTTCGGTAATTTCAAATTCGATACCGTTTTCATCTGTATAAGATTCACTGACAGACGGGATTCGTCCGAAAAGTCCAAGCGCGTAGCCGCCGATGGTATCCACGTCGTCCTCGCTAAGTTTTAAATCAAATTGTTGGTTGAGTTCTCGGATGCTCATCCGTCCGGCAACTTCAAGTACCAGTGGTTTTTCAGAGTGCTGAGTGTATTCGAGTGGAGATTCGTCTCTATCGTGTTCATCAACGATGTCTCCGACGACCTGTTCGATAATATCTTCGGTGGTGACAATCCCGGAAACGCCCCCGTATTCGTCAAGGAGAATTGCTGTTTTGGTTTTTTCATCTTTGAGTTGTAATAACAAGGTGCCAATTTTTCGGGTTTCCAGGACTAAAATAGGTTCTCGAATCAGGGGTGCTTCGGTTGATGTTTCTAATATCTGATTTCGTTTTTCGAGAAAATCTTCAATCGTAAGCGTACTGATTTCCGTGTGTCGCCAGTGTGCGAAATCTTTGACGTAGAAGATACCGCATATATTATCGATCTGCTCAAGATAAACCGGAATCCGTGAGAATCCTGACATTTTTGCTTGTTTGAGTGTGTCTTCAATGGTGTTTGATGTAGAGACGGCGACGACTTCAGTTCGAGGGACCATAATCTCTCTGGCTTCAATATCGCGCAATTGAAGGATATTACTCACGATTTCGCGTTCGTCAGATGGAAGTGCTTCTTCCTGGTAAGTGTTGAGGATATCTATCAGGTCTGATGCTGTAAGGTGTTCCGTGGCGGGTTGGTGTCCGCCAAATATCGGAACGAGGAGGTCAATGACTCTACGGAGCAATGCGCGTAAAGGCGAAATAACGATAGAAAATACCCAGAGCAGTGGGGCTGTCGTTTTCGCGAAGAGTTCGGCGTTTTTAATGGCGTGGGTTTTCGGTGTCATCTCACCGAAAATGAGCATGAGGAATACATTGAGCACTAAGGCAATGAGGAAGCGGAGAGGTTCAGGGTATTGTTCGGGAAGCACTCGTCCGATGAACGAGAGCATAAGAATAGCGAATGCCACGTTGACAAGGTTGTTACCGAGAAGGACAGTGATAAACAACCTGCGTGGATTATCCACGAAATTGATAATAGCAGAGGTGCTACCTTTCTCAACGCGGATCCGTTCAAGTTGGACTGGGGTGAGTGCGCATAAAGCGGTTTCGGAGCCGGAGAAAAAGCATGAGAGGATAAGTAAAACTATCAAGACAATCAAATAAGGGAGTAGTGTAACAACTTCCATTCTTTTTTAAAAAATAATATTTTCGGTTGCTGGCGAACCAAAATTAATTGCAGTAATCATACTGAATTAGCACGGTTTTTTTAATGAGCGTCTTATTCTGTCTTTTTAACCCCATTGCCTTTTATAATTATAACACATTGGCAGTAAAATCGCAACAAAAAATATCGTTACTTTTACCGTTATATAATTTCTTGACCGAGTATCTTTAGCCTTAAGCACCTGATTGAAGGGTTTAGGGGTGCTAATTTTGAGGGTGTTCATGACAAAGTTAGAACAGATGCAGCGAATTGAAGCGTGTGGTATTGTCGCTATCATTCGTGCGAACAGTGCGAACGAGTTAATTGAAACTGCTGCGGCAATCCATGCCGGCGGCGTTAACGTGATTGAAGTCACGATGACAACTCCGAATGCGTTACAAGTGATTAGCGATGTTTCATCGGCGTATGGGGGGGCAGTTCTTGTCGGTGCCGGTTCGGTGTTGGACGCGGAAACAGCCCGCGCTGTAATGCTGGCAGGGGCGGAGTTCATCGTCAGCCCTGTTACGAAGTCGGATGTCATTGAAATCTGTAACCGGTATGGGAAAGCAGTTATTCCTGGTGCCTTTACGCCGACAGAGATTTTAGCGGCGTGGGAGATGGGCGCGGATTATGTGAAAGTGTTTCCGTCAAGTGGTGTCGGGCCAGCATATATAAAGGACGTGAAAGCACCGCTCCCGCAAGTGCCTCTGATTCCGACAGGTGGTATTAACGTCGACAACGCTGCTGAGTTTATCACTGCAGGAGCGTCTGCTTTGGGGGTTGGGAGTGCGCTTGTTAATAATCAATTGATTCAAGCGAAGGAGTTCGCGCTTCTCACTGAGAGAGCTGAGAAATTGGTTGAGGCGGTCCGAAGTGCCCGTTCAGGGGCTAAATCGGCTTAAATCCGCTGAAAATCTGTTTTTCTGTTGACAATTTGTCTAAATTCTGCTAACCTGATTATGATGGTTTGTGTTCTTTAACACTCCGCCGTCAAATTCGCATGCTTCAGCCTTGATTGAGGTGCAAGCGAGATACGAGATATACCATGAGAAAACCCTACAAGTTCAAACTTCAAAATCAATCTAACACCCTCAAAATTGGCAATATGATTGATGATATGCATGAGATACACGTCCATATCATGCGACTTGACCGTAGATATTATCGTATATTCGATAAAAACATATCTATATCTCGCATAAATGCCCATGTTGCGAAACTGAAAAAACGAACCAGACCCCATTGGAAAGACTTGCCGAGTCAAGTTGTGCAAGACGTTGTTTTGCGTTATGCCAAGTCACGAGACGCTTTTTTTGAGAATATGAAAGACCGAAAAGCGGGTAAAACAACGCGTAAAGTCGGTAGACCGAAGATAAAACCGCAGTGTTTTTGCTTGGGTGTTTCCCCTATGAAGCACAGGTTTCCCCTACCTTCAGGTAGTGGGTACCTATGACGATGCCACTATGCAGATTGATCAATTGATATTAGGTAAATATAGGTTGCTGGAATATCTTAATTCGGGAGGTTTCTCCGCGGTTTTCCGCGCGCGCGAAGAGATGACGAACCGTGAAGTTGCGCTTAAAGCCTTAACAAAAACTGCGTATCCTGCAAGCCGCATGAAATTTTTGCTAACAGAATTTCAGGCGATGTCAAAAATTTGGGGGCATCCGAATATAGTCTCTATTCATACTGTTGAGCCGGGAGAAGATGACTACGTTGCCTGGATCGTAATGGAGTTCGTTGAAGGGAAGAGCCTTCACGAACTTATGCAGGAAGGCGCGCTGACGCTAACAGATACCCTTAATATTGGTTTGGATATCTGCCGTGGGCTAAAGGCGGCACATGCTCACAAGATTATGCATCGAGACATCAAACCCCAAAACATCTTACTCACGACTGACAAACAGGCGAAGGTCGCAGACTTTAGTATTGCGCGTATCTTTGGTGAGACGACGGAATTCGCGGAAACAATGGCAGGCACACGGCGCTACATGGCACCCGAACAGACTTATGGTGCTTATGATTTTCGGGCGGACCTCTATTCTACAGCACTCATTCTGTATCAAGCGGTAACCGGACGGTTCCCGTTCTCAGGCGAAAACAAGGAGATAGATAAAAAGAAAGCTGCTGGCGAGATAGAAGAGATTGAGAGATGCCCGGCAGTGATCCGGAATTTCTTACAAAAAGCACTCCATCGTCAACTCTCGGAACGGCACCAGAGCGCGACAGAGATGTACAATGAACTGGATCGTATTCGACAAGATGAATACATCAAACAGGCTTCTGAGTTAATTGGTGTGAGTGCTAATTCCAGCGGGCCGAAGTTAGCGGAGGCACTTGAACGCTACCGTAAGACGTTCCGTCTGTCGCTCTCGGATGCGGAACGGATCAATCAAAACCTCTTTTTCCAGCGGCGCCAGAAAGAGGAGGGGACTAAGCGCGAAAAACTGTTAACCCAAGTCGAAAAATATTATACGCTCGCTGCCCGCTACACGGAAACCCGAAATTATACAGGCGCACTTGCTGAGATTCACAAAGCGAGTCGTCTCTGTATTGATGATCAAGGTTTAACCAAGGTTGTCGATAGCCTATTTCAAAAACTCAATACGATGAATATCCCACTCTCAGAAAATCCGACTGTGGAAGAAGTCGTTTCACTCATTCAAAAATTGCCGGACAGTGAGAATATGGACCTTCGTACCTGGCTTGAGCATCAAAAATTGGTACCAGAAGAAACGACGGATATAACGCCGATACAACCCCAGGTCAAAGCAGCGGGTAGTTACAGACATCTCATTGAGGAAGCCTCACCCGAATATCTGCTTGATCAAGTCCATAGTGATGTACAGTATCCGCATGAAGAGGAAGCACTTCGCATCTTCCAACAAATCCAAATTTATGAACAACAGGGACGGACCCGACAGTGGCTTTCGTTGTATAATAAGTTAGGCAGGTTCTATCAGAAACAGGCTGGCAGTTTTCTTAAGAAAGACAATTTGGAACTTGTTGCCAACTGCTACACGCGCGCGCGCTTCGCCTACACAGTTGCTGAGAAACAACGTCTTGCGAAACGTAATGCCAAAAAGGGCGCCGACTACTATACACGGCTCGCGCGCCAATTTGAGCTCCAACGCTCGTGGGAAGAAGCAGGAAAATGTTATATCCTTTCTGCCTTCAATCACGGCTACGCGAATATGTTATCCCAGGTTGAAGAGTGTCACAAAATGGCGACTGTCTGTTATTTCAACGCTGCTGAAAGTGCCCACCTTAATAATGAATTACAAATTGCTTACGATTTTTACCTATTAATCTTAGCGATCGGTGAAAAGATGTCTGGACCGACGAAGATGGTTAGCGAAGCACAAAAATTGATGTCGGAAATCCCGGTTGCTAACTAAAGGGTTGTAAACGTGAAAATATCTTTGCAACGTGGAGAAGTACTTGTTGGGACCTTTGTACTTGAGTTTGGTGGGGCGGCGATTGCGACGCTCCTTGCGAGTGCTGGTGCCGACTTTATGATCGCGGACTTGGAACATAGTTCTTTTTCTTTAGAGACCGTTGGACGTATCGTTCGGAACGCTCGCGGTGCGAATCTTCCGTGTATTGTACGGGTTCCAGCACTTGAACGCTATTTTGTGTCTCGTGTGCTTGATGCTGGTGCTACGGGTGTGATGATTCCACGTGTTGAATCCTGCGAGGATGTCGAAAAAATTAGAATGTGGACGAAATACGCGCCCGAAGGAGATCGCGGCGTGGCATTTGGTATCGGACATACGGATTATGGCGATTTCACAAAATTGGATACCCAAAAATATGTGCGCGACGCAAATCAAGAAATCCTCACTATCGGGCAGATTGAGACCGTCAAAGCCGTCGAGAATTTAAACGAAATCCTCAGCAGTGGTGGACTGGATGTTGTGTTTATCGGTCCCTATGATTTATCTACGTCTATGGGGATCTCCGGTGAGTTTGACCATCCGCGCCTTTTGGACGCAATAAAAGAAATTATCAGACTTGCGCAGGCGCACAATATCGCCTTGGGCTGTTATGTCAACGATTTTGAGAGTGGTGAACAGTGGTTGCGTTCGGGCGTTCAACTCATTGCCTGCGGGAATGACGCGTTTCTTTTAACTCGTAAATTCGCTGAGGAGCATCAGAAGTTTAAAAACGCCGTAACTTCACAGTAAATATGTACGATATTCTTACCATCGGACGGAGTTCTATAGATTTATATGCGAACGACATCGGTGCTGCGTTTCCAGACATCGAGAGTTTCGGTGCCTTTGTCGGGGGCTGTCCTACGAATATCAGCGTCGGTGTTCAGCGATTGGGACTTCGGGCTGCGTTATTGACGGCTGTTGGTGAGGATCCGGTTGGCGAGTTTCTGCTCAAGTTTTTGAAGGACGAAGGCGTTGAAACTCGGTTTATCCCGTGCAAACCGGAACATCGAACGAGTGCTGTCGTCCTCGGTGTCGAACCGCCGGATCGGTTTCCGCTTATCTATTACCGGGACAATTGCGCGGATATTGAACTTACGATTGACGATGTTCTCGCTGCGCCTATTGCTGAAAGTCGAGCGGTGCTGATATCGGGTACAGGTTTGAGTAAAGAACCGAGCCGTAGCGCGACGCTCTATGCTGCTGAGAAAGCGCGATCCGTCGGTTGTCGGGTTTTTTTAGACCTCGATTTCCGAGCCGATCAGTGGCATGATCCGCGTGCCTTCGGCGTTGTTGTCCGATCCGCCCTGCGCTATATTGACATCGCTATCGGGACAGAAGAGGAGATCAAAGCGGCGACACTTACAGATTTATCGCAACTCACGATTGAACACTCCCAAATCTCGAATCCTACGATTGAAGGAGATATGGCGAATGCGATTGAAACGCTTTTAGGTGCTGCTCCTGGACCAGAGGCGTTGATAGTGAAACGCGGTATTGAGGGAGCAGATGTCCATCTGGTGAGCGATGATGTCATTCATGCGGCGCCTTTTCCTGTTGAAGTGTACAACACGCTCGGTGCCGGTGATGCCTTTGCGAGTGGTTTTATTTACGGGAACCTCAGCGGTTGGGATTGGGAAAAGTCTGCACGTCTTGGGAATGCAACAGGGGCGATTGTTGTAACACGGCACGGTTGCGCTAATTTTATGCCAACGATGCCTGAAGTTGATGAATTTGTCGCGGAACGCGGCGGTTGGTAAACATAATGAACGGAAAGGAGCGTTCTCGAAAAACCTTCCTCAACGAAACGCAAGGGAGATTGAAGGTTTCTTTTTACTCTTCGGCTAAATATTGTAAGCCCAAGCATCGCGCGGGGCTGGATAAATGGAAAGGAGCGTTCTCGAAAAACCTTTCTCAACGAAACGCAAGGAAAATTAAAAAACATGGAAACACGAAAACTTACGATGGGACAAGCCATCGTCGAATTTCTTCAACAACAATATGTTGAAAGGGACGGAAACGAGAGACAATTTTTCGCCGGGATGTTCGGCATCTTCGGTCATGGAAATGTCGCTGGGATTGGACAAGCACTGCATCAGTACGCCGATTCTTTTCGCTTCTATCAGACCCGGAATGAACAGTCAATGGTGCATACCGCTGCTGCATTCGCGAAGATGAACAACCGTTTACGGGCCTTCGCTTGCACGACTTCTATCGGACCGGGGGCGACGAATATGATTACAGGTGCCGCAGGCGCGACGATTAATCGGTTGCCTCTGCTCCTGCTACCGGGAGATATTTTCTCGACCCGTTTAGTCGCTCCGGTGTTACAGCAATTGGAATCTCCGAGTTCGCAGGACTATTCGGTGAACGATTGCTTCAAACCGATTTCACGCTATTGGGACCGGATTAATCGTCCGGAACAGATCATTACAGCGTTACCGGAGGCGATGCGGGTGCTGACTTCTCAATCGGAGACAGGCACCGTGACGTTGGCACTTCCACAAGATGTACAGGCAGAGGCGTACGATTATCCGTCGCAACTCTTTGAGAAGCGTATCTATACGATCCCGCGTCCTCGGGCAGACGAGGGGCTGTTAAATCGAGCGGTGGCGTGGATTCGTGAGAGTAAGCGCCCGTTAATTATCGCTGGTGGTGGTGTTATCTATAGTGAAGCGACAGCAGAACTTGCTGAGTTTGTCGAGCGTACCGGTATCCCAGTCGGTGAGACCTTCGCTGGTAAAGGTTCACTGTCATATAATCACCCACAGAATCTCGGTGCGATAGGTGTAACGGGTACGCCGGGCGCGAATATCTCAGCGCGAGAGGCGGACTTAGTTATCGCTATCGGTACGCGCTTGAGTGATTTTACGACTGCCTCCAAAACCGCTTTCCAGAACCCGGATGTCCGTTTTATCGGTATCAATGTTACCGAGTTTGATGCTTATAAACACGCTGCCTTGCCGCTTGTCGCCGATGCCCGTGTCACACTTGCGGAACTCGCTACCGCTGTTGCGGACTATCAGGTTGACGCGACTTATGCTGCACAGATTGAGAAATATCGTGCGGAATGGGAATCCGAAGTTGATCGACTTTACCACCTTGGACATACGCCGCTACCGAGCCAAAGCGAAGTTATTGGTGTGGTCAATGAATTCTCACGTCCTGAAGATGTTATGGTTTGTGCTGCGGGTAGCATGCCGGGCGACCTACATAAGTTGTGGCGGAGCCGTAACCCGAAACAGTACCACTTGGAATACGGTTATTCGTGTATGGGATATGAAATCGCAGGTGGGTTAGGCATCAAGATGGCAGATCCGAATCGTGATGTCTATGTTATGGTCGGTGACGGATCGTATCTGATGTTAGCGCAGGAGATTATTACGTCGATTCAGGAAGGCTATAAACTGATTATTGTGCTGGTCAATAATGACGGGCATAGTAGCATTGGTGGTTTATCGCGTGCGACGGGTGTTCAGGGGTTTGCCACGCGTTTTCGCTACCGGGATGAGGAGAGTGGCGAACTCTCTGGCGAGTTTTTGCCTGTGGACCTCGCAGCGAATGCCGCCAGCCTCGGTGCTAAAGTCATTGAAGCGACGACTTTGCAAAGTCTGAAAGCTGCACTGCATGAAGCTCGCGAAGCACCACAAACAACGGTTGTAAAAATTGATGTAGATTACTACGAGCAAGTGCCAGGTTATGAATCTTGGTGGGATGTGCCGGTCGCGGAGGTTTCCGAAGTAGACACGGCACAAGAGGCTTACAGAGAGTACGAATCGGATAAACAGAAGGAACGTTACTTCCTATAGAGAATTAAGTTGCTCTAAAACGAAAGGAAATTATGAAGGCTTCAGAACTTTTAGCGAAGGTCAAGTCGGGCGAGGCGACCCCTTGCGATGGCTGTGATGAAAAAATCTCAGCGGACGAGGTTTTAGGGTTCGTGTTTAAATTGGGGAAACTGGCCCCACGCATGGAGAACGCGAATGTTGGTGCTATTACCTGCATTCAGTGCCAAGAGGCAGATCCAGACATCAAAATCGCCCCGCGTGGACCTGATATTAAGTTTGTTCGCGGTGATTAACCTTAGAGGGTGGATGTTCTAATCCATCCTTTCTTATTTAATAATGTCCAAGTACATCGTTGGTAGAAATCCAGTTATAGAGTATCTACAAAGTGGTTCTCAGGGTGTGGAAAGGATCTATATCGCCGAGCGGAATAGGCATGCGCGTATCCGTCAAATTATTGCGATGGCGGAACGAGTTGGGGTTCCGATAAAATACTGTGCGCGACGTGAGTTGGATAGACTTGAACCTTCGCTGCCACACCAAGGTGTTATTGCGGTAGTTAGATCCGCGCATTATAGTGACCTGTCGTCCATACTCTCGAATATCCGACGGAATGAAGACAACGCGTTGTTGGTGATGTTGGACGGCATCCAGGACCCAAGGAATTTTGGGGCGATTCTTAGAACTGCTGAAGCTGCGAATGCTGATGCTGTTATTATTCCGAAGGACCGTGCTGTTGGCATCACGACTGCGGTTCACAAAGCGTCGGCAGGTGCCTCGGTGCATATCCCTATTGTCCGGGTAACAAACCTTGCCCGGACTTTGGACACACTTAAAGATGCTGGTATCTGGGTTGCAGGTGCTGCAGGGGATGCCTCGTGTCTGTATACGGACGCGGATTTTAGTGTTCCATTATGTCTGGTTTTGGGGAGTGAAGGGGCAGGTATCCGACGACTTGTCAAACAGAAATGCGACTACCTTGTTCATCTGCCGATGTTGGGTAAAATTGCCTCGTTGAATGTTTCAGTTGCAGGGGGTATCCTGTTATACGAGGTCGTTCGGCAGCGTCAGACGAGATGAACCGTGTTTTTTAAATAGGACTTACGCATACCGCTCTTTTGTACCACAAACTGTTAGTTTGTGCTATCAGAACGCTATGTTTTCCGAAAACTTTCATCTAACAGAACGGTTTACAGTCAAAATTGCGTAAGTCCTGTTAAATAAAGCCTTCCTCTTTCAGACTGACGAAAATCCCGTCCCCGATGATAATGTGATCTAACACTTTAATCCCGATTTGGTTTCCCGCCTCAATCAATTGCTTCGTTGCTCGGATGTCTTCTTGGCTCGGCTGCGGATCACCGGATGGGTGGTTATGGACGAGTACGATTGAGTTCGCCGATTCCTCGATTGCGAACCGAAAGATTTCCCGCGGGTGAAAGACACTGGCGTTGAGTGTCCCTTCAAAAACTGTCGCTTCCGATAACTTTTTTCCCCAAGTCAAATCGTCACCCGGGTCACCTGCGATCCCTTTTGTGGTTACGCCGCCTTTCGTATCGAGGCATAAGACGCAAACGATTTCTTTTTGTAGGTATCGCATTTTAGACATCATGAGGTCAGCGACATCGGAGGGTGAGGTGATTTTATCTCGGTCGGCATGAAAGCGTGCCAATCGTTTTCCGAGTTCAAGAGCAGCGACGATCTGTGCGGCTTTCGCTTCACCGACACCTTTGATCTTCTCAAATTGCTTGGATTTATAATCAGCCATCCGTTTGAGATCACCGTCAAGTGCCATAAGAATCTGTTCACCGAGTTGAACGGCAGTTGTTCCTTTGAATCCGCTTTTAAGAATAATAGCCAATAACTCTGAGTCTTTCAGAATCTCTGGTCCGTATTTGTGAAGTCTCTCCCGCGGGCGTTCACTTTCAGGTAGGTCTTTAATTCGCAGGGGGCGGTACGTCATACATTGAATCCCTTTCGGTATAATAGAACAGGAAACTACAGTCACAATTGCGTAAGTCTTATACATATTATCTATAGTGGGCGAGGTTTTTAACCCCACCTGCTAAAGAGGACATAAGTCCTGAGACAACTTGACGCAAATTATAGCGATCTTTGAAAATTAAAACAAGCGAAATCTGAATATGATTTGTAGGTTGACAAATAATTTGAAAATAGTGTAAAATAAGATTAGTGAGTTCGTCGTATCTGTTTCCTAACAAATGTAAAGAAGGAGAAAATCATGGCAACTACGATCCGTCAAAGAGATGGCGTTGCGATTTTGGAACCGAGTGGCAAAATAATGGGGTCTTCAGTATCAGAATTACGAGACGCTATCACGTCGCAAATAGATGCGTCTGAGGCACCTCGTATCCTCATCAATTTCGAGCGTGTTACGATGATGGACAGTTCAGGCCTTGGGACCCTGATGGGTGCGCATGTCGCTGCGACCCGTAAAAAAGGGCGTATAGGCGTTATTCATGTCGGAAAAAATATCAAAAACCTGATTGTCCGTAGCAGGCTTGTCAGTATTTTTGAACATTTTGATGGGGAAGATTCTGCGATTGCAGGCTTGTCAAGTGAAAGTTAAATAAGTGAGATAGGGGAACGCGCCTACGATCGAAATCGACTATGGCATTAGGAGTAAATTATGGCAATCACCGTGTCTGAGAGAGAAGGGGTCGTTATATTTAAACTGAGCGGTAGAATTATCGCCCCGGGCATCGAAGAAGTCTCCGAAACTGTGTCAGAGACACTTGCGGTGCGCGCCTCACCAGCGAAGCTGGTATTTGACTTCAAAGGGGTAACCGCGATGGATAGTTCTGGTCTTGGTGCGCTCATGAAAGTGTATTCCGATATTCACCCGCACGGCGGTGAGATTGCGGTGATTAACGTGAACAAACATGTGAAAAATCTCATTGTTATGGCACGATTAATCACCGTCTTCAAGAGTTATGAGAGTGAGGAGGATGCCGTTGCCGCTTTGCTGCACCATCCGTAAGTAAGATGAGTTGTCGTACATTCGAGACCCAGTTTGTTTTAAGTTTAAACGACCACCTGTAAGTAAGACTCGACTGTATTGCACCAATAAGGGAAATGTCTCATGATAAAAAACATCCTCGTCGCTATCGGCGATACGGATTATGAAAAGAACGCCTTTGAATACGCCGGTCAGTTAGCAGTGCTTTTAGGGACGCATCTATCGTGTGTTTTCTTTCAAGACAGCAGCCATGGTGGAAATGCTGATGTCGCAGAGACTGTTATCCGTCGAACAGAAGCGGAATGCGCCCTCTACGATTTTCTTGATTACCATGTTGAGTCTGTCGCTGGGAACCCGAGGCAGATGATTTGCGAAGTCGCTCGCTCCGCGGACCTTGTCGTTGTCGGACTGCCAGAAGATGTCCGAAAACGTCGATTAAAACTTATTCAAGACCAAATAGACGATGTTTTACAACATATCACAAGACCGATCATCGTGGTACATGAACAGTGTACACTTTTGCGGAAGATCCTTGCTGTTCATCACGGCGATATCTATTCTGATCACGCTTTAGGACTTGTTGCCGAAATCGGCGAGTTGACAAAGGCTGGTATCGTTGGACTCGCACTTTCAAGTACACAACCGGAAGCGACACACATTAAGCAGCAGATGGAAGCGTACTTAAAATACTATGATGTTCAATCTGAATTTCTGACCGCTCGTGGTTTTACGGTTGCGAATGTCTTAGAAAACGCTGAGGAAAGTGATTGCGATCTCATTGCGTTGAGCGCGAGCCACCACGGTAGATTGTACGAACTCGTTTTCCAAAGCACGACACAAACCGTTGTCAAACTCGCGAACCGGGCAGTTTTGGTAACGCGATAGATTTAACGCAATTCACATAGTGCTCCTACCTTGTATCTACCGGAGGCACTCATGAAGCCTAATGACATAACTTGCAAGGAACAGGCAGAGGACGCCATTGATTTTTACGATCTCTTGGATATCTCCGCGGATATGTTCGCATGTATCAGTTGTGACGGCAGCTTCACGCCGCTCAACGCTGCATGGGAAGACGCTCTCGGATTCACGGAATTGGAACTCCGAAATCAACCTTGGTCGGCATTTGTACATCCCGAAGATAGGCAAAAGATGATTGTTAGGATCGAACAGGTTGAATCCGGCGAAGATGCCCATGCTACCTTTGAAAGCCGCCTCCGCTGCAAGGATGAATCCTACAAATGGTCCAGATGGCGTGTAACGCAGATGCCCGAAGAGGGACCCTGTTGTGTTGTTGTAACCGATATTAGCCAACAAAAGCGGCTCGAAGCGAGAGTGAAAGAGGGGGAAATTCGTTTCCAGCAACTCGTGGTACAACATGCACAAGAAGGCGATCTGTTACATACTTTAATGGACCATACCCCTGACCATATTTATTTTAAAAATCGAGAGAGTCGGTTTATCCGAATTAACCGTTCGTTGGCTGAGCAGTTCGGCTTGGAAAATCCCATAGATGCAGTGAATAAGACAGATTTTGATTTCTTTACGCGCGAGCATGCGCAACAGGCATATCAAGATGAACAGGACGTTATTAAAACCGGGAAACCGATTGAAGGGAAACAGGAAAAAGAAACGTGGCCTGATGAACAAGATACGTGGGTGTCAACAACGAAAGTACCGATTCGGGATAGAGAAGGCCGTATTATTGGGACTTGTGGTATTTCTCGGGATATAACTGAGTACTATCGCGCCCAGCAAGCTCTGCGAGATTCTGAGGCGAATTGGCGTTCGCTTGTTGAGAGTGTGCCGGATATTATCTCAACCATTGATCTCGATTATCGGCTTGAGTTTATCAATAGACTTCCGCCAGCCCTCGACTTGAAACCTCAAGATATCGTTGGGCAAAGCGTTTTTGATTTCCTCCCAGAAGAGCATCACGGACGGCTTAAAGAAGCTTGTGCAAAGGTCATCGCAACGGGTGAGGTGGCTACCTATGAAGTTCAAGGGCTGATAAGTGGGTATTGGTACGCATCCTGCCTCGGTCCGATTCAACGGGACGGCGAATTAATCGGGTTCGTCATGGCATCAACAAATATCACCGACCGCAAACAGGCAGAGATTGAGTTACAACACAGTGAGGAACGTTTTCGTCGCGCTGTCCTGAACGCACCGCTACCGATTATGATTCATGCCGAAGACGGTGAGGTCTTGCAAATTAGTCGCGCATGGACGGAACTAACAGGGTACACGCTCGAAGATGTACCTACTATTCCAAACTGGTTGGCACAGACGAACAGTCGCGAACCTGATGGCATCGAAGCACATCTCCAACACTTGTATAGTTCCACCGGACGCGTGGTAGAAGGTGAATACGAGATTTTTACCAAGTCCGGAAAAAGACGGATTTGGGAGTTTAGCTCGTCGTTGCTCGGGGCACTCCCAGATAGAAGGCAGCTCGGCATTAGCATGGCACTCGACGTTACGGAGCGAATAAAAACCCAAAAGGTGATGCAGCGAGCGATGGAGACGGCTGAGCAGGCGAGTCGCGCTAAAAGCGATTTCCTCGCAAACATGAGCCATGAACTACGGACACCCTTAAACGCGATTATCGGGTTCGCTGAGATACTGCGAGATGAACTCGTCGGTAGCGTTAACGCCGAACAGAAAGAATGCATCAATGACATTCATATCAGTGGTCAACATCTGTTGGAGATGATTAATGATATCCTTGATCTTTCAAAAATTGAAGCCGGGAAGATGGTGCTGCAATTGGAGGAATTTTCTGTTGTAGAGGCGGTGGAAGAGGTGAACGCTATTATTACGGCTCTCGCTGTGAAAAAGGACTTGGAACTTACGTTGACCTACAATCGTGATTATATGATTGAGGCGGATCGCGTTAAATTTAAACAGATCTTTTACAATTTATTGTCTAATGCGGTAAAATTTACGCCGGAAGGCGGTAAAGTCGCGACGCAATTTGAAGTCACCGCGACGGAGCTGCGTGCCGAAGTTACTGATACCGGTATAGGTATTGCTGAAGCGGATCAGGCGAAACTTTTTGCGCCGTTTACACAGATTGACACCTCGAAATCTCGGCGGTATGGTGGGACTGGGCTCGGCTTAGCATTGACGCGCAGGCTTATCATGCTGCACGGCGGTGAAATCAGCGTCAAAAGCCAGGAGGGTGAAGGGAGCAACTTTGCTTTGCGGATGCCTCTACACCAGTTGAAACATAGCACTGATGTTGATTCTGATGAAGTCGTATAGCCAGTGAAGACACAGTGGTTTAACACGAATGCCGGTTTAAAGTAAGGGACAACCCGTGAAAACTGAAAACTCACCTCCAGACGATGGACAGACAGAGGCACCGAAACGGATCTTGGTCATTGAAGATCAAGAACTCAACCGAAAGGTTGTGCGGATTGTTCTGCAATCAAGGGGTTACACGGTGGTGGAAGCGACTGATGCTATGGAGGCAATTGCAAGTTTGGAGGACGCGACACCGCATCTGATTCTCATGGATATCGCTTTACCGGGACAAAGCGGCGAGGATCTGACGAGACGGATCAAAGCGAATTTGGCGTGGGTGGATATACCAATTATCGCTCTAACGGCTGCAGCGATGTCTGGCGACAGAGAACGTATCCTCAAAGCCGGATGCGATGATTATCTCAGTAAACCGATAGATATTAAGGTACTGATTGAACGTGTAGAAACGCATTTGGGAAGGACAGAGACATGAACGATGAAGCAATTTCTGAACGCCAAGAAGCCTCGAAAATCCTCGTCGTCGATGATGAGCCGCGGAATGTCAGAGTCCTCCAGATTCAGCTCAAGGCGCGCGGATATACGGTCTATACAGCCGCAGATGGGCTTGAGGCGCTTGATGTCGTCGAGAAGGAGATGCCGGATCTCATTTTGCTCGATATCAATATGCCGAGGATGGACGGTTTTGAGGTCGTTGAACGCGTTCGGGCAGATGAAGCGACTGAATTTATTCCGATCGTGATGATAACCGCGCTACGCGATACGCGTGAAAATCGGATTAAGTCAATTGAAGTCGGTGCCGACGACTTTATTGAAAAGCCTTTTGATAGTGTGGAAGTCCTCGCACGTGTCCGATCGTTGTTGCGGATTAAGGAGTATCAGGATACGCTCTCAAAACATAATACGCGATTGGAAGAAGAACTCCAAATGGCGCGGAGTATTCAGGAGATACTGATTCCACAGAATGGCGTACAGGAGTTATCAGGTTTTCGGATCGCTTCGAGTTGTTGTCCAGAAATGGCAGTTGGGGGCGATTTCTATGATATTTGGGAAATCGCACCGAACCGACTCGGCGTTTTTATTTCTGATGTTATGGGGCACGGTGTTTCAGCTGCATTTGTAACGGTTTTCATTAAAACAATTTTAGCAGAATTTCAACAACAGATCGAAGACAATCCCGGATACCTTCTTGAAATACTGAATACCCGTTTCAATGATTTGATTAGTTCACGGTTGTTTATGTTCGCGACGGCGTTCTGTGGGATCATTGATGTCGCTAAAGGCGAACTTGTCTGCGCGAATGCTGGGCACTCATACCCGCTATTATACAATTCCGATGGACAGATGTATGCCGCTATTGGCGATAAATACACAGGAAACGGCTTGGGAATTTGGCAGGAATCGGCTTATGAGACGATGCGGTATCCGTTTGACCGGTCAAGCCGGCTGTTGCTCTATACCGACGGTGTTTATGAAGCGAAGAATGCGCACGGTGAAGAGTTTACTGCGGAACGACTCCAAAAATTGGCGTGTGCCTGCGTGGAGCAGTCGGCTGCGCATCTGATCGCGAGCATATCTGAGGCGGTTGATGCGTTTACCGGGGCTTGTCCTAAAGAGGACGATCTAACGCTTATTGCGATTGAGGTTGCCGAGTAAGAGGCTACGGTTTGATAGCCGCAGGTTTTAGAAGCTGAAAAACGACGCGAACGTCCGTGCCGCCTGCTGCGTTGGTTTGCATTTCGTAGGTATCCGAGAGCGATTTCGCGATAAAAATACCGTGTCCGCCCTCATTGCTTGGGGATCGGTTGGCTTCAATTTCTGAGAGTCGTTCGTGTGTTAGCCAGTGCTTCTGCCCTGTGCGTCGCGAACCGGTATCCCGCACTAAAATTTCGAGTGAATGCACATCGCTCCTAATTTGTAGTGTAACACCGACGGTGGTATCACTTGAACCGTGATGGACTGCGTTGCTACAAATTTCATCAATGACCAATTGGATGTCTGCCACGCGTTTTCTGGAGAATCCAAGGTTTTTTGCCAAGTTTCCGATAAACGCGCGGACTGGGTCTATATAGAGGACGCTGCTCGGTATTTTAAGTTTAATATCTGCGTTTGCCATGTGCGGAGGTTGTTTCGTGTTAAAATGCGGCGAGTGCGCTGGTTTCGGATTCATAGATTTCAACGACACTGGAGGCACCGATTAGATTGAAAGTACGCGTCAGGTTGTCCGCGAGCGCGCAAATTTTAAGGTCTCCTCCATTTTGGCGGAGTCGTTTTGCGACACCGACAAGTGCCCCAACAGCGGTACTGTTGATATGGCTCACCTGACTCAGATTAACGACGATTTTCTCCACTTTCTCTGCTAAGAGCCCCTCAAGTACCTTCCGTAAGTCAGATGCTGCGTAGCTGCTCAAGTCTGTTTTAATCTCAAGGATTTTGATTCCAGACTCCTCCCGAAGTTTCATTAATTTTGTTGAATCCATTGTAGTCACCTCTCATAGATTGAAACTATTTGCGGCTCTGAAAACCTTTTTTAAATCTTATAGAAAATCAAGAAAAAAGTCAAATAAAATTTTCAATAGGACTTACGCATGATGCTCTTTTGTAGCACGATGCGCTTCGCATCTGGGGTTTTTGCTTGGGGGTTTCTTCAAGTACGCTGCAAAACTGTTAGTTTGTGTTACCAGAACGCTATGTTTTACGGGAAATTTCATCTAACACTGCCGCCTACTGTCAAAATTGCGTAAGTTCTGTTCAATTTATTTCCGATTTAGTAGGAATTTTCGCGGCAAAGCGACCTTGTAAAAAAAATAAATTGCGGTTGTGAAAAAATCTTGTTGCTTTTCTTTAAATATTTATGGTATACTATTGCGTAACCGATTTGTAAAGTGTTAAAAGCACTTTGAATATAAGGAGGAACTGGCGGATTAACGCTGTCACGCGTTTTTTATGGACCAGGTATCTTGATGAACAACGAACAGGCAAATACAAATGCATCCACTGTTGATGTGGAAGAAGAAAAGAATTCAGCTGAAGGATCAGCTGAAGTGAATCAGGAAGTAGCGAGCGAGGCAGAGACTCCAGACGCTGAACAGACAACTTCAGCAGCCGAGGCGGACGTTGAGGTGCAAGGAGAAAACACGAGCAGTGAAGCGGAAACGGCTACTGACGATGTTGATTCCGAACAGGCTGATGATGATGCGTCCCCAGAAGAACCGATAGTGGAGACTGTTGGCGAAACTGATTCCGAGGAAGAAGAAACGGCACCCACTGATGAGACCGCCCCTGAAGCGGTGGTAGAAGGCGTTGTTGCCGAGGCTGATACGGATGCTGAAGAAGAGGTAGCAACACCTGCCGATGAAACAGCGTCTGAGGATGCGTCCGATGCATCAGAAGAGTCGTTAGAACCAATGAGCGCAGAATCTCTTGAGGAAGCGTATGATAATTCGATAAAAGCGTTTACGGATGGAGAGATTGTTAAAGGTGTTGTCGTAGATGTCACCCGTGATGAAGTGATGATTGACATCGGTTTTAAATCAGAGGGGTACATCCCCGCATCGGAATTTGAACCTGGTGACGATGATTTACCAGGGGTCAAAACTGGTGATGAGATCGATGTTTATATTGTCCGGCGTGAAGATTCGGAAGGACAGATTGTTCTTTCTAAGAAGATCGCCGATCAAACACTCGTTTGGGATGAAATTGCGGCGGCACATGAATCAGGCGAACCCGTGAAAGGTCGTGTTACGGAACGCATTAAAGGCGGTCTGCGGGTGAGTGTCGGTTCTCTACGCGGTTTTTTACCAGCTTCACAAGTTGAGTTGCGTCCTATCCAGAACCTTGAACAGTATGTCGGGCAGACGCTGGATATGAAAGTTATCAGTCTCAGTAAGCGACGGCATAATATCGTTTTGTCGCGTCGCGCATGGTTGGAGACTGAACTCGTCAAGAAGCGAGCGGAGATTCTCAGTACCCTTGAGGTGGGTCAACGGATTACAGGCGTTGTGAAAAACATAACTGCTTTCGGAGCGTTTGTCGATCTTGGGGGCGTTGATGGTCTACTTCATAAGACGGATATGTCGTGGAAACGTATCCATCATCCGTCTGATGTTGTCTCTGTCGGTGGTGAGATTGAAGTCGAGGTCATCGGTATCGGTCAAGACAACGAGAAAATTTCGTTGGGCTTGAAGCAGATGACTGAGGATCCGTGGGAAAACGTTGATGAGAAATATCCTGTCGGGTCTACGGTTCGGGGTGTTGTTGTTAACATTGTGAACTACGGCGCGTTTTTACAACTCGAAGAAGGTGTTGAGGGGCTGATTCATGTATCTGAGATGGCATGGACTCGCCGTAATGTCGCGCCCTCCCGAATTGTCAATAAAGGCGATGAAATTGAAGCCGTTGTGCTTGAAATCTCAAGAGAAGATAAACGCATATCGCTTGGACTCAAGCAGTTACAGCAGAACCCGTGGGAACTCTTGGAACAGCGGTCGCCTGAAGGTAGTAAAATCACAGGCCGTATCCGAAACATAACCAGTTTTGGTGCGTTTGTCGAAATTGAACCCGGAATTGATGGGTTGATCCATACTTCTGACCTCTCGTGGACCAAGCGTGGTACCGCAGCGAATGAAGAGCTGAAGGAAGGGGACGAGATTGAGGTCGTCGTACTACAGATTGATGCCGATGAGCGTCGCGTCTCATTAGGACTCAAACAGACGCAGCCTGACCCGTGGGAGGACGTTCCCGAAAAATATAAGGTCGGTTCTGTGGTGAGTGGTAAGATCGTCAATCTCACGAGTTTTGGTGCCTTTACCAAGCTTGAAGAAGGTATTGAAGGCTTAATTCACATTTCGGAACTCGCCGAACGTCGCATTGAAAAGCCGGAAGAGGTCGTTTCCGTAGGGGACGAGTTAGACTTAAAGGTTATCAATTTGTCTCCCAAGGATCGACGTATCGGACTGAGTTTGAAGGCACTCCTCGCTGAGCAAGCGCGCGCCGCTGCACCGGAAGAGGAGAAACCCACACGGACACGCCCCGAGCGTTCTTCGCGACCGCGACGGGAACGCGAGCCACGACGACAGCCCGCACACGAAGAGACTGTCACCGCATTGGGTGCCTTGCTCAAACAAGAAATGGGTAAGTCAAACGCTGAACGCGTCGAAGAGGCTGAAAGCACTGAGAACGTTGAAAACGTTGTGAGTGTTGAGAGTACTGAGAGCACCGAAAACGTTGCAAGTGTTGAGAGCGTTGAGGTTATCGAAGACGCTGAAAGTGCTGCGAGTGTTGAGAGCGTTGAGGTTATCGAAGACACTGAAAGCACTGAAGAGGCTGAAAGTGCTGAGAGTCCTGAAAGCGTTGAGGTCGTCGAAGAGGCTGAAAGCGTTGAGGATGCTGAGACCACCGAAGACACTGAAAGTGCTGAGGATACTGAAAACGCCGAGGATACGAAAGATTCTGAAAGTACAGAGGAAGCCGAGAGCGCGAAGGACTCCGAAAATTAGTGTTTTTTGTGCTTTCGTCTCAAATCTATAGTTTCGGAATGACGATTGTACGGGTGGGTCGATGTACCCACCCCTTGTCTCTTTTTATCTTAGCAACTTGACGATTAGTGTTCTGTCATTTTTATTTTGATGGATTGTAGGTTGGGTTGAACGCAGTGAAACCCAACATCTTCAGTCAATTTTGGAGTGACATAACACTAAAGAGACTTGCCCAAGAAAATAATGTGGAAATAGATACGTAGACGAGGAGACGTGGAATTGAGCAGTAATTTTCTGTTTACGTCCGAATCTGTCACTGAAGGACATCCGGACAAAATCGCAGACCAGATCTCTGACGCGGTACTTGATGCCATATTTACAACAGACCCGATGGGGAGAGTGGCTTGTGAAACTTTAGTTACGACTGGACTTGCCGTTATTACAGGTGAAATTACGACGACGGCAAACTACGATGCACAACAAATTGCACGAAAAGTACTTACCGATATCGGGTACACCGATATTCAATACGGTTTTGATGCCGAGCGAAGTGCTGTGCTGAGTATCATTGACAAGCAGTCTCCCGATATTGCGATGGGTGTGAACCCTGGCGGTGCGGGAGATCAAGGGTTAATGTTTGGGTATGCATGTACCGAGACACCTGAATTGATGCCGCTGCCGATTACCCTCGCCCACCAATTGACACGGCGGTTGGCTAATGTACGTAAAGAAGGTATCCTTCCGTTTATCCGTCCAGACGGGAAATCTCAAGTAACAGTTGAATATGTGGATGACAAGCCTAAGGCGGTGACGACTGTTGTTATCTCCGCGCAACACGACCCAGATGTTAGCGACACCGAGTTACAGGAATCAATTATTGAAGAGGTTATCAAGAAAATAATTCCTGAAAATCTTGAGTCCGCAGATATTAAATATCATATCAATCCAACCGGACGTTTTGTGACAGGTGGCCCGCAAGGAGATGCCGGTCTAACAGGTCGAAAGATTATTGTTGATACTTATGGCGGTATGGGACGGCACGGCGGAGGTGCACTATCAGGGAAAGACCCGACGAAAGTGGACCGGAGTGCGACTTATGCAGCGCGGCACGTTGCTAAAAATCTCGTCGCTGCTGGGCTCGCAGAGCGATGCGAAATACAGATATCCTATGCAATTGGCAGGAGTGAACCTGTCTCTGTTATGGTGGATACATTTGGGACTGGCGATGCGGAGGCACTTGAACAACTTGTCAACACCCACTTCGACTTAACACCGATAGGTATTATTGAACGGTTGAATTTACGTCAACCGATTTATCAGAATACCGCTGCATACGGGCATTTTGGGCGCGAGGAACCCGGTTTTACTTGGGAAGAGACCGATTACGTCGAAAAACTCCGATAGGATAAAATAAACATTTAAAAAGATCCGGAAAAAAAGGAAATTGATGAACTACGATATAAAAACGACAGAACTCGCGGCGGTTGGGAAACAGCGGATTGACTGGGCAAACCGGTTTATGCCTGTTTTAGATTCTATCCGTGCGCGATTTGAAGATGAACGTCCTTTAGATGGACTCAGAGTCGCTGCATGTTTGCACGTCACAACCGAAACGGCGAACCTGATGAAAACGTTGAAAGCTGGCGGTGCCGAAGCAGTTCTCTGCGCTTCAAATCCGCTCAGTACACAGGATGATGTCGCTGCGTCTCTTGTTACTGATGAGGGAATCGGTGTATTTGCCATTAACGGTGAAGATACGGAAACCTATTACAAGCACATTGATGCCACGCTCGATTTGCAACCGACGGTTACCATGGACGACGGTGCTGATCTCGTTTCGAGACTCCATTCCGAAGAGACGAATCCTGCTTTGGTTGAACAAGTTGTGGCGGGAACAGAAGAAACAACGACAGGCGTTATCCGACTCAAGAGCATGGCAGCGGAAGGTGTCCTAAAATATCCGATTATTGCTGTAAACGATGCGCGGACAAAACATTTTTTTGATAATCGGTACGGCACGGGACAAAGTACGCTGGACGGTATCATCAGAGCAACGAACCTCCTGATTGCTGGAACGACGGTTGTCATCGCTGGTTATGGTTGGTGTGGCAGAGGTGTTGCAAGCCGCGCACGCGGATTAGGCGCGAACGTGATCGTCACTGAGGTTGATGCCTTGAAAGCACTTGAAGCGGTGATGGATGGGTTCCGTGTGATGCCGATGCAAAAGGCTGTTCAAGAAGCCGATCTCGTTGTGACACTCACAGGCGATATTCATGTCTTGCGTAAAGAACATTTTGAAGTGATGAAAGATGGCGCCATTATTGCGAATTCAGGGCATTTCAATGTTGAGATCGATATTCCTGTGCTTGAAAAATTGAGCGTTGATAAAAGACTTGCACGTCCCTATGTGGATGTGTACACGCTCGAAGATGGTCGGAAACTCTACCTCGTTGGTGAAGGTCGGTTGGTGAACCTTGCCGCTGCGGAGGGGCATCCGGCGAGTGTGATGGATATGAGTTTTGCCAATCAAGCACTGTCTCTTGAATACATTGCCAAAAATCATGATAATTTTGAGAATCGTGTGTACGATGTTCCTGAATCTATTGACGAGATGGTGGCACAGCTGAAGTTGGAGGCGTTCGGGGTCAAGATTGATACGCTCACGGATGAGCAGGTGAAGTATCTCAATTCATGGGAAATGGGAACTTAGTGTTCTGTCATGCTTATTTTGATGGATTGTAGGTTGGGTTGAACGCAGTGAAACCCAACATCTTCAGTCTAAATCGGGACTTAGGCACCTTCCTTTGCAGGTGAGGTTTTTAACCTCGCCAATTTTAAAAGCGAATGGGGATTTATACACCGTCCTTTGTAGGCGAGGTTTGTAACCTCGCCAATTTTAAAAGCCGCGGTGTCTTTAAGCCGCGGTGTCTTTGTAAGGGGAGACGAGTTATGAAAAAATTAGAGGCTATAGAAGGCGTAATCGTGCTTCTGTCGGCGATACTTTTATTGCCGATTTGGATGGCATCTTCTGATATGATACAACTCCCGCCGACGTTGGTAAAAGTGCTGAGTTTTTTACAGTATCCGATACTTGTTGTACTCGGTATCATTTTCATTCGTCGGTTGCGACGGGTTATCCGTGCATTCCGCGAAAATAAAAACAGACCGGGTCCTTTTTAAGTTCGGGTGGCATTGGATTCGTATTACACTTTGGGAGACATAGGTTTAAAATATGGCGATTTTAGTCGTTGGGACGGTGACTTTAGATACGGTGGAAACACCGAGTAGACGCGTTGAGGATGTGCTTGGTGGTTCTGGTGTCTATGCTGCTATCGCTGCAAGTTTTTTTCCAAATACCGTTCAACTTGTGGGAGTCGTCGGTGCTGATTTTCCGAAGGCCTACACTGATATCCTCGAAAACCACAGAGTTGATCTCCAAGGATTAGAACGCATTGAAGATGGCAAATCGTTTCGATGGGGGGGGCGTTATACTGAAGACTTTAACGTGCGCGATACCCTCTTCACAGAATTGAATGTTATTGAGGATTTTCAACCCGTTTTGCCCGAAACATATAAAGATACCTCCTATCTTTTCTTGGCGAATAGTTCACCAGTATTTCAGTTAAGCGTCATTGAACAGATGACGAATCCGAAACTGATCGTCTGTGATACGATGGATTTTTGGATTAATGAAGAGCGAGAGGCGTTAGAGGCACTCTTAGCACGTGTGGATGTCCTCATATTAAACGATAGTGAGGCGCGGCTGCTTACAGGTGATTCTAACTTGGTGCGCGCAGCAGAGACGATTCTACGCTATGGTCCAGAGCGGGTTATTATCAAGAAGGGAGAGCACGGTGCAATCAGTATCACGGCATCGTCCTATTTCAACGCCCCGGCATATCCGATCAGGCAAGTCGCCGACCCGACAGGCGCGGGTGATAGCTTTGCGGGTGGGATGATGGGGTACCTCGCTTCTGTTGAGGATACATCGGAGGAAGCGATACGCAGGGCTATGGTCTATGGCGCGGTTGTCGCCTCTTTTAATATTGAAGACTTTAGCATCAACCGACAAAAGCGTGTGCAGTTTTCCGAGATTTCGTCCCGATATCGCGAACTTCAAAACGCTGTCCGTTTTTAGCGTAGACTGTGGATTGCCCTATCGTACGCCGCTTCGGCGGATTCCATCACTATTTCTGAGAGCGTCGGATGTGCGTGAACAGTGTGTGCTATATCCGCTGCAGAAGCACCGAGACGCACGGCAACCGCGGCTTCATGAATAAGCGTTGAAGCCTGCGCACCGACGATATGAACGCCGAGAATATCCCCACTATCAACATCAGAGACTGTCTTAACGAACCCATCTGTCTCGCGTAATCCTAACGCTTTCCCATTCGCACCGTATGGAAATCTACCGATCTTTACCTCATAACCTTCATCGGTCGCCTCTTTTTCTGTCATGCCGACGTGTCCAATTTCGGGCAAGGTGAAAACACACCACGGGATCACTTGATAATCCATCTCAACATTGTTACCGACGCAGTTTTGTGCTGCAATCTTTCCTTCTGCGGATGCGACATGTGCCAGCAGATACCGACTCGCGACATCTCCAACGGCATAAATACTGGGAACACTCGTCTGCATCTGGACATCCACGACAATTTTTCCGTTCTCTGTGCGGACACCAACCTTTTCTAAACCGATGCCCTCCGTGTTGTAACGTCTCCCAATCGAGACGAGCATCTTTTCCGCTGTAATTTCTTCACCGGATTCAAGTACCACTGTGACATCTGCCTCTGATTTTTTGACGTGCGTAAGTTTATCACCCGTGTGGATAGCGATACCTTTCCGTTTCATGAAAAGTTGGATATGACGGATGACTTGAACATCTTCAGTCGCCAAAATTGTGGGAAGGAGTTCTAACACGGTTACCTTACAACCGAGTGCATTGAAGATTGAAGCGAACTCACACCCGGAAACGCCACCCCCTACAATCAGCAGACTTTCAGGAAGTTTTGTGAGGTTAAGGATGCCCGTTGTTGTCAGGACCTGTTCCTCATCAATTTCAAAGACAGGCGGGTCTGCGGGTTCGGAACCTGTGGCGATAATAACATTTTTCGCATGCAGCTGCTCAGTTGTGCCGTCAGATTTGCTGATGAGAAGGGTGTTTCTATCGGTCAGTGTACCTGTTCCGTTGAAGGTATCAACGCCGTTTGCTTTCAGCAGTTGTGCGATACCACCCGTTAGCTGCGTAATCACCGAGGTTTTGTGCGCCAGTACCTGGGGGTAATCAATTGTTGCTTCACCGCTGATATGCACACCAAAGTCTGGAGCCTCCTGAACTTGTGTAGCGAGGTTGGCAACAGCAAAAAGCGTTTTCGTCGGGATACACCCTCGATTTAGGCAGGTCCCGCCCCACTCGCCTTTTTCTATGAGGCAGACGCTACCACCGAGTTGTGCCGCTTTAATAGCCGCGACATACCCACCGGGTCCCCCGCCGATAATTCCGACATCGTAAGTAGACATAAAAACTCCTGTTGTGTGAGATGGATTGAATTTTATCACGAACGCTAAAGGGTGTCAAATTCAGAACATTCAGTCTTGAGGCAGTGAAAAAAAAAAAAGGCGATTGCGTGCCAGCCTTGCTACTGGCAGTTACAATCGCCGCTACGTTTGAATTGTAGTTATTTCCAAGAGAGTACCTCCAAAAATAGTTAGTCTGCCAAACCGAGCCTTTGTGCTGTGTCTGTCAGTTTCTGCGTCACCTGTGTCACCAGTTGGCTGACGCGAGATTCAGAGAGATTCAACACTTCGGCAATCTCACAATTTCGCTGATCCTCGCGAAGGCAGGCGAAAACTTCGCGTTCACGGACGGTTAAGGTTTTCAGAAGTTTAGGCAAGGTAGCCGCCAAACTAATGTTCCGGACGAGTTCATCTGTAAATTCAGCGTGAGGGTCCGCAACCTCAGGCAACCATCCGAGGTCTTGCTTCACTTCAGCATCCGGATCTTTGGACGGATCCTGGGCACCATCAAAACTACAGAGTTCCCGGTTGCTATGGGTGAGTTCTCTACTTTTTGCGTCCATCAAAGTTCCACAGATTCGTGGACGGATGAAGGTACTGAAACTCGCGCCACTGCGGTGTGTTGGGTTAAACCGAGGTCCTTTTTCGATGAGCACGATGACACCGATTTGCCGCAAATCCTCCTGGATGTCAGGACGCTGCGGTGAAGCACACGCGATGCAGTTTGCACACCAGTTCACATCCGGTAGTAGCCGTTTTATCGTTTTATCATCGGGAGAGAAATTCCCGTGATGCTCATAACGCGGACATTTTATGCCTTTCAACTGACATCTCAATTTCATGAATTTACCCTCCATGAAAGTAAGTCGTTGACTTGTAATATACTACTTCAATAGCAGGCATTTGTCATGCCGCTATCCAAAATCCGCTTGCTATTCTTTATTGTACAATTTTTAAGGCGGAAAAACAAGACAAAACTTCAAAATCCCATTTTAATTTTTTAAGCCTTATGCATCTTCTAAGGACGCGCGTAAATCTGGACCTCATCAATCATACCCATGAAGTGCCCTTTGGTTCAATAGTTCATTTTGAGAGGTACTCATACGGATCTATGCCCGAAGCATCCATGTCTAATACCAGTACGCCTGGGGGAAGTATTCCCTCTCTGATTTGGTCTGTAATTGTGCTATCACCTCCTGAAATCTCAGATGCATGTTTAGTGATTGTGCCATCAGGCAGTTGGGTATCCTCCCATTTGACATAAACAACATTTGGGTAGTACAAATAGACTTTCCCATTATTCATATCCATATCAGCCCCAACAAAACGGTTCCCTTCCTTCCATTTTTTAACCATAACGAGTCCCCACAATTCTCGCTGGGTCAACTCATTAATACTCACAGTTTTTTTTTCAGGTTGCAGCCAAACTACAGGAAACGGAAAATCCGGTGGAACTTGGGGACGCTCAATTTTTTTCGGTCCGAATGCCGAACACCCACATATTATAGATAGTCCAAATATGGCTAAAAGGTTCATTAGCATCACTTGGCGATATTTCGTAGGTTTCATTGTTTGGTTTCCTTTGAGAAATTATTTTGCCAAGAGCAGAATTGCGCCCTGGCTGCTCGGCCTTAGTCACCCTTGGCGAGTGCCAAAATTGCAGCCTCTTCACTCTCGAAATGTTCAAAAATACTCACAAGCCGACTCAGGACGAGTAAACTCTTAATATGTCGCCCAACATTGATAATAGCGATACGGCTTTTCAGCTGCGCTGCGATCACACGCACATTTACCAGCATGCCGAGTGCTGAACTATCTATTTTGTGAACGTGCTCGAAATTGATGATGAAGCAAGGCGTATGCGAAGCCTCTAATAACTCCAACGCGAGTTTCTCTCGCAATTCCGATACCGCAGTCCCCACAATTTTACCGTGGGGTTCCAAAATTGGAACGCCGCCTCTCAGACGTGTCATCATCACCATGGATTTTCTCCTTTATTATTTTTTTCCGAGATTCCGTTAACCTTGAAATAGACCTCGGTTTCGGTCATGGACGAGACATGAAACTTGGCATAATGATACCTAAAATATCCGCTATATTAATTATAGATATGAAACTGAAAAAGTTTAGGGTGAATCTATGTTTTTAAGGGAGGCCCATGTTTTGAGGCGTTTTCCGATTGGATCAACGCTCTGCGGAAACTCTCCGGTGTCGTAGATCTCGACAGTTGGAAATAGGGCATCATCGTGTCCGATGCCATTAAAGATATAGATTTTCGCCTTTATGACTTCAGCGGTATGTCCGAATTTGCTGTCCGGCATATCGGGTTTCTGTGTCCAACGTCCAGTTTGCAGGTGATAGATTTCTATGGTTTTAAATTCTTTCATATCTATTCCTTGCCCTCGAAAAAAACCACCGATCACATAGATTTTTCCGTTGATGACGCTTGCAGTGTGACTCGATTTTGCGTCAGGCATGTCTCCTATTTCTCTCCACTGATTCGTTTTTGGATTGTACACTTCTATACTGGAGAGAAAGGGACCGGGGTGATTCGGAATATTAGGCCAACCCGTTCCGCCCATGACGTAAATCTTTCCGTCTACCACACTGATTGCTGCGCCAGAACGCGCATGGTTCATTTTTCTCGCCTTGGCCCATGTGTCGGTTGCTGGATCGTAGACCTCCACAGTATCTAAACGCCACGGCTTCTTCTTCTGAACATTATCGAATGCTGTTCCACCGATGACGTATATTTTTCCATCAACGACGCAGGTCCCGGCACCTCTGAGTGTAGGCATATCTGCCTTCTGGGTCCATGTGTCGGTAACGGGATCATACATTTCCACGGTAGCGAGTTCTGTAATATCGTACCCCCATCCGGGTCCAATCCTACGTTTATGTATTTTTTCCCCACCGATAGCATATATTTTGCCATTGACGACAGCCGTGCTGGTAATTCTGGATGTAGGCATATCCGCTTTTTGTGTCCATGTATCGGTTTCTGGGTCGTACATCTCTACGATCGAGACGTCCATATCTCCAAATTGCTCGATGGTGCCACCGATAGCGTATATTTTTCCGTTTACCATAGATGTAGCAAAATCGGATCGTGGTGTTGGCATATCTGCTTTACGCGTCCAATTTCCTTCAGCAGAGAGATTGGGGACGTTGATAATGGATAGTACGCAGAGAATTCGGATGCCTAAGATCAAACGCAATGTCATGGTTTAGCTCCATTTATACTTTCTTGCAATAAATTCATTCCTTTTTTTTTCAACCAAAGTGGGTTCTCTGATGAATATCATAACACTTTTCTGAAAAATCGAGGACTTTTTTCCAAATGAAAAACGGCGGACAACGCATTGTTTGCCAAAGGAGACAACACTTTTGAAGAACGAACCCTCTCTGACCTTCTCTGAACTTCAGCAAATCAACAATTTACAGATGCTTCTTAAACCATAAACTTTTTTCAAACTCACGTTATCATAAAGGTGGTGGATTGTCAAATTGAGTGAATAGCAAAAAATTTAAAAATTTTCCTCTATATACTAAAGTTTGGACAATATCGTAAGATTTATGCTGCCCTGTCCAAAGGCAGTGTCGTATCAGGTTGAAAATCGGTGGTAATATTCTGCGAGTTTGTTTTTTGTTTGAACCTCTCAGAAAATGCTGAGACCGCTATTTGTGAGCGGAGATAAGCTACTCGTAGGTTTCCTTGTGTGAGTTTTTCAGGTAGATACCAATGAATGTTGAGATGTTGACAGACCTCCTGAACACTTATCTCTTTTCGCAGCGCATCGGACCTCGCGAATACGAGTTTCGTGAGATTTGCGGCAAGAAAACTGAGTTGGACGAACCGATTAATGCTTTTCCGAGATTTCAAGCGATACGTGTCAAATCCGAAGTGTTGTTTTGTGTCTCGAAAGGCGGTTTCTATCTGCCACCTTTGACGATAGTATGCGACGATCTTCGGGATCTCAAGCGTCAAATCTGTTGTAAAGACGCAGAAATACCGATACGGTTTTGATACTTTCGGACGACTGCGAATGACGACGAGTCGGACATCGGTATCACACATTTTCGTCCGCACGATTTTAGAGGCGATTGAATAACTTTTTTCGCAAACCATAGTCATCTCCTGATACCGCAACCTGCGAATATCAAGACGGTCGCCGTATTTCCGAGGTCTCCCGCGTTTAGGACGTTTCGGGTGTTTCGGTAAACGATAGAAAACAGCATTTGATTTCGCCCGACACAAGA
>JAJEEK010000072.1 GCA_022821065.1 Candidatus Poribacteria bacterium
AAATGAAGATTAAATAAATATTTCGGTAATCGTTAAAGATCGCGAGCACAAGAAACGCCCCAGCAAAAACACTCGCTCCTACAGTAAGAGGTTATTGTATTACCGAATTAAATTCTTAAACTTCATACAGTTTGTGGTACAAAAGAGCGGTATGCGTAAGTCCTGGGTAATCCTTTCGATTCGCGAGTAAAACTCGCTCCTACAAGATACAAGCGCATTGTGGTTACTAATTTAGGGGTGGGAGCGTGTACTGTTTAGCCAACATTTCTTCTAACAGGATCGAGTAGACTTCGTTTAGGTCTTTGAACTTACGTCGCATGTTTGTGAAGCAATGGGTGTTGACGAATTCCTGAGTCTGTTCATCGGTCAGGTTCCCAGAAGCGAGGATAGGGATTTCTGTCAGGCATTCGTTGACCAGTTCATCAAGGAGTGCTGAGGCGGCACCGTCCCGTACCTCACTTTCTAATAACTTACCGGTATCAAAAGCGGTTTCGTCATCTGGGAGGGAGTTTAAAGCGTGGATTCCGATTGATCCTCGGACTTCTGGGTTTATCTGTGATAGTGCCGTTTTTACGTCGGCGAGTGGCATCGTCTCAAGGATCATTGACAGGTCGTCTGGGGTGAATGTCGCCGGATTGAAGACATCTTGTGCTTCAACACCGGTGTTGCAGGATGTCAACAGAAGAGATGCGATTGCAATGACGCTTGCGGTTGCGAGTCGGATAAGTGTTAGGTTTTTCATGGTATTCTCCAAGAAATGGTTTTGACCAAACAACTCGTGCCTTAGTCAAATTATTCGGAGTCGAGTTGTTTGGCCAAAGTTTTCAGTACAGTTTTCTGCGAAAACCTTTCGGTTAATAGTTGTCAGGAGGTAGCCGTCAGCTGTCGGAAACCGTCAGCGATTGGTTTCCGTTGGCTGTAGATGTTTAGCCTTTTACGACCCCGATGGGTCGAAGGCGTGCGACGCGGCGTGAGAGCCCGGCTTTGTCAACGACGCGGACGACTTCATCGACATCTTTGTATGCTTCGGGGGCCTCCTCTTGGAGGGTGCGACGACCTTCTGCGCGGACGTAGATGCCTTGCGCTTCCAAGTCTTTCTGAATGGAACGTCCCTTGGTTATGGCGATTGCTTTCCTGCGTGAGAGGACTCTACCTGCGCCGTGGCAGGTGGTTCCCCATGTCTCCGCCATTGCACCCGGATCGCCGACGAGGACGTAAGAGGCGGTTCCCATATCACCAGGGATTAGCACGGGTTGCCCGACTTTCTGGTACTTATCCGGGATTTCGGGGTGCCCTGCTGGGAACGCTCGTGTCGCGCCTTTCCGGTGGATGAAGAGTTCACGTTCTTTGCCGTCAACGGTGTGTTTCTCGAATTTGCCGATGTTGTGCGCGACATCGTAGACGAGTTCCAAGCCGAGTTCGTCTTCCGTTGTGTCGAAGAACTGCATGAAAGTCTGGCGGACGAGGTGCATGATGCATTGCCGATTGTTCCATGCGTAGTTTGCGCTGCACGCCATGGCGGTAATGTAGTCCTGTCCTTCTGGTGAGTTGATAGGTGCAGAGGCGAGTTGTCGGTCGGGGAGTCTGATACCGTATCTTTCGGCGACTTTGACCCAGCTCTTGACGTGTTCATCGCAGATCTGGTAGCCGAAGCCGCGGGAACCCGTATGGATCATGACACATACATTGCCTTCGGTTAACCCCATTGCGTCTGCAGCTTCTCGGTAGAAGATGCGATCGACGGCTTGGACTTCGAGGAAGTGGTTTCCGGAGCCGAGCGTGCCGAGTTGGTTTTTGCCGCGTTCTAATGCGCGTTGGCTCGCAGCGTCGGCGTTGGCGTGTTGGAGGAGACCGGTTGCCTCAGTAAAATTGAGGTCGTGCGGGTGTCCGTAGTCGCGTTCAATAGACCAGCGCGCGCCTTTTTCGAGCATCTGCCGTTCCTCTTGGACAGTGAGCCGAATTTTACCACTGGAGCCGACACCGCACGGTACGTTCTCGAACAATTTGCCGATGAGTGCTTTCCGTTTTCCGTCGAGCTGCGAGACATCGAGGTTTGTCCGGATGAGCCGAACCCCACAGTTGATGTCGTATCCGATGCCGCCGGGGGAGACGACACCATCTGCCTTCGGGTCTGTTGCTGCGACACCACCGATGACGAAGCCGTAGCCCCAATGGAGATCAGGCATTGCAAGTGAATGCTTGACGATACCGGGAAGATGTGCGACGTTTGCGACCTGTTGCAACGCCTCGTCGCTCTTTGAGAGTTTGAGGAGTTTCTCGTTGGCGTAGACGATGCCGTCAACGCGCATGCCTTTCATGTAGGTTTTCGGGATGCGCCAGCGGTATTCATCAATTTTTTGGAGTGTTATGTTTTGTTGTGCCATATTATTCGTACGGTTTTCTGCGAAAATTTTTCGGTTACCAGTACTCAGTTAAGACAGGACTTACGCAATTTTGAGTGTAGGCGGTTCTGTCATAAGAAATTTTTCGGAAAACACAGTGTTTTGGCAGCACAAACTGGAAGTTTGTGGTACAAAAGAGCAGCATGCGTAAGTCCTATTTATTTTTTCATGCCTTTTGTTCAACCATACTTGAGAGGATACCGAGCACTTTGTCACACTGTGAGATGTGATAGGCAGCCATGTCGATGTAGAGTTGCTGTCCTTCTAATTTGAGGAAGAGCCAATCTATTCCGGATGTGATGGTTCCATAAATGCAGTTGATTACTACTTCAAGATATCGAGGATCTGTTGCTCAAAAGCCTGTTTGGGCATTGCGCCTAAGAGGCTGCCGATGACTTTGCCGTTTCGGAACACGATATACGCTGGGATCCCGTTTCCGCCGTATTTTTTGTTGGTTTCACGATTTTCATCAATATCCAATTTAGCGACGATGAAGTTTTCTCGGTATTCTGATGCAACTGCATCAATAGTGGGTACCATTGCCCGACAGAAGCCTCACCATTCTGCCCGTAGTTCGACGACGACGGGCATTTCCGCTTTCAACACAACGTCTTCAAACGTTGCATCGGTGACTGTGATGGGTTTCCCGTCGGTCGCAATTGGCTCATTATCGGGGTCAGAGGGAACTTCTTGCGTCGTTTCTGTGTCGAGTACGACGGTGTCTGTCTCTTGCTCAGCGTTGTCGCCGCAGCCGATAGTGTAGATTGCGACTGAAGCGATGATCAGTAAGATGCAGGTTTTACGTAATATGTTCATACGGAGGCTCCTTAATAACGCCAGTTTGATGATAAATGATGTGCGTTCAATAATAGGTATTTTCTCCGAAGGTCCACCTTGCAACCCTTGTAGCACAAACTTTCGAGTTTGTGTGCTATGGGCGCAAACTGGGAAGTTTGCGCCACAATATGCTTTTATCAAACTCACGTTAGTTAATACTTAGCGGAAATATTCAATTCTGCTGTCATTGGTATTATATCATAGTTTGGAGTGGAAGCGCAAGTGTGGTAGATTGGAAGATTGGAAGGATGGCGCGAGAACTTCACCATGCTTCCAACCCTCCATCTGGATGGACTATTTTCGTATGAGCATTTTTCGGGTGGCAGTGAAATCGCCTGTGGTGAGCGTGTAGAAATAGACACCGCTTGCGACGGGTTCACCGACTTCGTTTTTGCCATCCCAATACGCTGCACGACTGCGGGATTGATAGGTGCCGATAGCCTTATGTCCTAACAATAAGGTCCGGACTAAAGTTCCGTCTACCGCATGGATGCGTAGTGTTACGTCTGCACGTGTTGCTAACTGATAGGGTATCCATGTTTCCGGATTGAACGGGTTCGGGTAGTTCGCGAGCAGTCCTGTCTCTTTTGGTGTTAGCGATCCCAAAAGCTGCTCAACGTTTGCTATGGCGTGTTGGAAGGCAAGGGAACCGTCATTCTGGGTTTGTAAGATGTCCAGGAGCTGCTGAAGTGTTTCAGAGGTGAAGTGCTTCGGCAGTGCAAAGATGATGGGTGCCGCCGCCACCGTTGTCTCACCGAGATGTGTTGCAACGAGGACGAGGTCTTGGATATCGACAGCCCCATCGCCATTAACATCAAGGCGCGGGTTTTCGGGGTTCCTGGTGCCGAGTGCCGCTGCCACCGATGTCAGATCGGTGATGTCCGTTTTTCCATCTTCGTTGACATCCCAGGCTGGATATACTACGGATACGACGGGTTCCGTCGCTATCTCTTCAACAGGAATGTACAAGGCGATGTCGTTGATACCGGGGCCGCTTCCTACGTATTCGATGATGTTGACCTGCTGGGAGCCGTCAAGATTGCTGCGTCGAATAGAGTATCCCTCGCTATCTATCCAGTACATTGTGCCGTTAGATAGGTCCAGGGTGATACCGCCCGAGGTGAAATCTGGTGTTTTAAAGTTTTTGATGTTTGAACCGTCAAGGTTTGCCGTCCCTATTCCGTCGAATCCATCTGTCCAGTACATCTTACCGCCCGCGATATCTAAGGCGATACTCCGTCTATCCCCCGGATTTACGAGCAGCTCAACATTTGTCCCATCCAAGTTGGCGCGAGATATACTTGCGTTTCCATCCCATTGGGTCCAGTACATTTTACCACCTGCAATATCTAAGACGATATCCAAGGGTCTTGAAATAGGTAATGGTAAAACTGTTTCGACGTTTGTTCCGTCCAAGTTGGCACGAAAGATCCCGTTCGTTTTACCGTTCGTCCAGTACATTTTACCGGCTGCCACATCTAAGGCGATCCCTCCACCTGCGAAAAACTCCTCTATATCGTCCTTGATGAGATGTTCGATGTTTGCTCCATCTGATAAGTTGGCACGAAAGATCCCATCGTCTTCTTGTGTCCAGTATATTTTACCGTTTGTTGCGTCTAAGGCGATACTCAGGGCTCCCCGATTGACAACATCTTCGCTATTGGATGTGTCCAAATCGGCCCGTCGGATTTTACCTGGGGCTGCCCAATAGAGTTTCAACGTCGGTTGGCTCGATGGATCGTTAGGAAAAAGGGGCCCGCTTACGACTGTGACGGGCTCATCAGGGATGGGGTCGGTTACCACTGTGACAGGATCGTCGGGAACAATTGGATCGTCTATCGCTACGATAGGCGTGCCGCCGTATTCGTAGGGTCCGATATCCACGGTAGCACCGACGGGTCGGATAACGCCATCAAAATCGTCCGCGGGTGCGAAGGCATTCGTGCCAGCGTCAATAGCAGGACTTGTGGATTGTAGGTGGAAGTCGCGGGTTGTGACAGGATCAACGAGTTGCGGGTCGCCTTCAAGGTTATTCGTGGCATTGACAGCGACGAGTTCCCAGAACAGCAGATCGTTGCCGAGGTTGTTTCCGGCTTGCTCAACGAAGTCCACTCTGATATTGTGAAAGAGGTTATGTGTAATCGGGAGATCAAAGGTGCCGTTAGTGTAAATGGTAGTTTTTACGCCGGAGAAGATGTTGTTGTGGAACTGGCAATTAGGAGAACTCACCCAGATCGTGTGTGCGGCCGACACACCCTCGGAGAGTTCATCGGAAATCATGAAGAGGTTATTCATGAAATGGGTGGCGTGTCCTGTAAAAACAGAGTTACCGGTCCCACGTGCGGTGTTATTGAAGAAAATGTTATTGAAGACCTGAACTGTATTTGTAGATCCTCCTAAAGAAAAACCACCGCCATTTTGATACGCCTGATTACTATCAAATACATTGTGCGTAATTTTACCGGCTATATGATCAACTGAGAATCCACCGCCATTTCCGCCCTGGTTCCTAATAAATTTATTGTGGGTAATATCACCAGTGAAGCCCCTATCAAGCAGGAACCCACCGCTATTATCACTAAATTCATTATGGGTAACCTCGCCGGTAAAGGCTATTGCTTGGAATCCTGGAGCATCATTTCCCGTAAACGTATTATGGGTAATATCACCAATAAAGTTATTAGAACTGCTGAACCCATTACGCTTTTGTTGAGTAAAGGTATTATGGGTAACATTACCAGTGAAGTAACCAACACCAGCCCCTACCCAATTTCCAGTAAAGATATTACGAGTGACCACTCCCTCTAATCTACCACTGACATATAAGCCTGTAGCAATATTATCCCGAAAGGTATTCTCGGAAAATTCTCCGGTAACATCCCCCCAGATATGAATACCATCCTTGTTAGCAGTGAAAGTATTTTTCGTTGCGTCAGTACTCTTTGCTGTTGATACACCGTGCCCATCGTTGTTACTAAAAGTATTTCCGTTGAGAATGAGGGGCATATTAGACCATACGCCGCCGCCTTTATTGTTATGAACAACGCAATTTTCTAAGGTGCTCGGCGTTTCTTGAGTGCCGGTCGGGTCATTTAGGACGATCCCGCCGACACCGTTAGTGCGGAGCGAGTTCTGGACTGTCAAATTGCGGATTGTCACACCTTCAGTGTCTTCGCCATGGAGAATCGGCACAGTCGCCGCTCCTGTGTGCTGTCCGTCGATGATACATTCCTCGGCGGTGGTGGTGCCTTCAAAGATCATCTCTTGGCGGAGTTTCAGGGGGAAGATTTCGCGTGCGTTCCCTTTGGCAGCATCTCCGTTGTAGTTGCCCGGGCGGATATGCACGTGCCACGGATCTGGGAGATTATTTCTTTCGCTGATCAAGAGTGCGAAGGTAATCGACTTATATGGACTCACCGCGGACCCTCTGCCTGCGGGCGCGTTTACGCCGTTCACTGCGTCTACGTAGATATGGGAATAGGTTTGTGCGTCACTTACACCGTGAAGGGTAAACATAAATATAACAGCAAAAAATGCTGCGGTAAGTTTTTGATATGTCAATAGCGTTTTCATGGAAAACTCCTTTCCAGTTATGTGTCTCTACAAGCCGCGCTTACTTTTCATAAATGTAACTGGTGTTGGTTTCGGGGTAGAAGATGACGAAGAGTCTGCCGTCCCATGTATACGTGCTGATGTCGGGGTTCAGACTGCCGGTAGGGAACCAGTGGATTGTTCCGCTGCTTTCATCAAACGGTTCAACGAATCTATAGGAACCGGTGAGGAATTGTGTCTGTCCTGGTCCCACCGCTTCAGGCTTATCAGGGTCCATCTGTATTTCCCGTGTAAATGTGGTCGGTGTGAGTCGCAGGGTACTCATTTCTTCGACGGGGTCGCCGTGGACCTGTTTGGAGATGAGCGTGTAAGTGCTGCTGAAGAATTGGGCGATTTTATAGGGTTTAGAGAAGACGGTAATGGTTGCCATTTTGTGGACATCATCCTCGCCGCCGTCGCGTACATAGAGATAGACGGTTACGGTTTTCGGTGGGACGACCTCTTCCGATGGCAGTTCGGGTGCAGTCCACTGGACTTGGGGTCCGGCTTCACCAGACAAAACGCCATCGGTTACCTCCCATGCATACGTCAGGGGATCGTCTTCTGGGTCAAAGACCCTGGCTCTCAATTCGACGGTTTCACCGTATTCGACTTCATTTGGGATGGTGAAAGTGGTTATTTCAGGTGGGTCGTTGGTGAGTTCTTCATATTGTTGGCATCCAATGAGGATAACGGTTTGGAGAATTAACAGAATGACCAAATTTGTATGGGCTGCCTTAAAGACATTCATTAAAGAGGCTCCTTTGTGAGAATAGTTTTCAGTTTTAATAGTTGTCAGTTTTCAGTTAAAGAGACGTTTGATTCACCACAGCATATCTTAACTGAAAACCGAGTACTGAGTACTCACAACTGTGGATTCGTTTTACTTTCGTATTAACATTTTTCGTGTTGCGTTGAAATCGTCAGTTGTGAGTGTGTAGAAATAGACACCGCTTGCGACGGGTTCACCGAGTTCGTTTCTGCCGTCCCAATATGCGGCACGGCTCCTGCCGTGATACATACCGGCAGCCTGATGCCCCAACGGTAAACGGCGAATTAAACTGCCATTCACCGTATAGATATGCACCGTTACATCCGATGGAGACGCCAACTGATACGGGATCCATGTTTCTGGGTTGAACGGGTTCGGGTAGTTTGGCAAGAGCGTTGTTTCCGGCAGTGCTGCCATCGCCGAGAACTGGAGCACCGGTGATGCGAGAACACCCGTATCAACTGTGCTTCGGAAGTAATCATAGTCAACCGTTAAAGTGCCGCTCCCGGCAGCAACGCCCGCATAGATGCCCAACTGTAGCGGGGGTTTCAACGGAAAATTGGCAACTCCAATCTCTATCCAAGGGTCGGCTTCGCGGGTCTTATACCATCCTGTATAGGTGTCTCCGTGCTTACGGAGTCTTAAAAACAGTTCTGTCGCTCCGAATTCGGGTCGCCATGCTGGATCCGCTACTAAACCTTGTCCTCTGGTTTGATACTGTATCTGCCCTTTCGCGCCAGCATCCCGCGACCAAAACTTTATCGTCACCCAGTTATTGTCCGCTGGACTCTTCACGACCAATCCATTAACACCTGAAGAAGTGTCCCATTTGGCGAAAAAGTGGGTTTCCACGTCAAACGCGTCGGCATCGGTTTCTTGATAAAGAAAATGTGAGGCATCAGATGCCCAGAGATTTCGGTTGGTTTCGCTCTCGATATGGAGGAACCCGTCTCGTGTTTCGCCGACATCCCAATTCGCTGGTTCATTCTGCCACTGCCAATTCGGGTTCTGTAACGCTGTGCCGTTAAAGTTGTCAGATATTCCTGCAGTCGCGACGAACCCTGGTGATGGATCATCTTGGATCGTCAGCGGAAATGTCTGCTTTGTGATACCGCCCCGGTCATCAATCACTTGCAGGGTTACTTCGCTTCCGGGTTTGGAAACCGTTAAATCGGTCGTGAGGAAGGAAACTGTCTGGCTTTTGCCGTTTAGGGACTTGCAGCTATAGAGTTTCGTGCCTTGGGCAGGATCATTGGCTGTAGTTGGCACAATCAGCTGCGCCTGATGTAATCTGTCAGCATCTGCCAATTCAAATTGTAGACTCAGATTCCCGGGTGTTGAGGTTTTCGAGGCATGCATGTCCATCGTTGCTGTCTCATTGGACGATGTCGGATCGTTGTTAAAGAACCGGTGTGCATCCAACCATTCGGCGGCACATCCGGACAAACGTTCTTGCGTGCCGTACGCCATGAGGTAAGCGTCGTCTCGGAAATCATGTTCTAATCCGAAGACGTGTCCGAGTTCATGCGCGGTAGTACTTGGATTAATGCAGATCCCGGAGGCAGGCACCACTGCCACACCGCCAAAATCTCGCCGCCAACGTTCGCTGTCAAAGGATTTCCAAGTGCCGCCGCCTATTCCACACGTGCCTTCGTCGTTAATGAATTCGCTACTGACATCTACTGCGATGAGAAAGACATCCCTTGATATATCAAACTGCTCAGCGACCTCTTTCACCACTTTATCGTAGGTATCACTGTGATAATAGGTATCCGTGAACTTTCCGGTAACATGATGGACCTTCGCGTGCCCGGTAGCATCGGTTTCAAAGGCAAATGTTTTTCTCCCGTAGTCTTGCATCTGTTCTGCAAAAAAGTATTGTGACCATCGTATCAATGTGTCCAACTCTGTGTCGATTTCTTGACGGGAGGGTCTATCGGTTGGGCGGAAGTAGATCATCCGAACCACCTCTCGTTCGTACGGCTGTATGGTAGTATCGTCTTCAGTCTGCTGAGTGTCTGTATCGGGTTGGGGAGTTTGAGAAATGAGAACCTCAAGATCCTCCCAAAGGAATACAGTGCCGCCATTACTCTCACTGACGAGCGTCCGCCCGTTGGGACTTAACGCCATGTTTGCGACTGTATCTCTATGCGCTTTAAGGGTTTCCATTAGTTTACCTTCTACAACATCCCACAGTAATATCCTGCCGAAGGCATCTCCAAATATGAGCGTGCTGCTGTCGGGGGTGAAGATAATATCAGATCCGCCGTAGTGAAGCCCTGCGATACTTGCTTTGTGTTTGCCGGTGCGGGCATCCCAGAGCTGGATTGTGTCGTTCCAACTCCCACTTGCGAGGGTTCTGCCATCAGGACTGAATGCGATCCCTGCGACACCGTAGGCATGGTCGGTGAGGACGGCTTTGGATTGTGCGGTGGCAACATCCCACAGCCGGACTGTCTGGTCCGAACTTGCACTTGCGAGGGTTCTGCCATCAGGACTGAACGCGATCCTGTAAATCTCAGCTGTATGGTCGGTAAGGATGACTTTGGATTGTGCGGTGGCAACATCCCACAGCCGGACTGCCTGATCATCCCCTCCGCAGCTGGCGAGGGTTTTGCCATCAGGACTGAATGCTAAGCTGGTTACCCTCTGGAAAAGGAAGTTATCAATTCTCCCCTTATGCCCTGTGATGGTTTGGCGGTGTTTACGTGTGGCAACATCCCATAACTGGATTTGCCCATAATCGCCACCTGCGAGGGTTCTACCATCCGGACTAAACGTTAGGCTGTTAATCAAAGCAAACCCTTTGACGAGGCTATAATCCCACGAGAAGTTGGCTTGGTGCTGCCCGGTGTGTGCATCCCATAACCGTATTGTGTCGGAAGAACTTGTGGCAAACGTTTCTCCATCTGGGTTGAACGTTATACCGCCAACATCCGCCATATGCCATAGGCTTTTTTTGTGCCGACGACTGTGGACATCCCACAACTCCACCGTGCCATACCAACTTGCCCCTACAAGTGTCCGTCCATCCGGGCTGAATGTTAGGCTACGGATATCATTCCTCTGCCCTCTGAGCGTAGTTTTGTGTTGTCTACTTCTCACATCCCACAATTGCACGCCATCCCAACTGCCACTTGCAAGCGTCTGTCCATCCGGGCTGAACGCTAAACTTTGGTAAGCATCCGCTGGATAATCGTTATCCTCAATGAGCGTGGCTTGGTGCTGCCCGGTGTGTGCATCCCACAAACGTATTGTGTCGTCAAAAGCCCCACTTGCGAGGGTTCTGCCATCAGGGCTGAACGCTACACTCTCAACACGATCTGTGTGTCCTATCAGTGTGGCTTTGTGCTGGCCATTCACCGTATCCCACAACCGTACCGTGTTGTCGGCACTTGCGCTTGCGAGGGTTCTACCATCTGGACTGAACGCAATATTCCAAGCAATATTTGTATGTCCGGTGAGAGTCGCTTTGCGTTTCCCACTCTCGGCATCCCACAACATCACCCTGTAACGCAAATCACTACTGGCAAAGGTGCTACCATCTGGACTGAACGCTACGCTATAGACACCACATGCATGATCTGTGAGGCGGGCTTTGAGTTGGCGACTCCCTACATCCCATAACTCTACTTCAAACCCATTTGCACCGATAAGCGTCCGTCCATCCGGGGAATAGGCGATACTCGCAACACCATCCCACGTACCGATTTCATCATCTGCGAGCAGCTCAAGTTCTTCACTTGTCTGTGCGTCGTATATCCAAATCCCTGTTTCAGTAGCGACCGCGAGGTGGGTGCCATCCGGCGAATATTTTACATCCCATGGGCTTCCTTTACCCAGGCGAGCGATAACACCGTCAGGCAGGTGCCATTGCGGAGAATCTTCGGCGACGCTATGGGGTACGAACGTAAATGTCATAAACATAAGGGTCAAAATTGAAAAGAGTGTAATTTTCATTGGCAAACTCCTTTTTTCGCTTATGTCCACGTGGAACCTATTTTAGGGCATCAAGGATTTTCTGGACAAAGACCTGTTTAGGCATTGCGCCTGCGAATCTTGATACCTCTGCGCCGTTTCGGAACACAATATACGTTGGAATCCCTTTGACTCTATATTGCTCCATCGTTTGGCGATTTTCATCGATATCCAACTTTCCAATGATGAAAGTGTTCCGGTGTTCTAACGCGACAGATTCAACGATTGGTTTCATTTGTCTGCAGAACGGACACCAGACAGCTTCAAATTCGAGGACAACGGGTAATTCAGCCTCCAACACCTCGGTTTTGAACGTTGCATCGGTGATGACAACGGGTTTCCCATCGGCGTTAACCGGATCAGGGTTAAGTGCCTCCGGTTCTTCAACGTGTTCGTCGTCAATGGGTTCTGGTTCGATCTCTTCTTCAACGGGTTCGGGATCAACATCAATGGGTTCTGGTTCAATATCTTCTTCAATAGGTTCGAGATTAATCGGCTCTGGTTCGACATCTATATTATTGTCTATAGGCTCATCATCGGTTTCGACAACTTCGGGGACCGCGTCTGCGCGATTGTAGATATACTGCGTTGCGTCGGCGGGAAAAACAATTGCCAAGAATCGTCCATCCCAAGTATATGTACCTACAGAAGCCTTGGGGTTTCCATGCGTGAACCAGTGCATGGTTCCACTGTTTTGGTTAAACGGTCTGACGAGTTTGTAGGAACCGGTGACGAACTGTTTCCGGGATTGTGCTTCGTCTTCTAAGACCTCTTGGAATTCCTGTGTGAAGGTTGTGGGTGTGAGACGCAGGGTGCCTGTCACTTGAACGGGGTCGCCGTGAACACTTTTGGAAACGAGCCTATAGGTACCGCTGAGCACTTCGGCTATTCTATAGGGTTTGGAGTAGACGAGGATCGTTGCCGTTTTGGATGCATCTTTCTCGCTGCCGTCTCGGACATAAACGCTAACGGTTACGATTTTTGCTGGCACCATTTCTTCTGTTGATTCTGGGGCAGTCCACTGAACTTCGGGCCCCGTGTCGTTAACCAATGTGCCTTCGGAAACATCCCAGATATATGTTAAGGAGTCGTCATTCGCGTCAAAAGCCCTGATTCGGAGTTGAACGGTTTCGCCGTATTCAACCTCTACTGGGACGGTGAGGTTGGTTATTTCGGGGGGGTCGTTGGTGAATTCTTCGTATTGATCGCAACTGCTGAAGATGGCGATCTGAAGAATAAACAAAATGATTAAACCTATCTGGGTTGACTTATGGAGATGCATAACTATGCTCCGTTGTTGAAATAGTTTTGAAAGAAATAGTTGACAGTTATCAGTTAAGAGATTTATTGTGGTTGTGAATCGAAAAGTAACCACCACAAGAGGGTGACTGACAACTGAAAGGGCGCAGCCCGTACTGAGTACTGATAACCAGTCCTCTGACAACCGCGTACTCGCCTACTTTCGTATGATCATTTTTCGTGTTGCGTTGAAGTCGTCTGCTGTGAGTGTGTAAAAATAGACACCGCTTGCGACGCGTTCACCAAGTTCATTTTTGCCATCCCAATACGCCGCACGACTGCGGTTTTGATAGGTGCCGATAGCCTTATGTCCTAACGACAACGTTCTGACCAAACTGCCGTCTACTGCATGGATATGTAATGTGATTTCTGCTGGACTTGCCAACTGATAGGGTATCCATGTTTCTGGGTTGAACGGGTTCGGATAGTTTGATAGCAGTGCTGTCTCTTTTGGCGTTAATGTCAACAGGAGCTGCTCCAAGAAACGGATACCGCGTTGTGAAGTTGTATTTGTGAGGTCGAGTTGCTGTGCCTCTGCCAGCCACTGTTGTACGGTTTCCGAGGAGAGGTTGATTGCAGAAGGTGCGCCGGCAGCCATTTCGCCGAATGCGGCTGCGACGGCGACAAGGTCTTGAATGTTAACTTGACCATCACCATTGACATCGGCTGCGGTTTCGCTGGTTTCGCCGAATGCGGTTGCGACGGCGACGAGGTCTTGGATGTTGACGATGCCATCACCGTTGACATCGGCAGTGAGGCGTGGCGGCTCTGCTGGAGCGAGGTCCCATAGTAAAACCGTGCCGTCAATGCCACCTGCACTTGCAAGGATCGTACCATCCGGACTGAATGACACGTCATAGACCTCCCCTCTATGCCCCAGTGTGGCTATCTCAGTCGCAGACGCAACATCCCATAAACGAACCGCGTTCTCCAAACGCGAAGTGCTCCTTGCACTTGCAAGCGTCCGACCATCTGGACTGAATGACACACTACCGACACTACCTCCATGCCCAGTGAGAGTGGCTGTTTCAGTCGCAGACGCAACGTCCCATAAACGCACCGTCGTGTCCGCACCACCACTTGCAAGCGTTGTGCCATCTGGACTGAACGATACGCTATGGACATCGCCGGCATGCCCTGTAAGTTCGGATTTGAGGGTGCCAGTCCCAACATCCCACAAACGCACCTGTCCTTCCGAAATCCCACTGGCGAGTATCGTGCCATCTGGACTGAATGAGACACTATGGACCCGATAACTCCCCTGGATCGTGAATTTCAGTTTCAGCGTATTAGCGGCAACATCCCATAAACGTATCGTATCCGTCCGGGTCGGCCCATGTAAACTCCCACTGGCAAGGATGGCGCCATCCGGACTGAACGATAGGCTTGTGACACCGAGCAAATGTCCACTAATCGTAGTTTTGAGAGTGCCGGTCGCAACATCCCAGAGACTCAACATTCTGCCAGAGCTACTGGCAAGCGTTGCGCCCTCCGGACTAAACGATATATTCCTGAGGTATCCATGCCCTATGAATTCAGATTTGGGGGTGCCGGTCGTAACGTTCAATAAACGCACCGTTCCATCCCCGCTCCCACTGGCGAGCGTTGCGCCATCCGGACTGAATGAGACCCCCGAAACCCCGGTCAGGTGCCCCTCGATAGTAGTTTTGCGGGTGCCGGTCGCAACATCCCACAAGAGTATCCTCCAGTCGTCCCCACTACTACCGCTGGCAAGCGTCGTACCATCTGGGCTGAACGCTATCGTGATATTGCCCCAATAATGTCCGGTGTTGATTTCAGATTTCAAAGTCCCTGCGTCTACGTCCCATAAACGGACAGTGGTGTCTCCCCTAAACCCTGTGCTGGCGAGGGTAGTGCCGTCCGGACTGAACAATATGCTACCCAGCTGGGAATGCCCGGTGGTGAGTTCGGATTTCAGTGTCCCTGTTCCGACATCCCACAAACGCACCTTCATGTCCCAGTCCCAACCACTGGCAAGGGTCATGCCATCGGGACTGAACGATAGACCTGTGACCCCGCCCCAAAGCCCTTTAAATTCGGTTTTCAGTGTGCCGGTCTCTACGTCCCATAAACGCACCGCTGCAATATACCCCAAATTCCCACTTGCAAGCGTTGTGCCATCCGGACTGAACGATACACTCGAAACACCACCCGTATGCCCAGTGAGCAGCGCAAGTTCTTCGGACGTATCGGCATCATACAACCATATACCGAGAGTCCCCGCTACTGCAAGTATTGAACCATCTGGTGAATACGCTATCTCATTTATACTCCCTTTACCGAGGCGTGCTTCGGCACCTTCGGGTAAACTGAGTTGCGTGTAGGGCTCATATTGCGCAAAACAGGGTAGAAGGCTGAGGCTTGAAATTATTAACAGCGTTAGAATAAAAAGAAGTCTCTTTTTGATTTTCATGAAGTCGTGTCTCCTTAACTGGATAAAATATCAGGGATTAGGGTCAGAGGATGTTTTTGGGCTGCTGTCCAATTCTGTCAACCAACGCGTGATTGTGTCGTGACGTTCGGTGTCGTTTTGTTGCTGGAATCGGTTGGCGAGCCGCTTGCCGGTGTCTATTAGCACGGTTCGTAGTTCTGGCGTGTAGGGTTTCGCCGCTAACGCCTGTTCATATTTCTCCATCGCTTCTTTCGGCTGCTTGCGGTTCATTAGACAGCGGGCGAGGACACACTGCACACGCGATAATTTCTCCGCAGTCGGATTTGGGGTGTCTGGTGCTGTCTCTGGGTCCGAAGCTGCTTCATCAGTGGGGGGGGCCGGTGCGGTTGCTGCTTTTGCTTTACTTAGCATCGCATCAAGTTGCGATTCAAGTGAAAGCAGATTTTGATAGGCGACGGCATTCCTCGACTGTCTCGCGAGGACGGTTTCAAACGTTGCTAACGCTTTGAGGTGTTCACCCTGCATCAGATAGAGGTAGCCGATTGTGTTATGCATATCTACAGTCTTTTCGGATGCCGGAATCGATTCAAAGACGGCGGCGGCTTCGGCGTATTTCTTCCGGTTCATCAAGGCGTTTCCACGGCGGATCTGGATGTTCACGAGTTCTGTCTTTGCGTTTTTGTTGTTTGGGTCTTTTGCTAAGACCTGTTCCAATTCGCTTTTCGCTTCTTCGTATTTGCCGAGGTGTTGGTATGCCTGCGATAGGCTCAAACGGAGGTTGATGTCGTTAGGAAAGAGGTCTACGGCTTTTTGGAGCTGCGTCGCTGAGGCAGTGTAATCTCTTTGGTTTCTCAAAGTCTGCGCGTACTGCTGATACGCAGCCCGTAGGTTCCGCTGTGCCTGTTCGTTTGTGGGTTGTTCGGTGTGGACCTGCTGGAACGCTGAAATCGCCGAAGGGTAGTCTCGAACTTTAAGGTATAACTCGCCGAGCAGGCTTGGGATGTCTGTATCGTCTGGGTGCAGTTTTTGCAGTTCGAGATAGGTTGCAATCGCCTCTTGGGAACGTCCGGCTTGCCGTCGTGCGTTTGCTTTTTGCCAGAGAACATCGCTCAAGTTGGTTCTGGCGAGTTGATAGGTGGGTTGTAGTGCCAAAGCGGCCCGGTAGGTGCGAATCGCTGCGTCCCATTCTCCGTTATTTCTGAGTGTCACGCCGTGGTTCGTATAACTGATGACGAGGTTTCTCTGCGTCTCTACATCGTCGGGTGCGAGTTCGAGTGCCTTTTGGTAGTGTGTAATTGCTTGAGAGAACTCGGAGGCGAGTGCGTATCCGTCTCCTATAACCCGATAGGTGGTGGCGTTCATCGGGTCGAGCCGGATGGCTTTGTTAAAATAGGTGGTGCCTTCCTCAAAAGCGCGGCGTTTCAAGGCGTTAAACGCTTTTTGACGGTAGAGTTGATTGAGATTCTGTTTTGCGGTTTTGTGGTGCGGTGATCGTTTCAGGGCGTTCTCGAACGCTTCTATCGCTTTGTCCATATCGCCTTGTTGGTAATGGAGGGCACCGAGGCGGTTATAGGATTCGGCACTTTCGCGGAGGGAACGGTGTCCCTGTTGGCTTCTCACGCGCTGTTCAATGAGACGGGTCGCTTGGTTCGACTGTCCTGTTTTTTGGTAAGCTTGAATCAGTTTCTCTTTCGCCGGTTCATAATTAGGGTCAGCCTTGAGGCAGTTCTGAAAATTGGTAATCGCGGATGTCATATCGCCTTTATCGAAGTAGACGGCACCGAGGAGGTAGTGCGGGCGCGGGAGTCTCGGTGTCATTTGGATTTCTTTTTTTAACAGGTCGATAGCGGTATCGTGCCGCGGTGTATGGAGCGGCGTGTCGTAGACTTTCAGGAGTGTGCTAATGTCGCGCGGGGTCGGGTGCTGCGCCGTTGCTGTTGCGTGGCAGACATCGTCTGTGTGCGGACTGTGTCCCCATAACCCGATAGCGTGTCCGAATTCGTGGAGGCAGACGGTTTGCATCTCTTCTTCTGAGAGTTCACCGATGGTTCCGTCACCCTCTAATACAAGGACGACCTCTACAGTGAAATCGACAGACGGGGCGGGTGACCCGCCCCCTACGGTGTTTTTGGTGTTGGAGGCGGTGGATGTGTCTTGTGAAAGCCTCGTTAATTTTGCGCTGCCGAGTCGTGTGTCGAGGAACGCTAAACGACCACTGTAGGTTGGGTTAACGCGGATGTCTGCCTGTTCTGGGGTTTCGGTCTCTTGGAACCGGATTTTGCCGCCGGTGGCGGATTCCCATGTGTTCATGGCGTAGCGTATCGCTTTTAGATAGGGGAGCGGTCTGAGGGTTGGCGAGATATGCACCCGAATCGGCATCTGTGTGAAGCGCGTGATCCTGCCGCTTGAAAATAGCGTGACGTGGTCAAAATAGGTTGCGGATGTCTCGGTTTTGCCCTTGTCGGTGTTCTGTGCGTGTGCTATGAACGCGGCGATTGTTAAGATGGAGATGAGAAGGAGATAGCGTTTTCTTGTGTGCATGACGCGTTGCCTCCGCTATAAAGATTATGAATTTTGGAACCCTATAATCCACACCAGAAAGCATGGGATTCATACATTCAAGAATCTCCCGTGCTTTAGCTGGCGGAGTATGTCAACAAACAAGGAACTGGGGCTTATCAAGTCAAGCACGGACTCTTGTCTGAATATCTTGGTCAACACCTAAAATTTGCTCAACTAAAAATCGGTGCTGCGTAAACCATCGGTTATAATACGCTAATTTTTTTATTTGTCAAATTAAAAATAGTAAAGTCCTGTCTAACTATAACTAAGGTTTGGACAATTTTTTATACTTCATACGTAGAAGTGGATGTAGGTTGGGTTGAGCGGTAAAGATTCAAATGTCTCTCGTTTCTACAGAAGATGCCACTGTTGATAGCCCGTTGTCTGAGCCAGCGATAGCGAAACCCAACAAGCACACACCGCTGAAAAGGAAAAAAGAGTGTTCAAACAATTAATTGGACACTCTGAAACAGTCTGAATACCTATAACAGGCATCTTTGTAGCACACCCTAACCGGCTATGCTACAAAGATGTCTCTTTATTTTTTTCGTTCGCTATAAACCCTGAATGTTCATTGTGTTTCAAACGGGCAATAAATTGCCCTACTACGAACGGACAAACTAAAGGTTTGTGCTACATGTTTTTGATACAAGTCGCCTTCGGGCAGTTGGCGGTTGTATGGTCCGGATTATTAGTCGTAGGTGCGGGTTGAAGCCCGCACCTTTGAGAAAATCGGATTACTTGCGTATGAGCATTTTTCGGGTGGCGGTGAAATCGCCTGCGGTGAGGGTGTAGAAATAGACACCGTTTGCGACGGGTTCGCCTAACGCGTTTTTGCCGTCCCAATACGCTGCACGATTCCGACTTTGATATGTGCCGACAGCCTTATGACCTAAGGATAGCGTGCGGACTAAGGTGCCCTCTACGGCATGGATGGTCAGCGTTACCTCCGCGGGTTTCGCCAACTGATATGGGATCCATGTCTCTGGGTTGAACGGGTTCGGGTAATTGGCGAGGAGCAGCGTTTCCTTTGGTAGGAGCGATGCTAAGAGCTGCTCTAAGTTCGCTATGCCTTCTCGGAATGTTAGCGAACCGTCGTCTTCTATCCGCGCGAGTTGGAGCCACGTCTGAACGGTTGCAGCGTCAAGGACGACTGCCTTATGTTCCGGTGCAGCAGCGATGGCACTTCTCGCTTTCGCGATATAGCGTGCAATCGTGACAAGGTCTACGAAGCCGATTTCGCCATCGCCGTTGACATCCGCCCGCGGTTTCTCGGATACCGGTTTTCCGAGGCTTTGGGCGACTTCGATGATATCGGCGATGCTCACTTTCCCATCTTGATTCACATCCTCTATGAGGAACGTCGCGGTCTGGTCGGTTGAAATGCTTTTATATTCATAGGGCCCGATGTCAACAATGCCGCCGATGGGTCTGGCAACGCCATCAAAATCGTCGGCGGGTGCGTATTCATTCGTGCCAGCATCAATCGTAGGACTTCCAGCAACCGGATGAAAATCGCCATTCCCGGGGTCTTCGAGCAATAGGCCGCCTGCGATGTTATTGTTGGCACCGTCCGCCAACAGTTCCCAAAAGTCCAAATCGTTGCCGACACCTGAACCGGCTTGATTCACGAAGTCCATTCCAATATTGTGAAAGAGGTTATGGGTTATGAGCACATCGAAGTCTCCATCGATGTAGATAGCAGTCTTCATACCACTGAAGATGTTGTTGTGGAAACTGCACTCTTTACTCACCCATACTGCTGCCTCGGACATGCCTGCTGACAACTCATCCGAAACCATGAAAAGGTTGTTCGTGAAGTGAGAACGATCAGCATGGCTCCAAACTGAGCTCCCTCTATCTCTTGAAGTATTATTGAAGAAAACGTTGTTGGTAACTTCTACATTCTCGCCTTTCAGGAAGAATGCTCCCGCCTCATCTGCCACATTGCTATCAAAAATATTGTGGGTAATACTACCACTTAAGACAGAGCCTGCAAATGCTCCACCGCGTCCTCCAGTTGTATTCCTAGTAAATGTGTTGTGGGTAACATCGCCGGTGAGGGTAATTTCAACTTGAAGACCACCACTCCGAGAACCCCCTACGTTGTCAGTAAAGGTATTGTGAGTGACATTGCCTGTCATCCAGTGAACCCAGGCCCCACCAGCCCGTCTCCCCTTATTGCCGGTAAAGGTATTGTGAGTCATGTTGCCGGTCAACCTCTCAATATCTATCCCACCAACACTACTATCACCATTAGCACCATTGCCGGTAAAGGTATTGTGGGTAATGTCGGCATTTAATGTGTCTATGTGGATAGCCCCAGGTTGATCAGACCGACCATTATTCTGAAATATGTTATTGGAGATATTTCCTGTTGACTCCCCTTCAATCCGCAAACCAATGTAGTTAGTGCTGAAAGTGTTGTTGAGAACTGTAATACTCGTATTTGCCCATACGCCCCCGCCCCATCTGTTGTTACTGAAGGTATTGCCTATGAGAGCAAGTGGTAGATTCGTCTTAACGCCACCAGAAGTGTTATGAACAACGCAATTCTCAATGCTGCTCGCAGTCTCGCGTCCGCCTCCTGTATCCGAGAAGGTGATGCCACCGGCATCCCCTGAAAAGCTCCGATCCATGTTTTGAATTGTCAAATTCCGGATGGAGACATCTCCAACATCTTCACCGAGGAGAATTTCTGTTTCTGTTCGACCGAGGTGCTGCGCATCAATGATACATTCGTTGGCGGTGGTTGTGCCTTGAAACACCATATTGGATCGGAGTTTAATCGGGAAAACCTCGCGTTCGTTTGCGGGTTTCGTGGGATTCGCATCGTAGGTGCCGGGGTGGATGTGGACGTGCCATGGGTCCGGCAGATTGCTTTTCTCGCTAATCAACAAGGCGAAAGTAATGGATTTATAGGCTTTTCCGGCGGCACCCCTCCCGGTGGGTTCGTTCGCACCGTTGATTGCGTCTACGTGGATATGCGTTTGGGCGTTACTTATATTGTGGAGGATCAGTGTAAATAGCGCGACAAAAAGTGCCGTTATCAGCCTATGAGATGTAAATAAACTTTTCATTGGAAATAATCATCCTTTCATTAGTGGCACAGCCTAACAGGCTATGCTACAAAGTTGGAAGTTGGAAGATAACCAACCGCAGCGTTTCTTCCAATCTTCCTTGTCCTATCCTTCCTCGAACCGTAAAATTTGTTTCTTAAGGTGCGCTTATCTCTCCATTTACCGGTGTGAGCGGTAGCTCTTTCGCGTTACTATCGGTGAGGTTAGCTTCGCTTAGTGTCAGCGTGGAGGCTTTTGCAGCCAGTACCTCGAACGTGACCGTTGCCAAAGTCCCGCTTGATTCACTTGCTGGGTCGGACAGTGAAGCAGCAGCCACATAGACACTGTTTTCGGAAACAGCAGTAGGCACCTCAAACGCCCCGGGGGGCAGGTAATCCGCATGTGCGCTTGTCACGTATTGGAGAGCAGTTGGGTCGAACTCCAGCGTCACCTCATAGCCTGTAACGTCTGCTGCTTGGGCGATCTGAATACTGACTTGGAGTTGTTCACCGACGGCTGGAGATGCGATCTGTGCAGGCGAGACGCTTACGATTGGGCCTTCAATAGCGGGTGGCATTTCGGGCTCTGGTTCAGGTGGTGTCTCGACCACGGGCTCCACTGGCATTTCGGGCTCTGGTTCAGGCGGTGTCTCGACCACGGGCTCCATAGTAACCTCTTCCTCCGGCATTGTTTCAACCGGTGGTTCTACCACCTCTGTAGGTGGTTCTGGGTCAGGCATGGCTGGTGAGACCACTTGCGCCACTCGCTCGCAACCCGCAAAGGCAACGATGCATCCGATTAGCATAACAATGACTAACCCTTGATATTTTCGCATTGAAAATTCTCCTTAAGTGTAAATGACACAGGCTAACAGCCTATGGTACGAAGAACACAGGCTAACAGCCTATGCTACAGAATATTGTCCAAACTATAGTAATTGTAAAGTGTAGAGTGTGCTTGAGCGGAAGATATTGCTATGCTCTGCTCAAGCAGCGACTTCGGTTGTGTAAACGGTAAGGTTATCGCGGTTGGCATCGCTTCACGGAACCAATGGAGAACCGCGATAGCCTCCTTCAAATATAGAATCAGGAACAATGCTTAGATTTCAACGGGGCACATCGTGAAAGGTGATTTTGTACCCCAAATCTTACGCACTTCATGTAAGATTTGTGAGCGGGATACGGTTTTAAATCACGGTGTGAGGGTACCCGTTGTCAGCATTTTTCTCTCATCCAAACGAGGTGCGAAAATTGCACGCTCGTCTCTAAACGAGGGCGGTTTTCTTGCCCTCGTAAAGCTTGTTGTGCAAGATTGATACCCCCCAAAACACCCACGCCAACAAAAACAGCCCGCGACGAGACACTCCGTGCAAGACGGAGGACGCGCGGGCGCGAAAATACAGCACAGTCATCATTGCTGATACCGTACTGTGAAGAATATAACTTAACTCAAATGAAGTATAAGGGGGGGGTACGAAACACTTGTTAACTCTGAGTTAACAAGACGAATTATGCGTGAACCAACGCAGCAGCGACACAACATATTGTCATGCACATCGCGCGTTCCAAGCGTGGGGAAAGCTGTTTTTTCGACGTTAAAATTGATACGTCTGCTTTGCATGCTTGTTACCTTACATTCAATACCTTGGATTCGGAAACGACACGTACAGCATTTTTTTCCCTGCACGTTCCAATTGATAAAAATCATATACGGCAGGACTCATGCAATTTTGAGTGTAGGCGGTTCTGTCATAAGAAATTTTTCGGAAAACACAGTGTTTTGGCAGCACAAACTAACAGTTTGTGGTACAAAAGAGCATCATGCGTAAGTCCTGAACAATTGGAAATCTGCTATGCTAAAAATTGCTACTGCGTAAACATCGGTTATAATACGTCAATTTTTTTAATTTGTCAAATTAAAAATTTAAAAGTCTGCATGTAACTATAAATTATAAGATATTTTTTGAAAAAAGTAAATTATTTTTTAAATCTCACTCGTGATGAGACTGATGAGTTTAGCGTAAAAAAAATACTTACCTTAACAAAAACAGCCTGCACACGACAAGGTGCGTGCAGGCGCGAAAAAGCCGCGGCAGTAGCAAATACTGCCGCGGTTGTGTGTAGAATTTTGTGGGGAAGGAAAATAGGATTAAATAAAATCCGGTGCGGTTGGAAACCGTGAAGAAACACCCCAGCAAAAACCCTACCGGGCCTGGGGACTGTCCTTACTCAGTTTGGGTTACAGTGCTGCTAACTCTGGCAATTCTACCCATTTGCGGGTCTGCCAGGATTCCATGCCTTTATCAGCGAGCTGTACGCCTTTTGCGCCTGCGAGGAGCGTCCACGGGAAGGGTTCGTCGGCGACGACGTGTCGGAGGAATAATTCCCATTGCGCTCTGAATGCGTTTTCATAAGCCTCTTGTTCTGGTACCTTGAGCCATCCATCAAAGAATTTGATGGGTTGTTCGATGTCAGGGTTCCAGACAGGGCGCGGTGTGCCGGAGAGCGGTTGAATCCAGCAATCTCTTAATCCAACAACAGCGGAACCGTTTAAGCCGTCCACCTGTATCGTTAGTAGATCGTCACGGCGGACTCTGACTGCCCAAGAGGAGTTGAAGTGTGCGATGATGCCGTTCTCGAGTTCAAATGTGGCATAAGCGGCGTCTTCGGCGGTACAGGCGTACGGTTTGCCCTCTTCGTCCCACCGTTGCGGGAGATGCGTGGCGGCGATACAGGAGACGCTTTTGACGGCACCGAAGAGGTTGTCGATGACGTATCGCCAGTGGCTGAACATATCGAGGATAATGCCGCCGCCATCTTCGGTACGGTAGTTCCATGATGGACGTTGGGTGGGGATGGCGTCGCCTTGGAAGACCCAGTAGCCGAATTCACCGCGGACGGCGATAATCTTTCCGAAGAAGTCGGCATCTATCAGACGTTTGAGTTTTTGGATGCCGGGGAGCCAGAGTTTATCCTGAACAACGCCGTTTTTGCGTCCTGCTTTTGCGGCTTTTTCGTAAAGGCGGTATGCGTCCTGGGTTGTTGTGGCGGTCGGTTTTTCACAATAGATGTGTTTTCCGGCGGCGATTGCGGTTTCGACGGCATCAACGCGGCGTGAGGTAACTTGTGCGTCGAAATAGACGCTGTAAGCATCATCGGCGAGTGCAGTGTCGAGGTCTGTGGTCCATTTCTGAACGCCGGTGGTTTCGGAGAGTTTCTCCAGTTTCGCAGGGTTCCGTCCGACGAGGTACGGGTCGGGCATGATAACTTCGCCGTTCCCGATAGGGATGCCGCCTTCTTCTGCGATGGATAGGATTGAACGGATGAGGTGTTGGTTGGTTCCCATCCTGCCGGTAACACCGTTCATGATGATACCGACGCGATGTGTTTTTTCGGTCTTATTCATGGATAATCCTCTTGTCAGTGGATGTCTACTGCGCGGGTTCAGTGCATTGAGGGGCTGCGCCTTCTGGGAGTGGTGGTGCTTCGACACCGGCTTTCGGGAGTGTGCCAGCGAGTTCTTGTTTCCAGTGCGCGACATCGCCTGCGGGTCCGTAGCAGTAGACCATCTGCATCGGTGTGTCCCCTGTGTTCGTCAACTGATGGAAGACCCAAGACGGGATAAAGACGGTCTGACCGGCGGAGAGGGTTTGACGTTCTTCACCGAGACACATCTCGCCTTCACCTTCAACGATGAAGTAGATCTCTTCCTGTTCGTGGTTATGCCACGGCACTTGTCCGCCGTTGGGTTCTAAGACGACGAATCCCATGCAGAATTCATTTATCTGGATCGGGGATGCGCCGCCGACAAGGTTTTTGGTGCGTCTACGGGCAGGATAGGTGCGCCCTTCAATTTCGTTTACATCTGCGATTAGCATATATGTTGTCCTTTCCAAGGTTTTCGTCCGGTCATCGATTGCCAAGAAAGAAAATCGCGAGCGGAGCTCGCTCCTACAGTGTTTTGTTGTTTTGAGTATCGCGAGCGGAGATCGTCCCTATGGAGGATCTACGCAAAAAGTTCGGCCACCTGACAGGAGAATCCTTCAATAACGTTCTCACCGGTGAGGGTATCATTTCGCGTGAGGAGTGTGATGTCTGTCTCTGAACGATAGACTGTTACCGTTTTGGAGCGGGGCACAAGCACCCATACGAGTTGTGTGCCTGCATCAAGATAAGCGAACACCTTTTCCTCAACTCGGTATAACACATCTGTTGGGGAAACGACTTCAACGGCGAGGTCCGGCGGGATTGGGAAAACTTTACTCAGATCAGCAGGAATGTGGTCTATTGAGAGGAAAGCAATATCTGGTACTAACAAGCGTTCGCCGACTCTAAAACCTGTTTCTGACACATAGATATCCCCTAACCGATTTTCACGAACGTATGCGCCTAAAGGCAGAATAAGATTCACACTAATCCTACCATGTTCTCCTGATGTAGGTGGCATCGGCACTAATTCTCCTTTAGCGTATTCATATCCCTCTAAATCGCTCTCAAGGAATTCCTCCAACGTCATCTTGATAGGTTTAAGCGGGAGTCCTTCTTGTGAAAGTAGGGCATCGGGACTTCCGTCGGCAGGTAGTGCGCCAAATTCTTGTGCGTTCATGTTTCACCCCGCGATGCATTTAGGAGAATCAAGTACTGTAGGCAGGGTTTCATGAGGATTAAAAAATTAATTCGGTAATTTATTGTGAAGTCCGGCCCCCCATATCCCCCCGCATGCGGGGGGATATGGGGGTCTACCGGGCCTGGGGGCGAATTAGAATTACCGATTTAAATAATTAACCTTCATCAAACCCCGCCTGCATTGGTTGTGCGTGGATCCAGATTAATCTTCTGCTTCAATCACAGCCTGTGCTGCGGCGAGCCGTGCGATCGGGACACGGAACGGGGAACACGAGACATAATTGAAGTCTAATCCGTAACAGAATTTCACGGAATTCGGTTCGCCACCGTGCTCACCACAGATTCCGACTTTCAGATCGGGACGCACTGATCGACCTTTTTCAGAGCCGATCTGTAATAGACTGCCGACCCCTTCTTGGTCAAGGACCTGGAACGGATCGTATTCAAGGACACCGTTTCTCACGTAATCGTCAAGGAATTTAGCGGCATCGTCTCGACTCATCCCGAACGTTGTCTGCGTGAGGTCGTTGGTGCCGTAAGAGAAGAATTCGGCTTCAGCAGCGATTTTGTCGGCGGTGAGTGCTGCACGGGGCAGCTCAATCATGGTTCCGACAAGGTATTCGACGCGTGTGCCAGTTTCCTTGAAAACCGTCTCAGCGGTGTCAACGACGACTGTGCGTTGCAGTGAGAATTCGTTGATATGTCCGACAAGCGGGATCATAATCTCTGGTAGCACGGTAATTCCGCGTTTGGCGACATCAACGGCGGCTTCAAAGATCGCCCGCGCTTGCATCACGGTTATCTCTGGATAGACGATGCCGAGCCTGCAGCCGCGATGTCCGAGCATCGGATTGAATTCGTGCAGTTCTTCGACCCGTTCAGAGAGTTTTTGTGCTTCGACACCGAGCCGTTCTGAGAGTTCACGGATTTCGGCTTCGTTTTTCGGTAAGAACTCGTGAAGCGGTGGATCGAGGGTCCGGATTGTGACAGGATAGCCAGCCATCGCCTCAAAGATTCCGATAAAGTCTGTGCGTTGATGCGGTAGCAGTTTCGCCAGAGCTGCTTCGCGTTCTGCCGTCTCATCGGCGAGAATCATTTCTCTGACTGCATCGATACCTGTGCCGAAGAACATGTGCTCGGTTCGGCAGAGACCGATCCCTTCAGCCCCGAATTGCCGTGCGTTTTTGGCATCTTCGGGGGTATCAGCATTCGTGCGGACGTCTAACGATCGGACTTCGTCTGCCCATTCCATGAGCGTTCCGAATTGTCCGCTGAGTTCGGGTTGGATGAGTGCGACCTGTCCATTGAGGACATCACCTGTGGAACCGTTGAGCGTGATGAAATCACCTTCGGCGTAGCGTTTCCCTTCAGCATAAAATTCGAGAGCGTCCTCATTAATAAAGAGTGCGGAGCAGCCGGCGACACAGGATTTCCCCATCCCGCGTGCGACGACAGCGGCGTGACTTGTCATCCCCCCGCGTGCCGTGAGGATACCCTCTGCGGCATCCATACCGCCGATGTCTTCCGGTGATGTCTCCGTACGGACGAGGATGGCTTTTTCACCAGCGGCTGCGAGTTCTTCAGCGCGGAGGGCGGTAAAGACGACTTTACCGACAGCGGCACCTGGGGAAGCAGGCAATCCTTGGGCGATAACTTCAACGTCTGCATCTGGATCAACGCTTGGATGCAGTAGTTGGTCCAAGTCGTTTGCGGGTACGCGCGTCAAGGCAGTCTGCTTATCGATTAATCCTTCTTCAACCATCTCAACAGCGATGCGGACGGCGGCCTGTCCGGTGCGTTTCCCGTTCCGCGTCTGGAGCATGTAGAGCGTTCCGTTTTGGATGGTGAATTCGACGTCTTGCATATCGCGATAGTGCTTCTCAAGGTTTGAACCGATTTTGACCAAATCATCATAGACATCGGGCAAGATATTTCTCAATTCGATGACGGGAAGCGGGGTGCGGATGCCAGCGACCACGTCTTCTCCCTGGGCGTTGATGAGGAATTCGCCATAGAATTGGTTCGCGCCGGTTGACGGGTTCCGAGTGAAGGCGACTCCGGATCCGGAGGTCCCGCCCATATTTCCAAAGACCATTGCTTGGACGTTGACAGCGGTGCGTCCCATTTCTTCGGAAATATCGTTGAGCCGACGATAGGTAATAGCGCGAGGGTTCCCGGAGGATTCAAAAACGGCATCGCGTGCCATGTCTAATTGTTGACGTGGGTTATCAGGGAAATCGTTTCCTGTATGCTGTTTGACGGCGTTTTTAAATTCGTTAACGAGTGCAGCTAAATCATCGGCTTCTAATTCGGTATCTAATTCAACACCTTTCGCCTTTTTCATTTCCTCAAGTAGGTGCTCAAACTCATCGTGATCGACATTGAGTACGACATTCCCGAACATCTGTACGAAGCGTCGGTATGAATCGTAAGCGAAACGTTCGTTTCCGGATTTGGCGATAAGTCCTTTGACGGCGTCATCATTCAATCCGAGGTTGAGGATCGTGTCCATCATACCGGGCATTGAGACAGCGGCACCGGAACGAACAGAGAGTAAGAGTGGATTTTCGGTATCGCCGAATTTCGCGCCGAGTGCGGCTTCTAATTTCCCTAAATTCTCGTCAATCTGTTCGTCAAGTCCATCGGGATATTGCTTATCGTTTTCGTAGTATAATTTACATACCTCAGTGGAGATAGTGAATCCTGGGGGGACGGGTACGCCGAGATTGCTCATCTCTGCGAGATTTGCCCCTTTTCCGCCGAGGAGCAAACGCATGGTGGCGTTCCCATCGCTTTCACCACCTCCAAAGAAGTAGACGTACTTCGGTTTTGGCATCAAAAGCCTCCTGTTATTAGTTGTCGGCTGTCAGCTGTCAGCAAGATGGCTGTCGGCTGTCGGCAATCGGGCATCAGCAAAGAGGGGTTCGTTTAATCAAAAGTCTCTGGCTGACGGCTAACTGCTGACGGCTGTCGGCTAATGTGCTGACGGCTAACTGCCATTTAGATTGAATAAATCGTGCGACTTGCTTCGTCGAATTCTGGTTTAAATGGATCTGTTGAAAGGTAAAGGATCTGATACGGTTCATAGAGTTGGATATAACTCCAATTGACCCCGCATAAGATTTTTCCTTCGTTAACTTTCTTGATAAATTTGCCTCTAAATTTTGCGCGTGTCCGTTCAGGTGGAAAATGTTCAGCGTGTTGAATCTGGGTATCTCTGACGATGCGTTCGACTTCCGCTCGTCTTTCAAGGGTATAGTAGAGGCTCTCCTTCTGTCGGACATTATGGTATTTTAAATCGAGGTGTTTAACCTGTGGTGAGTCCCAATCGTATCCGCGTTTTGCGAGGTATGTCTGTAGCCATTTCCATTTGATGACCCAATCCAATTCACGTTCTAACTGCATCGGATCGGTTTCCAAACAGGTGAGTACGTATTCCCAGCGCGCCATAATTTGTGCTGTTGTTGTGTCGGATTCGGCTTGTTCGAGATAGCGTTTTGCGCATTCGAGGTACTGCCACTGTAAATCAACTGCTGAGAGGCGTTTCCCATTTTGGAGTTCAATCTGATGTTTGCAGGTAATATCGTCAGAGATTTCGCGTATGGCTTTGACGGGGTTCCGGAGTGCGAACCGTTGTTGAATGAAGTTATCTTCAATCATGCGTAGTACGATTCCGGTGGTGCCGACCTTCAAGAAAGTCGAAAATTCGGACATATTAGAATCGCCGACGATGACGTGTAAACGTCTATATTTTTCTCTGTCTGCGTGGGGTTCATCGCGTGTGTTGATAATCCCGCGTGCGGTAGTTGTTCCGATAGAGATTTCTTCTCGGATATGCTCAGCTCGCTGTGAGATGGCATAATAGCCGCGATGGCTGGGTTTAATTTTTCCTGCGCCTGCGAAGACCTGACGTGTAACAAAGAATGGAATGAGTTGCGATGCGAGTTGTCGGAAATCGACGTGGCGTTCCATCAGATAATTTTCGTGGCATCCATAAGTATTTCCGGGAGTATCCAAGTTGTTTTTGAAGATGGATATTTTTCCGTAGAACCCGTCATTTTTCATGTGTCGTTCTGCGTTGCTGGCGAGGCGTGTGATAATGCGTTCACCGGCTTTATCGTGTGCGACGAGTTCTGCGACATCATCACATTCGGGAGTTGCGTACTCTGGGTGGCATCCGATGTCTTGATAGAACCGTGCGCCGTTTTCGAGAAAGACATCGGGGTACATTCTCCCTGCGACGATTTCTCTGAAGAGGTACATCACAACGTTCTGAACAGTGAGTGTTTTTCTTCGGGGTCCGTCTGGTGTCCAGATGATTCCGAACTCAGTTTCGAGTCCATAAATTCTACGCTTCATAAGATAGCCCCTTTGCCGGTGTTATTTCGGCAAAAAAACAGGCTTTTGACGACGGAAAAGCCGAGAGGTGTACCAGATTCAAAAGATTAGGACAGAAGTGCGGTAACTTCGTCCGTAGCGAGTCGTCGAAATTTTCGTCGTTCAACTGTCTGCTCCAGGCATGCCACTTCTATTGTCTGTGGTGTTATTTGATATTCGTCTTCAGCCTCTGCTTCAACGGTCTGAAAGGTGTCTGTCACGAGTTGTAATGCTGCCGCCAGTTCTAACCCATCGGTGTAGCGTTGTTGCAGAATCTCTGTTATTGAGGTGGCCCGTCCGCCGATAACGGCATACTTTTCTTCTTCCGAATAGATACCGTCGAATGCGATGTGATATATCCGGTTGTTTCGTAATGTTGAGTCGTTGGGTGCGTCTGTTGTGCCCAATTCACAGACGAGGAGTTCTATCTCCAAGGGTTTAGCATCCCAGGCTTGTGCGACTGCGCCCATGTGCTGGGAATAGAGGTTTGTCAACCACTTCGCTGTGACATCTTCTCTGTAGTATCGGAATCCTTTAATTTCGGCTTCACGAATTCCGACGACCCGTAGTATCTCATATTCAGCGATTCTCCCGGCGGCAGCGAATGCGATGCGGTCATAAATTTCGGAAAGTTTGAATGTCGTTTTGCGTGGATTCTCAGCCACCATCAGGAGCCCATCCTTGTATTCTAAGACGACGACTTCCTTGGCTTGTGCGATGCCGCGTCGGACGAAATCTTCTTTATCTTGGCGGATCTGCTCTGGCGAAACGTAGTACGGTGTGGACATATCGGTTGTCAGTTTTTCAAGTTACCAGTTACCAGTTACCAGAAAAGAGAAAGACTTCATGAATCATATCCCCTCTTTAACTGGTTACTGGCCACTGGAAACTGATACGCTGGTAACTATTCTCCTATAGCCGCGATATGAATTCGCGATAGAGTGCCTCAACGGTTGCCTCTGGTACTTCGGTTACACCGTCTTCAGTAACGGTGTAAAGTATTGGAAAAATTTTTCGGATAAGATCGGGTCCGCCCGTTGCGATATCCTCATCGGCGGCATCCCAGAGTGCTTCAACGACGATTTCTAAGGCATCTTGACGGTTGATTTGTGGGGTGTAGCGTTTTTTGAGTGTTGATCGTGCGTCCTTCCCGCCGGATCCGATTGCGTAGTAATCATCTTCCTCGTATCGCCCGCCGATGGCATCATATTTGAAGATTCTACCGCGTTGGCGTTTCATATCGTATCCAGCGAAGAGCGGCAAAACGATGAGCCCCTGCATAGCGAGTCCAAGGTTAGCGCGTACGAGGTGTGAAAGAAAGTTTGCCTGCCCTTCGAGGCTGAGACTCACGCCTTCCGTTTTTTCGTAGAATTCGACTTCAACTTGGAAAAGTTTCGCCATTTCGATACAGGGTCCGGCGGCACCGGCGACTGCGATTGCCGAGTGCCGATCGACGGGATAGACCTTCTGAATGCGTCGCTCGCCGACCTGATACCCCTCAGTTGCCTGCCGGTCCCCCGCCATAACGACCCCTGCATCGTAGACGACAGCAAGCACGGTTGTCCCTTCATAGGGGCGGAACGACGATTCCGGGACATGCGGATTTGAGACAACATCAGACGCATTGAGCGTTGTGAGTAATTCGGGGTGTCGCCGCTTGAGAATATGAAAGAAGTCGGAGGTGCCGTAATCATCAAGGTCAAGCACTCCTACTGCCCTCCCCGTTGAATGTAGCTTTCGACGAATTCCTGTGAATCTTCTTCCAAAATTTCATCGATTTCGTCAAGGAGTGAATCTAAATCTTCGACGAACTCCTCATCCATTTCGCCATTTTCGACATCGGGTTGCATGTCTTCGGTTTCATCAATATGGCGTTTGAGGTGTTCCTGTTGTTTTTCTGTCGACATTTTTTTCTCCTTATTTTTTAATATTCCTTGCGGTTAATCGAGCCGGTTTCGAGAATAACGTTCCTCTCTTAAATCCGCCTTCCACTTCGTTTCAGGCTCCATCCTAAGTAAAAGTATCGGAGTCGAGTTGTGGGTCAAAACTGATAACTATGTTGATGCATCGCCTCGAATTTTCTTAACAAGTTCCTCTGCCGTACAATTGTTCAGCAGTTCGCCAACAATCTTCTGTGTCCCGAAGTGGGGACGGTCCATCATAATTTTGTCAAGCCCGCCCGATGGATTGGTAAAAATCATTGAATTCCAACTTGCGCTATAAATATGTTTCTGAAACCGCCGTAGACAGGTGCCTCGAAAATAGGCGCGCGTGTCGACAGGTGGGTAGTGCATGGCGTGCACAATTTCTTCATGACTGAGTAGACGTTGAACATGCCGGTTCTTCAGCAATCTGATATAGAGTCCTTTGTCAGGGCGGATATCGTGGTATTGTAAGTCCATCATCCGCAGGTGTGCGTCGTCCCACTGGTATCCGTGCCGTTGACGGTATGCATCGAGTAGTTTCTTTTTTATGATCCAGTCGAGATGTCGGCTGAGCCGACGTGGGTCTATTTCGAGATTATCGAGGACGTATTTCCATTTTTTCAGGACATCCTCAACGACAGGGGTCCGTTCTTCGGGTGTGAGGTGTTGTTGCGCGAGTTTTAGATATGCGCGTTGGACCTCTATCGGTGACAATTGCTGTCCATCGGCGAGTTCTATCGGCTCTTTGCAGGATAGGTCCCGCGAGATGGCTTTTATTGCTGCGACTGGATCTTTCAGATTGAACTGTTTTCCGATGACCCCTTTCTCAATCAGCTGAAGTGCGATAGAAGTAATTCCGACTTTAAGATAGATGCTGAGTTCGGACATGTTAGAATCCCCGACGATAACGTGTAACCGTCGGTAGAGTTTGTCATCTGCATGTGGTTCATCACGGGTGTTAATCAAGGGTCGGTTGACCATTGTGCTGAGTCCGACCTCTTTCTCGAAGAAGTCGGCGCGTTGGGAGATCTGATAATCTGCTTCTGTACTCCCATTTTCTGTGCCAACTTTACCGCTCCCTGCGATGATAATGCGTGTAACGAGAAACGGCATCAACCCATCAACGATAGCATCAAAAGGTACTTTTCGAGACATGAGAAAGTTCTCGTGTGCGCCGTAGCTATGCCCCTTATAATCGGTATTGTTTTTATATATGATAATCTCTTGATTGTCAAGTAACAACCGTTCCGCTGCGACGCGGCTGACCTCTAATATTAATTCGCCGGCCTTCTCGTATAGGAGTAGATCGCGTGCGTTTGCGCATTCCGGTGTGCAATATTCTGGGTGTGCGTGGTCCACGTAATAACGTCCACCGTTAATCAAGATGTCATTGACAGCCTTGGTTGTATCGGTTTCAGAGATGGGTGTCTCAGCCTCTGCGAGGAACCCGCGAGCGTCCATGAGTGGACTCTCTTGGTCGTAATCCCATGTAACAGCAGTTGCGGTACTTGGGATATCGTCCCTACAACTTTTGTAAGCGTTAACCACCAAAGTTGATGCAGCGACTGGATCTTGCTCACGCGCGTTTTTGACTGAGATGCCGTACTCAGTCTCTGTTCCCATTATGATTGGTATTTCCATATTTTTCTTGGCTATCGGAAACCGTTGGCTGTCGGCTAAGAGGTTTGCGTTTTAATATTGTCATAAACTGCTCTTACCTGAAAACTGACAGCTGACATCCATCAAAGAAAAGTGCCGCCTCGGGTGACTCGGACATCCTGTCTTCTCTCTTGTACGGGTTCATTGGTCAATGCGCGAATATTGACGATTTTTTCCCCTTTACGTCCTGAGATTTTTGCCCAATCATCGGGATTCGTTGTATTGGGTAGGTCTTCATTTTCGTGGTATTCTTCCCTGATAGCATCCTTGAGATCGTTGAGCTGCATCCCTTTATCTGTTCCATCGGAACCGATAAAACGTTTTATTGCTGTTTTCTTCGCGCGTGAAACGATATTTTCAATCATGGCACCGCTGACAAAGTCTTTGAAGAAGAGGGTTTCGCGTTCGCCGCGTGCGTAAGTTACTTCGATGAACCGATTTTCATCTGTCGTTGCGTACATGTCATTTACGGCTTCGTCGATGAAGTGGTCGGCGATTGCTTGTGTGTCGCCATCAAATTGCTGTCGTGCGTTTTCAACGAAGGGTAGATCGGGTGTCAGATAGATCCCGAAAATGTCCTTTGCTCCCTTTAAGTTGGGTCGATCAATTTTAATTTTGATGTCAAGCCTTCCGGGTCGCAGCACGGCGGGATCGAGTAGGTCTTGCCTATTGCTTGCGCCGATGACAATGACATCTCGTAAGTTCTCCACGCCATCAATTTCGGAGAGGAATTGGGGTACGAGTGTCGATTCCATATCGGATGAGATTCCCATGCCTCTTGATCGGAAGAGCGAGTCCATTTCATCGAAAAAGATGATAACAGGGAACCCTTCTTTGGATTTTTCGCGTGCTTTTTGAAAGACTTCTCGTATTTTACGTTCGGTTTCACCGACGTATTTATTGAGCAGTTCGGGTCCCTTAATATTGATGAAATAACCGCGAACGTCATCACGTCCACTTTCTTTTCGGACGCGTTCAGCGATACTGCTTGCCACGGCTCGTGCGATTAAGGTCTTCCCGCATCCGGGGGGTCCATATAAGAGGACGCCCTTCGGGGGTGAGAGGTTAAATTCCTCATATTCTTTTGGATAGAGATACGGTAGTTCAATAGCGTCTCGGATTGCATTGATCTGTTCATCAAGCCCACCGATGTCGGCGTACCCGATATCTGGTACCTCTTCAAGGAGCAGGTCTTCCACCTCGCGTTTGGGAAGTTTTTCCATGACCATACTGGTGGTATGGTTGAGTAGCACATTATCCCCTATTTTTAGCGTTTCGCCTTTAAGGGATTCGGCGACTCTGACGACGCGTTCTTCATCGGTGCGGAGGCTAACAATAGCGAGTTCTTCATCTATGTGTTCTTTGATTTTGACGACATCGCCGTGCCTCTCAGCGTTTTTGATGTCAACGACGTTCATGCCGCTATTGACGATGACCTCCTGTCCTGCTTTGAAGTTCTGATTCCTAAGTGCTGGATCGATATTGACGCGCCATTTCCTGCCGCTGATATCGATGTCAACAGTTCCGTCCTCGTTTTCTCCGAGGAAGACCCCGTAGTTGTTCGGAGGCGCAGTGAGTTGATCAACTTTTTCTTTTAGGATTTGTAGTTTCTCTTTTGCCTCTTGCAGGGTGCTCGTCAGTCGTCTGTTGCGCCGATGCGTCGCCATTAATTCGCGTTGTGTTTCATGGAGTTGCGTTTCAAGGTCCTTGACATATATGGTATGCTGCTGTCGCCGCATGGTGTCAAGTTCATTTTCGAGCATATCGATTGTGCCTTGAAGTGCGCGCATCTGCTGCTCATACCAGACAACATCAAATTTCTGTTGTCCTTCAAAGGCATCTTCGGAATTTCCTTTTTTGATAGCCATACGTGAAGTTCTCACTTTCCAAAAGGATTTCTCCGACCTCACTCGTGATGACGTGAGTCAGGTAAGCAGATTGCCGGATTCAATCAAGTTCGAGATTCAAACCCAACATTTTATTAGAGTATAGCATTTTGAAAAAATCGTGTCAAGAAAAAGTTGATTTTTTCCAAGCAGCCAGCCATCAGCAAAAACATTAGCTCGGTAGCCAGTAGCGGGCTTTATCGATTTGGCGATTTTGTATAGCGAGGCGCGAAACCTCGCTATACCCGTTTTTGGTACTATAAGACTTACGCAATTTTGGGTGTAAACCGTTCTGTTAGATGAAAGTTTTCGGAAAACCGAGCATTTTTGCGTCCCAAACTAACAGTTTGTGGTACATAAAGCGCCGCATGCGTAAGTCTTATACTATTCTATTTCCTCAACTGTATCGTGAATTTCGTCATCACCTTCGGCATCGGGGATCGCGCCTGCGACGGCATCGGGTGCCATTTTCAGTTTTTCACGTATCTTCAATTCAAGTTCTGCGGCGATTTCAGGGTTGTCCGCCAAATATTTCTTGGCGTTTGTCCGTCCCTGTCCGATGCGTTCGTCGTTATAAGAGAACCATGACCCGCTTTTCTGGACGAATTCATTATCGACAGCGATATCTAAGAGGTTGCCTTCTTTGGAAATGCCTTTACCGAAGGTAACATCGTATTCGGTTTCCTTGAAGGGTGGTGCGACCTTATTTTTGACAACCTTGACGCGTACGCTGCTCCCCGTGATTTCATTGCCTTCCTTGATCTGGCTACCGCGTCGGAGTTCCAATCGGACAGAGGCGTGGAATTTGAGTGCGAGTCCGCCGGGTGTAGTATCTGGGTTTCCGAACATGATGCCGATCTTTTGGCGAATCTGGTTTGTAAAGATGACACACGTATGGGATTTATTCGTAACACCGGATAACTTTCGAAGTGCCTTAGACATCAAGCGCGGCAGGAGCCCGACATGCGAGTCGCTCATTTCGCCCTCAATTTCGGCTTGCGGTGTCAACGCCGCGACAGAATCGACGACGACAAGGTCAACAGCACCGCTTCGGATGAGTGTTTCAACGATCTCTAACGCCTGCTCACCTGCGTCGGGTTGTGCGATTAATAGGTTCTCCATGTTGACGCCGATACTTCTTGCGTAGGTAGTGTCGAGTGCGTGTTCAACATCAATAAACACAGCGGTGCCGCCCATTCTTTGGACTTCGGCGACGATGTGGAGTGCGAGGGTTGTTTTTCCTGTGCCTTCATGCCCGAAAATTTCAATGATTCTGCCGCGTGGGACCCCTCCGACCCCGAGTGCGATGTCAAGTGAAAGTGCCCCTGTCGGGATGGCTTCGACCGGTACGACCTCACCATCCGTGAAGCGCATGATAGCCCCTTTACCGAATTCACGTTCCACTTGTGAAATCGCTTGGTCGATGGCTTTCTGTTTCTGTTCATCTAACATGTTCTAATGTTCTCCTTTACGGCACCTCAATCATAGTTGGGTGCTTCGGAATTGTTGGACTACGCCGGAAAATGGCATACATTTAAAGGTGTATAGATCGCTCCGTTCGGATGGAGTTGGCTTTGCATAACAGTGATCTCATTGACGTTCACCGTTGCGCCCTCAATTATATCATATTTACGTAGAACACTTTTTAGCGGTTGCAGATTCGTTGGCGCCCTGAGTCGTCCGAGTGTAAGGTGTGGGTGAAATCGGTTGTCTATTGCGAAACCGAGAGGTTTCAGTTCGCGGTTCACAGATTTTGCGAGGTGTGTGACGATTTCTGCGCCGTGTTTCACAGCGACCCAAATCACGCGCGGACGATTGGAAGTTGGAAAGGCACCGATACCTCCGAATACCATAGAAAAAGGTTTCTGTGTCTCAGCGACGTTCTGCACTGCTTCGCCGACAGCACCAACCGTTTCAGCCTGGACATCACCGAGAAATTTTAAGGTGAGATGAAAGTTTCCGACTTTTGTCCATGAGGCTTTGCGAATCTCGGATTGTAGGTGTGTCTGCACGGGTTTCAGGAGTGCCTGTACAGGTTTCGGTATTTCGATTGCGACAAAACAGCGGACACTATTGCTATGGGATGTAGACATCACGCACCTGCTTCTGGATCGTAACGGGTTGAAAGAATCAGCGCAGATAAAGCCTTACGATTGTTGACGAGGAACTCGACACCGGATCCGACTGTGAGTGCGAGCGGTAGATACATCATAAGATAGATAGGCCCCCGAGCTTGGAGAATAAATTCGGTGGTCTGCTCGTTCTGAAACGTCAATAGGAGTAGACTGATAGCGACGACGATCAGTTGTGCAGTCACTTTATATTTTCCCCATTGGCTTGAGGAGACGACTTCCCCGTATTTTGCGATGAAAATAATTCGCAAGAGTGTGACGAGGATTTCACGCCCGATGATGACAATAACCATCCATATAGGGATGAGTCCACTATCAACGTGTTTAAAGAGTGCTAAACAGATTAAGGAGGCACCGATGAGCAATTTATCCGCGAGCGGGTCCATAAACTTCCCGAAACTTGTTACGCCTTGTATCCGTGCGATGCGCCCGTCAAAGTGGTCTGTCAATGCGGCGATTAGAAAAATAGCGAGTGCTGCCACCATCATATCCGCCAGAAAACAGAATATGAAAGGTGGTATCAGGAATAACCGTAAAAGTGTAAGAAGATTTGCCAATCGGAAGAGGGTACCGAAATCCATAATGTATTGTCAATATATTAGATGTTATCGAATGCTCGGGGATAACCGCTAATTCTCAGAAAGATCAATGACCTCCGCATCTTTAGGCACCACAAACTTGAAAAGGTCGGGTGCGATTTTTATATCTCGTTGGATCTCTGTGAGTGCGACAATTGCGCTCTCACGGGTTCCATTTTCAAGTTCGGATTCGTAGCCAAATTGCACAGGGAGCCATTCACCGGACTTTACCCAGATGAGGAGTTTCTCTTTCGCGTTCGCGTTGACCATGTGATCCTTAGGGGTCAACGCAATCTGATGGATACCTTTTGGGTTCGCGAATTCGTCTGGGACAAGCACCATATTATAGTTGGCTTGGACATCCTCAAGCGACGCGCCGATACCGGGTATGAGTTCCCTACGGTTTGGGTTGTTCCATTTCATCTTATTAACTTGGTTGAGTATCGGTGTATATGTCCATGCGTACGTACCATCTATAACGGTAGTTTGGACGACTTTTGAGGCATCGTTTTGGTCTACGTATTCCTTCCGGAGCAAGTTCGGTTTACCGAATATAAAGCGTCCGCGAGCGACATTTTTCCTATTAGAAATTAGCGTCGTCTCCTCAAAGTTCGCGCTAAAATTCTCAGATTTTTCGTAGGCGTTTTTGAAATTCTGAAAGATTTCATCAACGGTTTGCGGGTGCGCGTTGCTAACAAACAGCACCGAAACGAGTGTCACTGCTAAGAGAAAAATTTGGGGTCCCGTAGCCTTGACTGCCGCAGTGCTTTTGTATGTTCGTCGGGGCATCACTGTCTCCTGCTTTTCAAAACTGCGTTAGAAAACTGATTTTCAACTTATATTATATAGGTTTTATTTTTGGATGTCAACGCCTTTTTGGCTAATTTGCCAACCTTGTCCAATCCGATAGGATGACTTCGGTATCGTTGGGTTCATCTAAGGCGCAGGTGACGAGGCGTTCTAAAACTTCGGTGACAGACGGCTCTCGGAAGAGCGCTTGGAACCAGTTGCCAAAGGTTTTGATCGCATCCGGGGATTCGGCAGATACCCAAAAGATAACGCGGCAAAAATCGAGACCTTCGTCTACCCAGCGCTCGGAGATATGGACATCTTTCGGGAAATCGTGAAAGATCGGTAAAAGGTCCGCAACCAAGATTGTTAAGTCCTGATTGAGGTAGGAAATCTCTGGCAGTATGTCGAAGTGAATCGCGTATTTATGGGCGTATGGAGAGCGTTCGCGTTCTCTGTTTTGTGTTTGCATAATTGGTTCCATCGGCTTTAAATGGACAAACCGACTTTCTATGTGGTATATTATAACACGTTGGACTGACGCAATTTTGACAGCAGTGCGTTCTGTTAGATGAAACGCATGTTATTCTTCCGTAAGGTAAAATTAAGAATATGGCAGATACTGAACGTATAACACATCTAAAAAATGAATTGAAGAATCGGATCTTAGTTCTTGACGGTGCGATGGGTTCGCTGTTGCAGACCTATCGGCTCACGGAGTCGGATTTTCGCGGGGACGAGTTTGCCGATCATCCGTGTGAACTCAAGGGTTACAACGATCTGCTCTCCATAACCCAACCGCATATTGTGCGGGAGATACACGCCAACTATTGTCGCGCGGGTGCGGACATCATCGAGACGAATACCTTTACGAGTACCGCTGTGTCGATGGCGGATTATCAACTCCAAGACATCGCGTATCGTGTCAACTATGCGGCTGCGCGCATCGCGCGTGAAGTCGCAGACAAATGGTCATCTCCGAGCAGGCTGCGTTATGTTGCAGGCAGCATGGGACCGACGAATCGGAGTTGCACTATCTCACCGAATGTGAACGACCCGGGTTACCGAAATATCACGTTTGCGCAACTCGTTTCTGCTTATACAACGCAAGCGGAAGGTCTAATTGACGGCGGTGCCGACTTCCTCCTCGTCGAAACCGTCATGGATACACTGAACTGTAAGGCAGCACTCTTCGCCATACAGGTGCTTGCCGAAGCGCGTGGCATCGAGATTCCGCTGATTGTCTCCTCTGATAGAAGTGGCGGCGGCGGACGTAACCTCTCAGGTCAAACGGTTGAAGCCTTCTGGAACTCCGTTCGGCATGCGAATTTGCTTGCTGTCGGCTTGAATTGCGGTTTCGGTTCGCAACAGATCCGCCCGTACCTTGCCGAGATAGCGAAAATGGCGGACATACCGATCATCTGTTATCCGAATGCTGGACTTCCGAATGAACTCGGTCAGTACACACAGACACCGACAGAGATGGGGGACTGGATGCACGAGTTCGCGCAAAACGGTTTTGTCAATATTGTCGGCGGCTGTTGCGGGAGTCAACCTGAGCATATCGAGACGATTGCCAAGGTCGCCGCAGAATATCCGCCGCGTCAACCGGAACCGCAGGAACGCGCCTGCCGCCTCAGCGGCTTAGAGGCGTTCAATATCACCCCTGATTCTCTCTTTGTTAACGTTGGTGAACGGACAAACGTAACAGGATCGCGTCGATTTGCGACGCTGATTAAGAATGAAGACTACGAAACCGCCTTAGAGGTCGCACGAGACCAAGTGGAAAACGGTGCACAAGTCATTGATATTAATATGGATGCGGGGATGTTAGATGCGAAGACCGCTATGGTGAAGTTCCTTAACCTCATCGCTGCGGAACCGGACATCAGTCGCGTGCCGATCATGCTTGACTCGAGTCGCTGGGAAGTGATAGCGGCCGGATTGGAATGTATTCAGGGGAAAGGGGTCGTCAACTCTATTAGTTTGAAAGAGGGAGAGGAAGACTTTTTAGAAAAGGCGTGTCAGGTCCGTCGTTATGGTGCCGCCGTAATCGTTATGGCGTTCGATGAAGCTGGACAAGCCGATAGTTATGAACGGAAGGTCGAGATCTGTCAACGCGCGTACCGACTGTTGACGGAACGGGTCGGGTTTCCACCGGAAGACATTATCTTCGATCCGAATATCTTTGCTGTTGCGACCGGTATTGAAGAACACAACGAATATGCGAAGGCGTTCATTGAGGCGTGTCGCGAGATCAAAGCCACTTGCCCACACGCTTTGGTGAGTGGTGGTGTCAGTAACATCTCCTTTGCGTTCCGAGGTAACGACACGGTGCGCGAGGCGATGCACGCGGCTTTTCTCTACCACGCGATTCACGCCGGTATGGACATGGGTATCGTTAACGCCGGTCAACTTGCGGTCTATGACGATCTCCCGAAAACGCTTCTGGAACCGGTGGAGGATGTCTTGTTCAATCGTGCGGAAGATGCAACGGACAGGCTCGTCACGCTCGCTGGCACCTTGCAACGGAAAGGAAAAAAGCGACGTGTGAGTCGAAAATGGCGGAAACTGCCGGTAGAAAAACGGCTCAGTCATGCACTCGTTGAGGGGATTATCGAATATATTGATGCGGATACGGAGGAAGCACGTCTTGGATATGAACGTCCAATACAGGTGATTGAGGGACCGTTGATGGACGGTATGAATCGTGTCGGCGAACTCTTCGGGGACGGTAAGATGTTTCTGCCGCAAGTGGTTAAAAGTGCGCGCGTTATGAAGAAGGCGGTTGCGCATCTCATACCGTACATTGAAAAGGCGCAAGCGGAAGGCGCTATCCGATCGCGAGGCAAAATCGTGATGGCGACGGTAAAGGGCGATGTGCACGACATCGGGAAGAATATCGTCGGAGTTGTGCTTGGGTGTAACAACTATGAAGTCATTGATCTTGGTGTGATGGTGCCTGCGGACGTGATTCTTGAAGCAGCACGGAAAGAAAACGCCGATATTATCGGATTGAGCGGACTCATCACGCCTTCGTTAGATGAGATGGTGTATGTCGCTGAAGAGATGGAACGTGAAGGATTCCGTATCCCGCTGCTCATCGGTGGTGCGACCACTTCAAAAGTACATACGGCTGTCCAAATTGAGCCGGTTTACAGCGGTTCAACGATTCATGTGAAGGATGCGTCCCGAAGTGTCGGTGTTGTCGGTAATTTGATGAGCGACGAAAGGCAGGAAACGTTCGTGGCGCAGACGCGTGAAGAATACACCGATATCCGCGAACGCCGTGCGAAGAACCGGAAACAGGCGACCCTACTACCTTTCAGTGTTGCACAAGCGCGGAAATTCACACCGAGTTGGCAGAATTATCAGCCGCCTGAAGCGTCTATGATAGGGACGAAGGTCTTTGACGACTACGCTTTGGCGGAACTCGTTGATTATATTGATTGGAGTCCGTTTTTTACGACGTGGGGACTCCGCGGGAAATATCCGAAGATACTGGAGAATCCGGAGGTCGGCGAGGAAGCCAGTAAACTCTTAAAAGATGCCGAAGCACTCCTCCGAATTATCGTTGAAGAGAAGCGGTTCCGTGCGCGTGCTGTCGTCGGCTTTTTTCCTGCAAACGGTGTCGGTGAAGGGACTGCGATCTATGCGGATGCGTCGCGAACGGAGGTTCTTGCGACCCTGCACCATCTCCGGCAACAGACGGAACAGCCGTTTAACAGACCGAACCTCAGTCTCGGTGATTTCATCGCACCGAAAGCGACAACATTACCAGATTACATCGGTGCTTTTGCGGTGACAACGGGACACGGTGTCCCCGAATTCTGTGCTGAATTCGAGCGGGAGCAGGACGATTATAACAGTATTATGGCGAAGGCGTTGGCTGACCGGTTGGCAGAGGCGTTCGCGGAGAAGATGCACGAACACGTCCGTACAACGCTTTGGGGGTATGCCGTTGATGAAGCGTTGGATAATGAGGCTTTGATTGCCGAAAGATACCGAGGCATCCGTCCGGCACCGGGGTATCCTGCCTGCCCAGATCACACTCAAAAACGGACGTTGTTTGATTTGTTGAAGGTCACGGAAAACACGGGAATTACACTTACGGAGAGTCTGGCGATGTTTCCTGCAGCGTCTGTGAGTGGATGGTATTATTCGCATCCAGAGTCTCGATATTTCAGTATCGGTAGAATCGGTGAGGATCAGGTTGCGGATTATGCAGAACGCACGGGTATGGACATCGAAACTGCAAGGCGATGGCTAAAACCGTTGCTTACTTAAAATTTCTCTAACAGGACTTACGCAATTTTGACTGGAGTCTATTCTGTTAGATGAGATTTCTCAGAAAATTCAGCGTTCTGATAGCACAAACTAAGCAATATTAAATATAAATATTACAGTTTTCTAAGTTCAGTTGTTGGGTTTCATGAATTCCCATCAGAGATCGGAATCTCGTAAAAGGTAATCTGTCAAGCCAACCGATGACGGCTTCACAGAGTTCAGTGAAACTCT
>JAJEEK010000112.1 GCA_022821065.1 Candidatus Poribacteria bacterium
TAGGTAGCGGTTTTTCGGGATAAGCGAGTTTCCACCTAAAAAGTAGTGCAAGCCCACCACCGAGGAAAAGCATAATCAGTCCATAGATAAGGAACTGCCTACCGATCATTTTGTGGTCAAGCGAAAAGATATATTTACTTAGAAAACTTTCTTCGTGATGATGTTCTGTATGTTCGTTATCGTGCATCTTTATTGTCCTCCTTCAGCCTCCTGCGGCCATCTTTCTTGGACCCAAGTATCGTAGTCGGTTTGTTCGTGTACATTGAGATAGCCGCGCATCTCTGAGTGCCCGAATCCACAGAGTTCGGCGCAGGGAATCTCATACCGTCCCGCCTTATTAGCCTCAAACCAGACATTGATAAATCGGTTAGGCAATGCGTCCTGTTTCAGACGTAGTTGCGGCACAAAAAAACTGTGGATGACATCTTGCGATGTTAACCGGATATGAACGACTGCGTTGATGGGAACATGGAGTTCATTTTCCAATGTCAGGTCATCATCCGTCTCGAATTCGTTATCGGGTCCCGGATATGTCATATCCCAGTTAAACTGTTTCCCGCTGACTTGGACGACAACATCTGGATTCTCCGGAAATTGGGCAGGTGATTTAATATTGTTCCACTGCGGGTAACTGAACATAGCCAGTACAAAGACAATCACCGTCGTCGCTGCTGTCCAGATAATTTCCAATGTTGTGCTACCTTCAATGTAGGTTGCCTTCTTCCCTTCCTGATGGCGATATTTAATCAGGAACACAACGAGAGTTGCCATCACAAGGATTAGCACAGTGAGCGTAATATAATAAATAGCGGAAAAGAGGTTATCAACGCCTTGCCCGTATGTTGATATGTTCTCAGGTAGCCATCGAAGCATCAAGTCCTCCTTTTAAGAGTTATCGGTTGTCAGTTATCGGTTAAGAGGTTTTGATACAACAATTCACGATTTTTAAGCGTATTCCAGACTGTGGAGATTGTTGCAAACTGATCACTATAAATTGATAACCGATAACTATTTAATTCGCTTGCGCAGACGCGGTAAACGTCGCGCCTACATAAGTCAAAACACAAAACAGGCTGGTAATCAGTAGAGAAAGTGCCCAAGGTGCGCCTTCAGCAAACGCTTTTGTAGTGGTGTCAAGGTAGAGGCTGTGTCGAAAAGCTGCAAGTCCATACGTTAGTGGATTGAACTTCATTGTCCATGCCAACCAACCGGGTACACCTGTGCTCGGGAAAAACGCGCCCGAAAGTAGCCAAATTGGAATAAGTAAGAGATTCATAATCGCATGAAACCCTTGTGTAGAATCCATCCGCCAAGCGATGAGTAGTCCGAGGTTTGTCAGACCGAACGCCAGAAGTGCCATTACACCGACCGAAAGTAAGAGTGATGTCACGCCAAATCGAATGCCTATCGTTGGGCTGAGGAGCAGTAGAAGCATCCCTTGTCCGAGTGCGAGTGTTGTTCCGCCCAACGCCTGTGCGAGGACGATCTGCCATCGTGATACAGGTGCGACGAGTATACCTTGCAGAAATCCTTCGCGTCGGTCATTCACGACAGAAATTGTAGCGAAAATGGACGTAAAAAGCAAGACCAAAACGACGATGCCGGGATAAAAGTACACAATATACCCGATTTCGTCCGAGGCACCAGCGGGTTGAAACGAGGCACTTAATCCACTACCAATGAGGAGCCAAAATACCAAAGGTTGTGCGATAGCACTGAAGATACGGCTCCGTTGCCGATAGAATCTGATGATTTCGCGCCACCATATTGTTGTAATCGGTAACAGAACGCTCGACACAAGTTTTTCCTTTAGACGAGGGGGTTCCCTGTCAATTTTATGAAGACATCTGCGAGTGTCGGTTTTCCGAAGCGTACGGACTGGATTTCATCAGGAAATGCGGCGACGACATCTCGAACAAACTCATGTCCTCGTTCACATTCAAGGCGTAGCCCGTTGTCTGTTAGCACCGTTGAAACGCCGAACTGCTCAGTAATAGCAGCACCGAGGGTATCGCTGTCGGTACTCTCTATAAGGATCACATCACCGCCGACTTCTGCTTTGAGTTCGTCAGGTTCTCCGAGTGCGACTAACCTACCGGCATCCAATATCCCGACCTGATCACACGTTTCGGCATCTTCTAAGAGGTGCGTTGTCATGAGTACGAGAATATTTTCCATCTGGGCGAGCATACCGAGATAATCGTTGAGTTGCTGGCGTGCAGTTATATCCAGGCCACTCGTAGGTTCGTCAAGTAAAAGCACACGCGGAGAATGCAGTAGTGCCTTGGCGATTTCAACGCGTCTTTGTAAACCTCCAGATAGAATTTCTACACGTTCTTTGGCTCTATCGGAGACTCCAAAACATTCGAGGAGTTCCGAAATCCTGTTATGCAGGATTTTACCAGAAAGACCATAAAGATGACCGTGATGGCGCAAGTTCTCAACGATGGTAAGTTTACCATCTAATCCTGGATGCTGAAAAACGACCCCCAAGAAATCGCGAATGATTCTCACTTCTGTGGCTAAGTTATATCCGAGGATACGAGCCGTGCCAGAAGTTATCGGCATCAGCGTCGATAAGATTTTAAAAAGGGTTGTTTTCCCACTCCCGTTTGGTCCGAGGAGTCCGAAAATCTCACCGCATGGAACGCTAAAACTGACATCGTCAAGTGCGCGTCGTTCTGGATATGCATGGGAAAGATTCTCTACTTCAAGTCTGTTTTCCACTTTCAAAGATGGCGCGGTTATATGAAGATTAATTTATTAATTCGGTAATTTATTGGCGAAGTCCGGTGCGGTTGCAAACCGCACCTACCGGGCCTGGGGAAGATATAGAATTACCGAAATATTTTCTGAAACTTCATTGAACCGCGTCTACAAAAAGTTTGAAGATTGTGTATGCGTATCTTATTTGAGTTTCAGTGTGAAATCTTGTGTAACCGTACCGCCAGCCTCTACGGTGACCTCAACAGGTGACTCGTTGTTCGTGCCACACGCTTCATGCCAATAGCCGAGTTTGTAGGTACCCGCGGGGACATCTTCAAGCGTGAATTCACCTTTTTCGTTGGTTACAGCGAAATATGGATGCGGAACGTAGGCGATCCAAGCAGACATCCAACCGTGAATATCACATTTTACCGACACCGGGCCTTCTGCTTTCTTCACACCCGCAAGTGGCATTCTCCTACGGTTCTTCGTCTGCTGCTTGTTAACCGGTGTGTTAATGGTACTGAAGATATGAACGTTGTGGTTAACTCTATCGCTATTGAGCATGGTTAATCGGGTATCGAGCGGAACAATTTGGACATGCGGCGTGAATTTGCATCCCTTTTGGTCCATTTCCAATTTCGCCGCTTTGTCGAAATCCTTGCCTTCAGTAATGTCAATAAGATAGACGATTGTATTTTTTAGGGCGTTGTTTTCACCGACGACGAGGGCTTCATCGTATTTTTCGGTAGCACCACAAACCTCGACATCTTTGGTAATTTCGAGCATTTTCATTTCAGGTTTGTCGCCTTCAAACTTCACGACCCCGCTAATCGTGCCGCCATTGCTTCCTGATGTAGGTTTATACGATTCGGGGAATATTAGCATTTCCATCTCGCCTGCATCGGAGTCAGCAGCGAAGGTGATACCAACGATGCCAACGTAGCAGCATGCGAGAAGGAGGGTGAGACTTGCCAACAAATAGGTTTTCATTTTTTTTTCCTTTAATAGCCGTCAGCCATCAGCCTTCGGCTTTCAGTTAAGAGATTTCCATGTGACAGGAACAGTTAACATAACTGTCCCGAGTTGTTTACTGACTGCTGACTGCTGATAGCCGACAGCCATTGGGTTCTACATATTTTTAGACATCTTCTGTATTTCTGCGTTGTACAAACGCTCGTAGACCGAAGAGTAAACCGACAGAGAGAATCGCGATTATCGGCGGATAAACGAACCGTCTCGAAGACGGTACAGGTTCAAGGGTAAAAGTATACCAACTTGTCATCGTCAATTTTGTGTCAACATCCGCATTGGAACCATCCCAAACCGAGAAAGCAATTGGGACAAAAACCCCCGGTTCAAGTTGTAAGTCTTTTTTATCGTCTGTTTTCAAGGTACGCTTTACCCACAATTTGTATTGTCCATCTGTGTAGGCACTTTGTACTTGAAGTTCTCCCTGCGCTTCCTGAGTTTCGGCATTGTTGATCCCCTTAGCGGTGAGTTCAGTCACCTGGTCAGGTGTAGAGGCTTTCCAGTGCCAGAGATAGACCGGAAGTCTACCTCCCCATAAGAAATAGGGTTTCGGAGCCGTTGGTCCTTGCGGTACCTTGACAGGAAATTGAACTGCCAATGCATCCTCAAGCGGTTTCTGTGTTGTTTCGTCCGTTTCGTCTCCGGTTGTATGTGTTCGGTCATCCCAAACAAAGAGGAAAACGACCTCTGTGTCATTGTAAAACGATTTGACGTGTACGCCATCAATTGTTGGGTTAAACTGTCGAGGTTCAATGACCACCTGTCCAACGAGCGGGAAGTACCGGGCTTCAAATGTTTCCCAAGCAGCATCATCAAAAGCGGGCAGTTCGCCTTGAACGTATTGCGAACGTAGTACGTTATTACCGATAGCCGGTTCGGGGCGCTCTTCAGGCATAAGCGACTTCACATAGTTCGCGAGATGCCAACTTTTTTCATAGACGACCTTCATTGCGTCATTATAAGTCTGCATCTGAGTTGTGCTCATCTCAGCCCCTTCCTTGATGCTAAGTGCGATGTCAACAGCGGTATCCATTTTTTCGTAAAACTGTCCGGATTCCTCTTCTTCCGCCTCTGTCATTTCGTCTTTATTTTCCAATTCGATGAGGCGTTTGGATTCCTCAGCAGTTAGCCCAAAATTCAGGAAGCTATCGCCTTCAAACGCGGGCATTGGTGAACCGGCAATTCCGCCGATAAATCGTTTGAAGATGTCTTCGGTGTCAAAGCCACCACGGTAGTTCCAACCTTGTGTAAGATTTGCGGGCCACGTCTGGAATCCCCAACTATCCGTCAGTGTTGGTGCGGAGGTTCCATCACCGCGCCCAACATTTCCGTGGCATTCAACACACCCGAGTTCAACATAAAGTTCTTTTCCGATTTCCACGCTCTGTTCAGAATAGGGGATTTTTCCTTCTAAGGTAATCTGTTTCGGCGGGTTTTCATTTTCTTTAAACCCATCGTAGAATGTTTTAATATACGCGACCACTTCCCAGCGGTCATTTGCGGTCAAGGCAGTTTCCCATCCGGGCATAGAAGAACCGGGCATCCCTTCGGTAATAATATCAAACAGGTCTTGGTCTGTTGGAAGTTGTCCGGCTTCTGTAGACCGTATTTTATATAAACCGCGTGTGAAATCCCTCGGTTTTGGGAGTAGATTCTCAGCGGCGGAGCCGTCGCCTCTACCTTCGACACCGTGGCAGTGTGCGCAGGAATTTTCATAAACCTCTTTCCCTTTTTCAGAAGCCTCTGGTGCGTTTTGTGCATACGCAGAATTAAACACAACAAGCATTCCAAACACGGTGAGCAGGAGAGCGATTGTTCTGATTCTCATTTAGTGTGCCTCCCCAAAGGTTCGGAACTGATAACCGGTGTACTCAGACAGAAACAGAATAACATCCCAAATTTCGTCTTTTGTCAGATGATCTTCCCAGATAGGCATTGCTGAATCCCAAGGTGTGCCGGCTGCTGGTAATCCCGGTCCGCCCTTTGCTATTCGCCAGAAAAAGAACGATTCTTGGAAGTTCGGAATAATGCCTGGGTCTTGGAAATTAGCGGGTAGCGGTTGGAGGTATGGTGCAAAATGCCCCTGTCCGTCTAAATGGTCGCCGTGGCAGTAAAAGCAGTTCTGATGGTAGACGCGCCTCCCGTTCTCGACATGTGCTTTGAACGCTTCGGGGTCATCTTTTTCATAATGCCGGAAGGGGTTAACGACATCTTGCATCGTGCCGATGCCCTCATCTTTGTAGGTCAATTCAAGCGGCGGCGATGGGTGTGCGTCGCGCGGGCTTCCCGGTGGATTCGCGCGTTGTGCAATAATTGAGTAGGTATAACCGAGCAGAAAGAGCGGGATTAACACCACAAGAACTCGGCGGTGGACACGTCGTCTGTCGTCCACGAGTGTTTCATGAATAGGACGTAAAAATTCACGGAACTGTGAGTCCTCAACGGAGATATGTACCAAGATAGCGATTACAATTAACCCCATATACATCGCAATCACGCTATTGGGTATCGGTACTGAAATGATGCCGCCAACGACGAATTCCAGAAAGACCCAAGACCCGATCAAAATTATGAGACATATTGTGAAAAGCGACAACTTTTTCATATTTTTAAATTTTCCTTGCGGTTCGGTCAGCAGGGTTTGAAGGCTTCGTATCCTTCTCCGTATATCCGCTTTCCACTTCGTTTCAAGCTGGGTGTTCTTCTGAAAAGCGAGTTATCATATACCACTTACCTCTTTGCTGACTGCTAACTGCTTTTTCCTTGCGGTTCGGTCAGGTAGGTTTGCGGGTTGACGCTCCTGACGTATATCTGAAAAAACACTCCAGCAAAACCCTTGCATTACATTACAGGCTAAGGCTTCCTATTCTTTTAACAGCGATGCTTTATATGTTATTCTGCGGGAGTATCTCCTGTCTCCTCTGGTACTGTTTCCGCTGTTGCCCCAGTGAGTGTACTTAAGAAAGAGAGTAGATTGGTCATATCTGTGACTGTTAGGATCAGCGGAAAGTTTTCAGGCATCGGTGATGTGACAAGGAGTTTCTTGCCACGTGAACGGGTCATGGTAGCTTCGTCCAGATCGAAGGTATCAAACATCTCTTCACTTCCGTCCACGATTAAAACGATCTCATCGTCGTCCATCGTTCCTGAGACATAATCACCCACAATTTCGTCGCCATCGAAAGTGATAACGGTCATCTGACTCTTTACATCTGTTTTAGAAAAACTTTTATTTTCGCCGCCGACCTTGAGCGTCACGGTTTCATCGGTTTCCGAAACGATCTCACCTGTTACGGGTGCCTCGGCATCGGTAGGCGTTAGCGTCAGTGTAAAATAACCTCTCGCTTGTAGGTTTGTGAGTTCTTCAATCGGTTCATCATCGATTTCGCTTAATAAGATAGTATGTTCCTCTTCCGTTCCGTCAGCAGCTTTGGTGCGGACAACAATTTTCTCGGTGTCCTGCGAGACGAGTGTTCCTTGGAATGTCGCTCCTTTGGCACGAACGGTAACGGTGCCATAACCGCTAACGATCTGTGCGGCGGGTAAAAGGATCGATTCTTCGAGGTAACGCATGTCGTTAAAGGCTGCGATTTCGGAGAGGTCTGGTGCGGTAACAATTTCAAAATCTTCTTCACTCACCTCACCCACTGCTGGACTCTCTATGCCTGTTACGGCGTGACATGAGATACACGCGGCATCCACAAAAACCTTTTTCCCGAGTTCTGGGTCCCCCGTAAGTAAGGGTGGCAGTGCTTCAGCAGTTGTCCCTACGTCTGCTCTATCTATAGGTTCATCAAACGGTGTCGGGTCAATTTCGCCCCCTTGGCTCTGGAGATAGGCGATAACGGCTTCAATTTCTAATTTGGAGAGATTGATAGGTGCTTTCCATACCTCTGGCATAATTTTGCCGTAGCCGGGAACGAGATAGTTCGCGGGTTGATACATGGATTCAATCAAATACGCTTTCGCATCCATACCGGGTACACGGGTTGCGGCGTTAGTGCCGATGTCTGTCAAGTCGGGACATCTCCCGGGCGGTGCGGAGGTATCAACAGTATGACATGCGGCACACTGCCCTTTCCCATTAAACACCAATGCCCCCTGTTCAGCAACAGCATCCGGATCGCTCCAATCAAGTTCGGTTAAATTCACAGCTGTGGAACTTTCTGGTACCAGTCCGGCGACAAAAGCATAGAACCATATCACAGCAAGCGAAAAAGTCAGCAGTTTGACAACGTTGGACCACAATATAATGTTTACGATGACCGAGATTAGGAACCATGCCGCCCAAGGCAGCAGATTCTCCGAGGCGATCGGGAATGCAGATGCGCCAGCAATATAGGCGATGAAGCTCACCACCATGAGGATTAGACTCGCAATTTTTATGAGCGTATTTCTTGACATTTTACACGTATCCTTAATCTGAGGTTACAATCCCTCCAACAACAATCGGAGTTACCAACCTCTTTCGTCAGCCATTTTTCCCACAATAGCTCCGAACACTGTCGCCCAGGGTGTTACAAGGCATCCTGCAGTAACTGCCCCGGCAGCGCAACCAAGGCATGCTCCATAGAACGCGGCTTCATTCCTTTGGCTTTTATAGTGAGCGAGATAAGCGTCTATATATTCAGGCGGTTTACCAATGAGCCGTGTTAGGGGCGGTGATGGCTGATAAAAATAAGCCCCCACAATGCCAAGAGAACCTAACAGACAGCCGCCGCTAAACCCTAAACCAAAACCGCCTGACAACCATAGACATGTATCAAACCGAGCAGCAATCCTCACATCAGTACTGGCATCATCTTTAGCGATAGCCACAGGCGAGCCCTCTGGCACTGGAGCTTCCCATCTGTCAATGATTGCAACACACTCAATCCCTAAAAGCAATGAGATGCTGAAGACTATCAAGGCTATCAAAAAAAGTGAATTTATACCTTTCTTCATGATGCCCCTTACAAAAGTTACGTTTTTAACCCCTGTTAGTCATCGCTTTCGGCAGTGACTGCGGCTTCGACAGAAACCTCCTGTTGTTTCTTCTTTTCACCCCACAAGCCGAGCCAGAAGATGAACCCGACGAGTGCGAAGAAGGCCACCATAATAATAGCGACCATATTTACTGCTTCGCTGAGAAGTGGTGTAAACGCGTCAACGGACGTATCCTGCATGACTCCAAAAATATGCCATGCCTCTCTGAGTCCTGACCGCGCGTATCCCATGAGTCCCATAAGCGATGTAAACGTAATCGCGATGAGGATCAAAACGTATTGCGAGCGATCTGTCATCTCTCCCCAATTGATAGTCCCAGATGTCGTGGCTTTGCGGTACATGAAGATGTCAACAACGGTGACGACCGCCATAACAGCGAGTGCGACGAGTACTTGATACGGGGTTAGGACATTGACGCGTAAATCCGTTGGGACACTAAACCCGACGATCCCGATCACCACAATTGCGACAGTCGCGAAGAAAAAGATGGAGGAAATCGCTATGTTTCCAACTTTTCCCCAACTGACTGTTGGTGTTTTCCCTGACCGGCGATAAAACAGAAAGCTCAAGAAAGTGGTAAGGATAATGATGTTAACAGCCGTATTTTTGGCAGTCATTAACCCGAACAATCCGAGGTGTGGATGGTTCGCGCCGCCCATCGCACTTAGTTCACTTGCGCTGGATATTTTTGAGAGGGTTCGCGGTGTCATCCACACAGCGACACAGAGGATGATGATGGTAATCATATACGGACGGTAGCGTGCATATATCTCCGCGCCCTGAATGCGTCCCATACCGGACCAAAGATAATAGTTTGCGCCGATGAAGAGGACCCCAATCATTACCGCTTGAATAATGAAGAGCCAAGAGAAGAGGCTTCCCATCATGTTGATCCCCATGGTGTTATTGAACATGTAGATTTCTCTACCGAGCCAATAACCGAGGAAAGGCAGCGGGATGAGTCCACAAAGTGCGATGAAGTTTCCGGTATAGCCCATCCAATCGTAGTGTGCTTTGTCTTCTTTCGTCTTGGCGACGAGGAATCTGAATGCGGCGTAAGCTGCGACAATAGAGCCACCGAAAGCGATGTTCCCGACGAGTCGATGGATATTAATCGGCATCCATGTAAAGTTGTTGACAGCATCCCAGACTGTCCCCATGAATTCGCCTGTTGTCTCGTTGTGGAGTGGTATCATTGAATGGTCCGTAACTCCCTCCATAACGGTTTCTGGTGTGAGTGAGGGATCTGCAGCCAATTGCTCCTCCATCCAAGATTTCTTCCGCATCTCAGAGAGGACGCCGTGCTGTGTTGCTGGACTTGTCTGGTAGCTCAACCAGGAATTAGAGACGAACATAATAGCGGTGCCCCACACGTTTAGTAAAACGCCGAGGAAGAGGTGCCACCCTTTATGTCTTCCTTGCATCTTATCCCATCCGTATGAGTAAAGGTAGAGCGTAAAGGTTTCACCGAAAAATAGGACGACATAAAAAATCATCGTTGGTCCGAATATACCGCTGAGTTTACTCATCACCTTCGGATAGCACCAGATGAGGATAAAGACGAGGACCCCACCGAGCAAGGCTGTTGTCGAAAACGCGCCCATACAGAGTTTAATAAACTCCTGTGCCATCCGATCATATCGTTCGTCCTTGGTTCTCCATCCAATAAATTCGATGATAACGGCAAACATTGGGACCCCGAGAATAAAGGATCCGAATAAGAGGTGGAGTTGTGCGGCGATCCACGCTGCGTTTCGGCTGCCGATTTTCGGGAATTCTCGGTATTCCGCCTCGGTCACGTCCTGTGCGAACGCTGGAGCGATAGCCAATACGGCATAAAAGGCGAGCAAACAACCAAGTATGAGATAGCGTCTCTTTTTAGATATTTTCATGGCTTTCAGCTGTCAGCTATCGGCTGTCAGCAGGATCCCTTTCAGTTTTCTGAACCACTCAAATCAAACAGACTATCAGCCATCAACTTTCGGTGATCAGCAAAGGAGATTTCTCGCTGACCCCCGAAGGCTGGCTGTTGCCTGTTATTTTTCTGCTTTTTTCTTAAAATCAGCACTCGTAAAGTTGACGTTGACATCACCATCGGCGGTAACTTCAACGGTTTTATTTGCTGAGCCGAGTTCTTCATGCCATGCGATGACGCGTACTCTACCGGCAGGCACATTTTCGATTGTGTATTTCCCCGTATCTTCAGATTTTTCATATGCATCCGAACCGAGCCACTTGCCTTCAGCGTCTTTATAGCCGGTGACTGCAAAGAAGTTGTTAGGAACAGCGACGATGTAGCCGGTCATCCATGCGTGAATATCACATGTGAATTTAATTTCTTCAGCTTTTGCGATTGTATGGGGGATAACGACCCCGGGCTTGGGAATTTGAATGTTGGGTGCCTCATTCTTCTGTGCGTGAGAATGGACGTTGTGTGCTACTGGATCGCTGGAAGTAAGGTCTACGGTGGCACCGACAGGGACTGCCAAGACGTGCGGAGAGTAAGCGCATCCGACTTGGTCCATAACTGGGTTCTTCTCTGGTAATGTTACTTCTGCTCGGCGGACGCGTGCGTAAATAACAACATTCTTGATGCCTTTGCCTTTTGAAACAACGAGTGCTTCGGATTTTGTGCCGTTTACAGCGTCAACGCAATGCTGGTCTTTTGTAGCTGTTAGTGTTGGCCGTTCTGGGGCATCACCTTCATACATGACGGTGCCGGTAATATTGCCAGCGAACGCCACACTTGCGAGCATCGCAAAAGCGAGCAAAGTCATTAGGGTTTTCATGATTATTTTCTCCTTTTTTGGTTTAAATTCATTCTGTAATATATTAACATTACAAAAATACTAAGTGCAAATAAAAAGACCGAAAATCCAAGGAAATCCAGTTTTTAGTTATCAACAGTTCATGAGAGTCGTGACTCGAAGATCGTATCTACAACGAACGGGACTTACGCAATTTTGAGTGTAGGCGGTTCTGTCATAAGAAAGTTTTCGGAAAACACAGTGTTTTGGCAGCACAAACTAACAGTTTGTGGTACAAAAGCGCAGCAGGCGTAAGTCCTAACGAAGACTCGATAATTCCGTTTAAAATTCGCTTTTTAACGACCACCTCTTTGACGCTACGGACGGAACATCTCTTTAATATAATCGAGAATCTCACGTTGCTCTTCATCATTGAGATAGTAGTGAAAAGCTGGCATATCGTCCTTTCCGTCGTTAATGCTATCCAGCAATTGTTCGTCGTCGTGCATCTCCCAGAGACTGTTGTCTGTTAGATCCGCTGGGTCCAATTTTTTGAATCGGCCGATCCGTCCGTTCCCTTGTCCATCGTTTCCGTGGCACCCGGCACAGTATCGCGCGTACTTGTATTCAATTTGCGTTGCATATTTCGTGCTCGGATCTACCTGTCTACCCAACCAGATCAAACCGTTGAGCCACACAATAATCATGACGATAACAACAGCAAGGTGTCTCATAATAGTTGTCAGTTGTCAGTACGATTTTTCTGCGAAAAATCTTTCAGTGGTCAGAAAGCGGAAACCTTAGAACTATCAAAAACCTCTTGTAACTGACAACTGATGATTGATAACTATTAACGTCCCAATGAGATGAGATAATCTCGGACGAGTTGAATCTGTTTTTCAGCGTCATTTCCAGCATATCCATCAACTGGCATATATTGTCCACCGACGAGTGGCCAGGCTTGTGGCATCGCCGTTCCGGGTTGGAATGCTTGTGGATCCTTCATCCAATCAATGAGCCAATCGGGTTTGAGCCTATCCTTTGCCAACGAGAGATCCGGGCGTCCGGCCTTGTCGCTGCCTTCAGGAATAACCTCACCCTGTGAAGGGTGACAAGAGATACACTGGAGTTCATCGAATATCTGTTTACCAACTCGCAGTTCAGCAGTTGTAGGGGTCGGCGTTTCGAGCGTCTCATACGGGAACGGTTCATCGTCAAGTGCTGAGAAGTACTTAACAAGCGTCGTCGCGTCGTCATCGGACAGCTCAAATGTCGGCATCCGTACTTTGAGTCCATAGCGAATCTCAGACGGCTCTTTAAGGAATTCAAACAACCAATCTGGATAGACTCTTGCGCCCTGTGATTTTAAGGGTGGCGGTGCAAACTGTTCGGCAACCATCTCACTGAGTCCTTCATGTGCTATAATAACGTCGCGATAACCGCCGCCCGCGCCTTCAATTTCGTGGCAGCCGCTGCAGTTATACTTTTTGACGAGTCGTCTACCGGCATCAATTCGGTTCAATTTCTCGGTTCGGTTATGGATATAACTGAGCGGATATTTTTCGGGTTGAAAACTTTTCAGAAGTACAGCAAGTGCCTTTGCCTCTTCGTCGTCAATCTGGAAGACGGGCATCCGAGAGACAATACGGCGGGTTTGATAACGTCTCGGGTCGGTAATTTTACCGATTGTCCAACCTGTCCAACTATGCTCAACGTCTACTGTATCGCCGAAGTCAAGTTCATCAGCGAGTTTCGCTCCGAATTCTCCGAGGTCCGCCCCGACTTTCGATTCATTTTCAAAACCGGGAATTTCGTGGCAACCGAAACATCCGTAAGTTCTAACAAGTGCCTCGCCTTCCTTGGGATCTACTTCACCGATGGATTCGCTCGCTGAGTTAGGCGTTGCTTTCTGTAAACTCATGAGATAAGCAACAACGTTGTTAAGTTCGCGATTACTTAGCCGCAAGCTGGGCATACTGGTATCGGGGTCATAAGCCTTCGGGTCACTAATCCATTGACGGAGGTAATTCGGCGTGACCTTCGCGCCGACACTGTCAAGTGCTGGCCCGAAATCGCTCCCTAAACCGTCAACAGCATGGCATGTCAGACAACCGACAGTTTTAACGGTTTCCTCACCTGCTGTAATAGCACTCTCAGATTGGGAATAATTTGCTGAGGATTCGTCAAGGTTTGTATCGTTCATCGTCGCGAGGTAAGCTGCGATAGATTTCACTTCATCAACGATCCGGACAACAGAGCCATCCGGGTACGGATATTCAGTGCCATCGTCTGTTTTGATCAGGATACCGTTGGCGGTTTTCGTAACAACACCTGTACGGGTTCCGCCGTTCTTGAGGTAGACGACCTGGCTCATACCGTCAGCAGGGAAGAAGTTCGGCATTATCGCATTTGGCAGATATGCCTCGGGTTTCTTAATCCAATTCTCCAGCCAAGCGGTATCCTTCACCTTACTGCCGACCTTCGCAAGCGATGGCCCGACTTTGGCAATATTTTCGATTGCACTATACCCTTCTACAGCGTGGCAACCGTGGCAGCCGAGGTCTTCAAAGACTGCTAACCCTTTCGTGAGATTCGGTGCGTAGTCTACGGGTGCATCGGTATCAGTATCGACACCATAATCCAACATCATCACGCCATCGTGGCAACGCCGACAATTAGACTCCATATACCCTTTGGTCTCCTCGGACGTTCTGCCGGTATGTTCATCTAATCCGAGTACAGGGCTGAGCCAGTATTCAGCATGCGTTAGTGCATGGGCAGATTTCGCTGTTAAAGCTTGTCCTTGTCCACCGTGGCACGGCGTACATCCAAATCTATCAACGGGGTGCATCGCGAGCAGAACATCTCGGTGTGGATGCGTCTGGAGGACAGATCGGTAACTGGTGTCATAAGAAATATCGACTTCACCGAAGACATCAACATCAGTAAATGTAAGGGTTCCGTTTTCTTCCAAAGTATATTCGTCTGGTTCAGCATCGAACCCATCAATTGTGATGCTCTCACTCCCTACTTTAACGCTTGAATGCTCGAGGCGGTGTACGACTGGATTTTCGCCATCTCCTTCAACTTCAAAAATTTCTTGTGCGGACTGTTCATAGCCAGCTCTATCCGCAGAGAAATGGCATGTTGCACAGCGGTCCGCGGTATAATCAAAATCTTCAAGATAGTATTGTGTAATGCTTCGCGTTTGACGGAACGGGTTTTCCAATAGGCTCCCGAGGAAAGTGCGCTTGATACCACCGACTGAACTCAGTTTTTCTTGTAGACGATCGACTTCATCGTATTTTGCTTTGTCGGCTTGTAGTGCTTGAAGGGATGCTTGCGCAGCAGCGATGCCGTCAAGGATTTCAGGGTCTGTAGCGTTATATTTCTGAGCGATGAGGTAAGTGCTGAGTGCAAGTCGTGGGTCGTTATTAGCTTGATAGAATTGTGCCAAGCCTTTGTTAGCATCAGCGAAAGCTGCTTCCGCCCCCAAGACAGCCTCAGTGAGTTCACCTTCAATGCTGGATTCAAGTTCAGCGAGTTTCTTTTCCCATTTGTCAACGGTCTCGTTATGTCTCCCTTTTGCTTCGTGGAGGCTATGCTGATACTTATAGTTAATTGCGTCGGATTCGCTCTGCCGGAATTTTCGTTCCTGCAGTGCTTCGTCCAATGCGACCTGAGTTCTCTTGACCTCTTCCGTCAATCCACTTAATTCTTTAGCATCGGGTTTTTGAGGCGTGGTGAGTTCGGGCAAAGCCAACTTTGCCTTTTCCAATTCCGCGTATGTCTTGTCATATTCATATTGATAAAACTGCTGCTGGATCTGTTTCCATGGACGTCGCGTGATCATTTCACTCCAGAACCCCCAGAGGGTTACGAGTCCCAACAGTCCTGACAAAATAAAGAACAAAGCAGAATACGATTTATTTTCAGCGGGAATCTCTTTTTTGTTCTGCACGAACTTTACTACCTCCATGTCAATTGATACGATACGATGTCATTACCTACAAACCGCCCGCGTGCGAGCCATACCTGCTAAATGTTGAACCACGGTGACACCCAGATGTATTTCACATTGAAAAATATTCGCAAGATCATTTTTATTGGGAGTGCGAGCATCGTCAAGAAGAGGAACGAGACAATGATATATCGAACGAGCCCGAGCTCCTGTAAGAAATCGCTGGTTTTATGTTTCCATAAATAGACGATGGGTCCGAGTGCGAAATAACCGGCGACGACGACGAACCCGAAAAAGTTCGCGGTATTCGCGTCGCGAATCCCGAAAAGATAGGATAAATTCACGTTGGTTAGCGGAACAACGAGGTGCGGATCCCAATACTCCCACGGTGCGAAGAAGTTCCACCCCGGCCCCCTGAGGAACGTCCCGACGATCATAAGCACGATCCACAGGATGATAAATCCGAAGGAGAATACAGCGAGCGCGAAGGGACGTTCTTTGATAGTATAATATCCCTTACCCTTTGGATTTGTGTCAATGTAAGGTATCGCGATCAAGCCTGCGATAATCAATCCTGGGAGTACAACACCAGCGATCCAGGGATCGAAGTAGACGAGCATCTCTTGAAGCGCGAGGAAATACCATGGTGCTTTGGACGGGTTTGGCGTTTTTGTCGGATCGCTCGGTTCTTCGAGTGGGGCGTCAATCATAATTGACCAGACCCCTAACACCAGCATAACGATAATTGCGCAAATAAACTCGTTTCTGCAGAGATAGGGCCAGACATAGACCTTATCATTAAGATGAGCATCCGATGGCACCCCGGTTTTATCTGTCTGCCGTGCTTGCCGGTATGAGAGCCACATGAAATAGGGTATCAAAAAGAGAATAGCAACAATAGGGACGTTATCGGGTTTCGTCACCAGTGCTATAAAATGCTCCATATTATTCTGCTCCTTCAAAGATAGGGTTCCTTACTCGTGGTAACAGAAACCGCGTTCCGCTGCGAAAAAGATTTATTTTCCAATTCCGTTTATAGCGGTCCGGAGATACCTCCATCTTTACGTACGCGCCAGAAATGCAGTGCCATCAAGGCACTCGCCAAAAGTGGTACTGCGACGCAGTGTAAGATGTAGAACCTCAAAAGTGTTGAGGGTCCAACGATTGTGCCTGCCAATAGTGCGAACCGGACATCGTTTGATTGTGTGATTTCGGTTGGTGCAAACGGGCCTTCGTGTCCCAACACAGGCGTTGCCCGTGCCATGTTTGTCCCGACAGTCACAGCCCAAAAAGCCAATTGGTCCCAGGGTAGCAGGTATCCCGTGAAACTCAGGAAAAATGTAACGAGTAAGAGGATGACCCCGACTGCCCAGTTGAATTCTCTCGGTTTCTTATAGGACCCGGTCAAGAAGACCCTGAACATGTGTAACATAACCGAAATAACCATGCCGTGTGCTGCCCATCGGTGCATGTTGCGTAGGAGCATACCGAACGGGATGTCAAATTCGAGGTATTGCACATCGTGGAAAGCATATTCGGCTGTCGGGCGGTAATAGAACATCAGGAGCACACCGGTAACAGCGGTCACAAGGAACATGAGGAAGGTGATACCTCCCATGCACCATGTAAATCTGAAGTTGAGTGCATGGCGAGAAATCCGGGGAGGATGTAGATGCAGCCAGACGTTTTGGAGGACTTGTAAGGTATAACGACGACCTGTATTTTCATATCCGTGGCGGAAAATAGAGCGCCAAATATCGGAATTCGTAATTTTCTCTTTGAGCCCTTTACGTTCTTCGTTCATATTTTTTATAGCAAGCTCCGACGTGCCCAAGTTAAAATAGTGGTTTTCGAGATATGCGACATCTCCAAAACGCCTTTTTTATTTGCTCGGAGCTAGGCGCGAATGCTCTCCTTTCTTCAGACCTTCAAAAAGGAGCCTGGGTCGGTCCACTGCCCCTTCTCGCCTAAAAACTTCACCGACTTATCAATTTCGATCTGCCCATCTTCAGCCAAGGTAATTTTAACGCGCTCAAGCGGACGTGGGGCGGGCCCCTCGTAATTAATACCTTCTCGGTCGAAACCGCTACCGTGGCAGGGGCATTTAAATTTGCTTTCAGAGCTGAGCCAGCGCGGTGTACATCCGAGATGTGTACAGATAGTTAAAAGGGCGTAGAATTCGCCATCCTGTTTTCGGACGATCCAAACACCGTAAGGCTCTTTTTTGAATTTCTCACTAACGCTGCCCGGCGGATATTCCGCTGGGAATCCTGCCTTAAAAATAGAAGACGGTTCAAACAGTACGCGTGGATATAGATACCGAACCAATCCTGGTCCCAAGGTCAATCCGAGTGCTGCAACGAAATTCCCCCAACCGAGAAATTTGAAAAATTTACGTCGAGATACCACTTCCACCCCCGATTTAGTAGGTAGACGCTCACGCGTCAATTCTATGCAATTACCAGTATAACCGATTGAGAATAAAATGTCACGAAAATATCTTCGCAGTTATGCAAGTCTGTGCTGCACGTGCAAAAAATGCTTGCTATCCCGAAATTGCCTCTAAATTATTATAGTAAGAGGCGCAGGAGGTATCCAAAACGATTTTGCGTCGTGAGCGTTAAATATTATATCATCTATTCAAAAGTTTGTCAACCACTTTTTCAATTTTTTGCATAGAATTTGGCAAAATTCAGAAAATAGCAGTGTAGATACTGTATTGTTATAATTCACCTCACTCGTAGGTTAGATACTTCATCGTGTTTCCTATGTAAACTGTGTAAAATTCCGTTCAACATTTTAGCAATTTGTGATAGAATCTAAGTTAGAAATTTTCTGAGTTTTCAGAAACCGCTAACCCTTATCAAAGGAGAATTAAGATGAGACACTTCACAATCGGTCTAATTATCGCAGGCTGCATATTCGCTCAACTCAGCAACGCCGAAATCGACCCGGAATCTATTATCGGTGCATGGTTGTTCGATGAAACGAATGGAAAAGTGGCCAAAGATTCATCCGGCAACGGGAACGATGGAAACCTCGTGGGCGGTGCTAAATGGGTGAAAGGTCAATTCGGCAACGCTATCGAACTTAATGGAAAGGACGCTTGGATCACTGTTCCACAGATTGGACCCCTTGAAGATTTTACGCTCATAAAATGGTTTAATTCGACTGGAAGGGTCGGGGCGTGGAGATGCTTCTTTAATCGTGACGGTTGGGCATCTGGGTATGTGCATTACCAATTCCGTCCAGATAACAAGATGGAAATGGCGATTCATTCCAACAATCCAGTGCGACATCCGGGTTGGCCCGACTCAGATTTCACAGCGGATAAAGATATATTAAACAAATGATTCCATCTTGCAGTTGCTTATAGTAGCAGCGAAGAAGCTGAAGTTTTGAAATCTGCTCTGTTAGATGCAATTCAAAGGAACGTAGCTGTTCCAACGAAGCGTAATGCCTACGGGCAAAAATACGTCGTTGACTTTGAAATGAGCCATTCAGGGCGAACGGCCAAAGTTAGAAGTATCTGGATTGTAAGAAACGACGAAAATTTTCCGAGATTCGTAACCTGTTATATCTCCACTAAGAGAGGGCATAATGAAACTACTTGATACTGTCGCGCTTTTGGAAGATATGCCAATGCTCAACTTATACCGCGGACAGGTTGGCACCATTGTTGAAGAATATGAACCGAACGTATTTGAGGTTGAGTTTGTCGATGTTAAAGGACGAACGTATGCTTTAGAAACATTGGAAGCATCCCAACTTATGCATCTGCAGTACCAATGCCTTAGCGAAAGAAAAACCGCTTAACCACTAATAGACGATTCTAAATTCGTGATGTTGCTTTCGTATGTTACACCTGTATGTCTTTCAGGAGATGCCAATTGATCAGATGCTGTCCTAACGCTGCAAGTTTTCGGAAGCGTTCAATATCCTGTGACAAAGGGATGCGCGGGAAATCATATTTCAAGAATTCATAATACCGTTCGCGATAAGTAGGACTGTATAGCACTGCATAGATATAAGCGAGGATTTCCTCTGGTGAAATGCGCTTAGGTAGGTTAAACGGTTCAACCTGTGGTAACGCCAACGTCTCTGAAAACGTGGTGAGAAAGGCTGGTTTGAAATTGAGCGTCCGCTCTGTCGAAATTTCCAATTCCGCTGGATTCGGATATAGATAGAGCGGAAATACATGACCAGACTCACTGGTTGTGTTTGAAATATAACAATTTTCAGTGATTTTGTCGGTTATCAGAGTATGTTGCCACGCTGGGCTTTTGACGATCCGACAAACTCCGATCGAACTGGTTTGAAAGATGTCAGTAATTTTCCATCCATTTTCGTATTCGGCACTATAGTCCATTGATTGCGGCACAAAAAGGTAATACGGTGACGTTGGTTGTAGTTCGCGCCACTCCGTGGATTGGACATCGGTTTCCGAAAGAATGTTGTATTTATCTTCTCGCGATCCCCATATATCTCCGTAATAGACCTTTGCCTGTGTAGAATTATCGCGTTCTTTGACGCATAAGAGGATAGAGACCCCTTGTGAGATGTCAAAGACGTTTTCATCTCTCTGTGTTGCCGGAAATGCTTCGGTTCTCCTATTGCTGCCGTGTAAGTTAAGCAGATAGATAGCGTTGAAAAGGAGAGTTCAGCGGTAGCATCGCCGTGTTCTCGGGTCTGTTGGATGTTTTGCCTGTACGTTTTGCAAATCTGTTGAAATGACATTGGATTGTCCTTCAAGCCCGATAGTCTGAGAATCAAGTACAGGACTTACGCAATTTTTGACTGTAGGGGGTTGTGTTAGATGAAATTTGTCTGAAAACACAGCGTTTTTGTGTCACAAACTGGAAGTTTGTGGTACATAAAGAAATACTATAGACATGTTGCTCCGCTGGAGCAAGGAGATCTCCTTAGAGATAAAGACTTCTTCATGCCAGAGGCGTGATATATCTATAGACGGAATTCGTCCATCCTATATACTATTATAATCCGAGTTGCTACTAACAAATGTTGGTGCTTTTGTTTGGCTGTTTCAGCGGATTTTCACAGCACTTTTCAAGGATTTTCCGCATCCCGTAGGGATGATATGTCTATAGAAACCGTGTATCTAAGCGATCGCACTCCGTAGGAGTGCTATGTCTATAAATGGATAATTGGGTGGCAACTTGCGTTATTATAATGTCTATTACACCTCCGTTTTTCACACACGTGTGTGCGTCAGCGGTTCCCAACCGAGCAGGCGTTTTGCTTTTGAGAGGTTAATCTCTTTCTGTTCGTGGTCGCCAGCGATGAAGAAGGCATCAAACCCTTCGTGTTCGACAGAGATAGCGGCAAGGTAGGCAGTTGCTAAGTCTTCCTCATCCGTCCACCAGATATGCACTGATGCATCTTTCGGTTGATTGTAACGCTCAAGCCACTGTTCACGTGTAGAGGGACCCGTAATACGCAACGCAATAAGCGACATACCGTGTTCTCGTGAGAAGTATTCGCAGATCTGCTCGCCGAAACCTTTGGTTAACCCGTAGACACCTGGGTTATCGCGCGGTACGACATCTTCATACGGAAAATTGTTTCGCGTCCGCTCATGCACAGTGAAGGTGCTTGTATAGACAGCGTGTCGGATGCCGGCTTCCTTCGCAGCATGTAACACGATATGCAGTCCTTTTGCGTTCACCTCGTAATTTGAGATGATACCGCCGAAATCCGCTACGGATGAGCGATCGCTCGTCGGTTGCAGCATGACCATATAGACAAACGTGTCCATCCCTTTCAACGCTTCCTGAACGACGTCGGGATCGGTAACGGATCCTTGGATATAGTCTATAGATGTGTCTTTGGGCGGGTTGACATCCAGTACCCGAAAATTGTGATGACTTTTCATGTAAGGGAGCGTCATTGTTCCGACGTGCCCCGAACCGCCTATCAGTAGAACATTCATTGCTTGCCTCCTATTTCGTCAGTATCGCGTGATTCATCTGAATGTTTTAGGACTTACGCATTTTGGATGTAAATCGTTGTGTTAGATGAAATTTTTCGTAAAAACCAGTGTTTTTGCACCACAAACTAACAGTTTGTGGTACGAAAGAGCGGCATGTGCAAGTCCTGTGTTTATCCTTGATACGTATAGGCACGGTGCTGAATTCGCAGATCGAAATCGTCGTTTGGATCCCACGTCGGCATGTCGGCTGGCACTTCGTAAGGGAATTGCTCCGTGTCCGATGGATACGGATTCGTGTAGCGTTCATGGAGGGCGCGTTGATACATTTTGCAGCGTTGTGTCAAAAACTCTGATTGCCACCACTTGTACTGCTTGTTCCACCGGGGTGTCCGCTGGTCGAAGTAGATAACTCGGCGGAGTGTGTCGCTTGTGTTGATTTTACTGCCGTGCAAGACTTTGGTATGGTGAAGTAAAATATCCCCCGGTTCCACCTCTGCAGGGACAGCATCAGGACGATCAAAATTGGCTTCACCTCTGTCAATAATCTCCTGTGCCTCTTCAATCCCCCAGAGATGGCTTTTCGGAACGACCCAGACACATCCGTTATCAACGGTGGAGTGATCTACGTATATGTCAACGTTAAAGATGGGGTGATTTTCTTTAATTGCGTTGCCGTCGCGGTGCCATCGAACAGAGGAACCGTGTTTCGGCAATTTAAAGACAAGCGATTCATAACACGGAATAAAATCGGGTCCGATGATCCGGTGCAACAAGTCACCGATAGACGGATGTCCGAGTAACCGTAGAGAGAATTCGTTTGGATGGGAGTGTAGATAGGTCAAATAGTACGGGATTCCTTCCGGTCCACGATTACACCATGGGTCTGCCGGGCCACCCGCCAAAATCTCATCAATAAGCCGTTGACTTTCGCGTTGGATAACGGCGAGTTCATCGGGTTGGATAACGCCTTTCAGAATGAGATAGCCGTTATCGTTGAAGAATTGGATTTCGTTATCAGTAATTTTTCGCATTTTTTTAAGTATGGACCTCCTTGGTATGATTCCAATCAAGCCATTGGAATTTCGCCATCAGCAATCGCTGTGTGCCACGCTGAAACAAATTCTTGGACAGATGGGTATCGCAACTGTTTGTCCGCGTTTGTCGCTTTTTTTGCGACGTGCCATAAGGCATCGTTTCCTTTCCAGTCGTCTCGTGAATCGCTGTTATTGGCAAGCAACACGAAGGCTGTGCGTCCGAGCATAAAGACCTTTGTTCTTTCGTCGATGCGTTCGCCTTTCTGAAATTCCTCTGGTGCCATAAAGCGACTTGAGCCGTACAACCGTCCTCGGTCATTTATGAAGGTACCGGGATGGTAGTGGTCGAAATCGTACAGATGTACCCGCTTTTTGTCAAAGTCGTAGATAATGCAGCCGTCGTAAAAGTCTTCAGCGATGAAACCTCTTTTTTCTATGAGGAGGTGGACATCATAAATGACGTTGAGTGCGTCAATGATTTCAGCTGCTGGCAGCGCGCAGAACCTATCGCGCGGATGGATTTCTCCCGGATTCAGTTCCCTTTCAGGACGCAAACCTTCACCGTCCACCCAGTCATAGACGAGTGTGAATCCATCAGTTGTCGTGAAAGCGTTGTGCAATTGCGGGAGTGCCTCGTGCTGGACGGCGGCGTGGAAACGAACAGCCTGTTTGAGCCACGTGATGCTTTGTGGGATGTTACTGTGTTTGACGAACCAACGTTGGTCGCCTACCACTGCCTGAAATGATTGACATCTGGAATCGTGTTCTGGGAACGGATATGTGGTTTCAGCGATCTGATTCAAGTATGTTTCGATATCTGTGTCAATCTTTGTAACGCTCAGAAGTGGGTGCTCGGTGGGCATTTTTTACCTCCTCAATTGTTGCCTAACCGCTTTGCGTCGGTTTTGTAAGATTGGGATAATAATATACACCAAAAGGAGAAAAAAGTCACGTTTTTCTTTGTAGCCTTGTCAGCGTGCGTTTTATCTCTAACGTCTTGGAAATCCTACAGATAGGGTTTCATATCCCAGAGAAGGATAGACCCATCGAAACTCGCGCTTGCCAAGAGTTCATTGTTCGGTGAAAAGGCGAGTCCTTGGATGTCCGTTGGATGTCCCAAAAATGTGGCGATCTGCTTGCCTGTTTCAGTTTCCCACAAATGGATAGGGACCTTCTTAAACCCCTGCCGCCACCACATACCACCAGCCAAGTACTTTCCACATTGCGAAAATGCCAACGCCATCATATTATCATAATGTTTGGGTAAAGCTATACGTTTATGGATTTGACGCTGTTTTATGTTCCACAACAGGATTTCCGGTTGTCTTAATTCTCCGCCACATGCTACATACAAACCGCATGGCGAAAAGGCAAATTTAAAATATCCGCCCGATGATAATGTCGTTTCCTCACCTTGTATGACAGCAGAAACTTCACGACGGCTAACATCCCATAACATGTAATCCGGTGCTTCTCCGCCGCCACAAGCGACATACAAACCGCATGGAGAAAACCCTCCGACATTTTCAACCTTATCGCTTGGAAATTCGTGTACCTCTTCGCCCTGTTCGACATCCCATAGTCGCGCGGATGGCTTGGCGAATTCTTCACTGAGAAGAAATCTACCATCTGGACTGAATTCCAATAGTGTAATTCGGGATTGGTCGTGAGGTAGGTATCTGAGTTGGTGTTTGAGTTTACATCGTTCACGCCCACTTTGTGTATTCCATACGACGATTGTTCCTTCTTCATCAGCACATGCGAGAAGGTTTGCTGCGGGTGTAAATGCCTGCTGCACCCATGCCTTATCGTGCCCCTTTAATTCAACAATTGGCGACGCAATGTTTTCAATATCCAGAAGTGTGACGGTTCCTTCGTTAATACTAACAATATAACTATTACCATTGGAAAATGTGAATAGGTGTTGTCTTTCTCTGGTTCGTCGTGGACATTTGCTTTCAATATCCCATAAGAATGCCTCGCTATACACCTTTGATTCAACCGCTAACGTTTTGCTATCGCCCGAAAATACGATTGAATTCGGGTAATGTGTAGGCAGATAGTCAGATTCTTGCGTATGCGAGTTTCCAGAGAACCACACCTTGATGCCGCCATCTCTGGATTCGTGTGCCAATTGTGATCCATTTGAAAAACGGACTGTCCCCCATATTCCGCCAATATCTTCTATAGTAGAATAGAGTTTCTTATCGCTTTCCAAATCCCATACAGTAATGATACTTTCACCAAACCTTTCAATATAGGAGATTGCCGTTGCACGCAGAACACCTTCGGGTGAATAAGATGGATTCATGTCTGCTTCACCATAATCGGTGTATATCTGAATTTGTTGCCAGTTAACCGTGTCCCAGACGCGGACTGTTCCATCGTTTTCTCCGCCGGAGGCGAGAAATCTACCACACGGCGAAAAGCAGAGACGATAGACTGAACCCGTGTGTCCGGTGAGGTAGGCAACGCGCTTCCCGCTTTCCGTGTCCCATACTATTATGGATTCAGCATCGTTATCTGCCCCGGCCCGACTTGTGGACGCAAGCAGATGAGTATCGGGCGAAAAGGCGATCGGCATGAAGTGACCGCCTTTTTCGGGTTCACAACTCAATTTTTCAAGAGGTTCCCCCGTTTCTGGGTGCCAGAGGTTAACAGTACCAGTAGTGCTGTCGCTTGTAGCGAACCGTTGACTGTTAGGCGAAAAGGTGCAATGATTCCATTCTGTTTCTATTTTCGTTACACGCAAACCTTGCTGGACATCCCACACCTCTATGAGATTCTCCCAGTCGCTGGTAGCGATCCATTTTCCATTCGGCGAAAAAGCGACGACAAATACGCCTCGCTCCGTCTCCCATAATGCGATAGGCGACATCGTCTCTACTTCATACCACCAGAGTCCTACCGTTGTCCCGACAGCAAGATGATGTCCATCCGGAGAGAATACCATGTCGTTATTTCTACCCTGTCCCAATCGCGCAACGGCACCTTCCGGGAGTGCCCATTTGGCTACCTCACTGTCGTCAAGGTTCAACGAAGTGTCTGCTTGTGTTTTTCTATTTTCCAGCAAAATATCTCCTTAACATGGGTTCACCTAAGCGCGTAGGTTGGGTTGAACGGAAACCTACTAACGATCACACAGAAAAGGTAGCTGTCAAATTCAGTTGGAAACCTAAAACTACCAAAAACCGAGTGAAACCCAACGTATTATCGCGTTTGGGTTGTTGGGTTTCGCTATACCTATCAACAGGAATAGTTCACTGAAGATCGAAATTTTCCGTATAAATAAAATGAATCTGGAGCTTACCGCTCAACCCAACCTACGTCTAATTTGTATTTTTATTCTCGAACTCACGTTCCTTATATCCTACAGATAAGGTTTCAGATCCCAAAGATAAATCGCACCGTCATGTCCACCGCTTACGAGAAGGGTGCCATCCTGTGAGAATGCGAAGCACTGGACATCAGTCGTGTGTCCCTTGAAGGTGGCAATGTTCTTACCCGTTGCGACCTCCCATAAACAGATGGATGTCTTTTTGAGTCCACCTTTCCACCAGGCACCTGCAGCTAAATATTGACTGCACGGTGAAAAGTACAACGTAACTGACCTCTGATTTTCTTCCGATTGCGGAATCGTCATAAGCGTTTTTCCATCCGTCGCATCCCACAAGACAATCTCGTGCCACAGTCCACCAGCGATGATATTACCATCTGGTGAAAATGCTATTCCAGTGTCGGATTCACGATATGACCTGCGTCTTGGTGCCGGTGTCAAAGGGAGATCAGCAATCTGTTTTCCCGACTCAACGTCCCACAGACCGGCTTTCCAATCCCGTGACCTTGACATACTTGCGAGTCGTTTTCCATCTGGACTAAACGTCAGACCAACCGGACTAAACCGCAACCCGTAAATAAATTCCGCATCACTGATGACCGTGGTGTGCTTTTTCCAACTGTCGCCTTCCGTCATGTTGTCTAAGGTTGACGTGCATTCCCAGATGTGTATGTTGTCGTTTGTATCTACGCTTGCAATCCGGTGTCCTGTAGGTGAGAAGGCTTTCGCGCGTCCTAATAAACCTGCTTGCAATGGCGGGAGTTCAACAACAGATTCACTCTTGCCTACTTCCGATATTTTTAAATTATCTCCATATTGGTTGATGGAAATAATTCGTCCGTCATCTGAGCGATAAACAACATGCGAAGTTCCGGGCAGTTTCTCGCCTTGTGGTCGGTAGGAACGTCTACTCGTAAGATCCCATAAGAGAACATTGTCGCGCCAAAGCCCGGCGGCAAGCGTCTTTTCGTCTGCCGAAAAAGCTAATGTATCCATCGTCGGGATATGTTCATGAAGGGTTGAAAGGGTGTGGGATTCGGCGTTATGACCTTTCGTCCAAATTTTGATTTCACTTCCGCCGGAGACTGCCAATTGTGTTCCATTGGCGGAGAAACGAACCGTCCACCTATTCCCACGGATTTCAAATTCATCCAGTTTCTCACCTTTTTCTAAATGCTGGATCTCAATCTTGGAGTGAGATGGAAAAACGACTGCGGCAATCAATCCGCCCTCCGGCGGATAATATGGATGTGTCTGAGCATCCTGATCTTCGATATAAGTTTCCTCAAGGCTTCCGCTTTCCACGTCCCATACCTGAATTTTACCCTCTGAACCACCGGCGGCAAGGAATCTTCCACTCGGTGAAAAGCAGAGTGTCCCCCACCGCTCCGACCAGTCAAACCGAGCGATTTGTTCGCCTGTCTCCACGTTCCACACGGCGATGAATTCAGCCGTAGGATGGTTATTTCTATCATAACTTGTCCCTGCCAACAGCCTTAAATCTGGAGAGAAGCATATAGGATAGACATCATAGGTAGATGGGATCTCAGTTTCGCTGAGTAAGGTTCCAGTGCACGTGCACCAAGATAGAATCTTCTTCGTTTTAAGTTGGGGCCCATTAAATGCAACGAGACGTTCTCCATCTTTGGAAAGAACAGGTTTGGCAACGTCGGTCCTACCATGATCATTTACTTCGACGGTACAAACACCGCGTTCAATATCCCATATCTTTAGATTTCCAACAAAAGTGTGTGTGGCAATCCGGCGATTATCAGGTGAAAATGTGACAGAGTCAGTCATCCCGCGTTCCGTGTCCCAGAGTGCAATTGGAGTTAATGTCGGGAGTTCGTACAACCAGAGTCCAATCGCTGTACCCACTGCGAAATACTGTCCGTCTGGTGAAAATGCCATGTCACGGACACTGCCACGCCCCAATCGAGCAATAGCGCCTTCAGGAAGTGCCCACGTCGTCACATCTTCATTGGCAGCAGAATTTTTATTTTTCATCAAAAATCTCCTACGAAATGCCCGCATCCCAAGGTCCGCGAGTATGGTTTATCTGTATGATTTGGAAGGAAAGTTATGTGCAACAGGACTTACGCAATTTTGACAGTAGACTGTTGTGTTAGATGAAATGTTTCGGAAAACATAGCGTTCTTGCAGCAGAAACTAACAGTTTGTGGTACAAAAGAGCAGCAATAGAGACGTTCTCGGGGTACAGGAGACTAACAGCATATCCTACAGATGAGCAATCTGCGTAAGTCCTAATTAAGTTTAGCGGAGTGTGTCGCCGACTTGCTAAATGTTCTTTACTGATGGCTGACTGCTGATAACTGACTGGTAATAAATATCTGCTTGCATGCTTTATTGAAATAATATATCATATATGTATCAGAAATTCAATCTTTTCTCATTTCAAAACACAGGAAACCGCTTTATGCGACACAACCTCTTCGTCCCGAACAAAATGCCTTATGCCAAAGGAAAAAACCGCCCGGATGTCCCGTGTATTCTCTGCGCGATTGTCGAAAAAAATGATAAGGTCGAACGGCTTGAGGTGCATCGAACCGAACGCTTTACCATTTCGCTGAATCTCTATCCTTACAGCCCTGGGCATCTCTTGGTCTTTCCGAATCGGCATGTTGTTGATGTTCGAGAACTAAATCAGGAGGAGGTTCAAGAGCTTCACGAACTCCAATGCCTCTGTTTTGAGGTATTAACGCGTGCCTATGAGCCGCGCGGCTTCAACGTCGGCTATAACATGGGGGATGCCTCCGGTGCGAGTATCCCGCATTATCATTTGCACGTCGTCCCGCGGTATCCACGTGAATTGGGGTTCATGGACGTTATCGGCGGCGCACGTATCATCATTGAGGACCCGAACGCGACGCAGGAAAAACTTGTACAGATATTTCAGGAATTGACAATGTAGTTATCAGTAAAAATGGCTATCGGCTATCGGCTATCGGAAGAATGGCAGTCGGCTTTCGGAAACCAAGAGGCTGTCGGTAAGAAACATTGTGCTAACCTAACACCTCTTTACCGACGGCTGACAGTGAGCGCAGCGAACGCCCCTCTTTGCTGATTGCCACTTCCGCTCTTTGCCGACTGCCGACTGCCTCTTTGCTGACTGCTGACTGCTGACTGCTGATTGCTATTTCACTGACAACCAAAAACCACTTAAGAAAGGAAAACAGAATGAGCAATCTCGCTTACGACCTTTTAGCCGAAAAGTTAGAGAAACAGGGGATTCAGGTAGAAACAGTTAAATCCCATCTCAAAGCGCAACACATTGAGACCCCGTCGTGGGGTTACGGTAATTCCGGCACCCGATTCGGTGTCTTTGCGCAACCCGGTGCGGCACGGAATGCTGCGGAACGTCTTGAAGACGCAGCCACCGTTCACCGTTTTACCGGTGTTTCACCGACCGTCGCACTCCACATCCCGTGGGATAAAACCGACGATTGGGGGGCATTGAAGCAGTACGCAGCGGATGTCGGGATCGGCATCGGCGCGATTAACCCGAACGTCTTTCAAGATCAGGTGTATAAACTCGGAAGCGTCTGTAACCCAGATGCGGAGGTCCGTAGACTCGCCATTGATCACATGCTCGAATGTGTTGACATCATGGAGAAGACCGGTTCCGATCTACTCAGTTTGTGGTTCGCAGACGGCACCAACTTCCCGGGTCAGTCGAATTTCAGAAAACGTAAACAGTGGATGCAGGAGGCGTTAGCCGAGGTCTACGATGCACTTCCAGAGGCGACACGCATGCTCATCGAATACAAATTCTTTGAACCGGCGTTTTATCACACGGATCTCGCCGATTGGGGAACCGCTTACCTCATGGCGATGAAACTCGGTGAGAAGGCACAGGTCCTTATTGACTTAGGACACCACCCGCAAGGCACGAATATAGAGTTCATCGTTGCTTACCTCATAGACGAGGGAAAACTCGGTGGGTTCCATTTCAACTGCCGGAAGTACGCAGATGACGATCTAACGGTTGGTTCTATCAATCCGCAGGAACTCTTCCTGATTTACACCGAACTGGTTGCCGCGGAACTTGATCCTAATACGGAAACCGACATCGCCTACATGATTGACCAGAGTCATAACTTGAAGCCGAAGGTCGAGGCGAGCATCCAGTCTGTCTGTAATCTGCAGAAGGCTTATGCGAAGGCACTGATCGTTGACCGCGAGGCACTCGCAGCGGCGCAAGATGCTGCTGATTTGGTAGAAGCGGAAAGTATTCTCCAACGCGCGTATGAGACCGATGTGAATCCGCTTTTAGAGCAGGTCCGAGTGGAGACGGGGCGCGATCCGAACCCGTTAGCCGCCTATCGTCAAAGCGGTTATTATGAGAAAATCAGTGCTGCGCGCGTTGGTGGCGAAAGCCAAGGTTGGGCATAAAAAAATATGACGAAGATTAAAATCGGAATTATCGGTTCGGGTGGGATGGCACGGCACCATCTCGCCCGATTTGCACCCATGGAGACCGTTGAGGTCGTCGCGATTGCCTCCAGAAATGAGCAGACAGGACACGGACTTGCCGCGGAACATAAAGTAATTTTTGTTCCTGATTGGCATTCACTTGTCGAGCGAGAGAATATAGACGGTGTTGTTATCTGTACGCATAATGACAGTCACGGTGAGATTGTCCTCGCAGCGTTACAGGCGGATAAACATGTCTTTGTGGAGTACCCACTCGCCAGCGATGTCGCTGAAGGCGAAACAGCGTTGAAACTTGCCGAAAAACGAGGCCGTGTGCTCCGGGTCTCACACCCAGAAGCCGTCTCCAACACCCACAAGGCACTCAAAGAGAAGATAAGCGAACTCGGCGACTTGCTGCTTACCTCCTTTGTGCGTCTCACACCGGGTCGCGGTTCTCGTCCTGAGATCCTTTTCAATTTGCCGGTGTCAGGTACACCTGCCCATTTCTTCATCTACCATATCTATCCGATTGTCGATTTTTTCGGGGGTGCTGCCTCCGTCAAAAAGAGTGCTGTCTATGAGGGACTCAAGGAAAACGGACAGTATGACCGGTTTGTTAACACGCTCACTGTCGAATTTAAACGTGGTGGCATTGGACAGTGGACGTGGGCAGGTGGTATTGCGATTAACGCAGCAGAAGAGCATGAACGCTACGTCCTCACCGAAGGTACGATCAGCGATGCGGGTGGTGAGTGGCACTGCACGACACCTGCTGGCGTAACACCGCTTATAATATCAGATTCACCGCAGCCGACGCTTCAGGAGTTGTGGCTCTCTGAAATCCGAGATGCTGCGGATCAGTTGCCCTGCTTGGCGGACGCAGCGGTTGCACTGGAAGCGATCCGCATCAGTCTTGCATCTGGAGAATGAGTGGTTGAATAGTGGGGATCTTCTGGCTCCAGAGATTCAATTGAGAGTCTACATCCGAACGCGTTAAGAATGGTTTTGAGCAGGTCAATCGTCAAAGCCTTGTCGCTTGATAGTTCTTGTGAGAGCACCTTCGGTTCAATGTCAATTCTCTTGGCAAGTGCTGATATACCCCCTTCCGCCTCAGCAACGGTTCGGAGTGCGAGTAGCACTACTCGCGGATCTCCAAAAGTTTGGTATTCTTCCATAATCGCTTGAAGATAGCCTTCTACCCGCCCTGGATCGGAAGCGAGGCGTTGAACCATATATTCTCGCCATGTTCCCGAATTTGTCATCGTTGTGTCTCCTTATATAAGGTCTTTTGGAACCATGCAACAGATTTGGTGATGACGGTTTGCTCCCATCCGACAGTGTTGAAGGTATGGTCAGCACCCTCAATAACTTCCAATTCTGTCAAGGCATCGCGTCCTTGCATCAGTTCGTAGTACCGTTTACCGTGAGAAACCGGCACAGCCTGATCCCCACTGCCGTGAATCACGAGGAGCGGTCCGGCAAACTGCTGAAGGGTCTTTGAAGGCGATATGTTGGGGAGCTCCTCATAGAACGCTTTGCCGACAACGTTCGCGTTTGATTGTGCAATCTCCTCTGGGGTCGGTGTGTGCTTGGACCTTGCCAAGATTTCCTCTCTTCGGTCTGGCGGATCGTCCGAAAGCGGTGCCCATAAGACAGCCGATTTCACGCGTGCATCCCGTCCAGAAACGCACGCCGCGACGCACCCGCCCATGCTCAACCCCAAAATACCGATGCGTTCAGGGTCCACACCCGGCATAGCGGTGAGGACATCAATGGACTTGATAGCGTCCGAAATCTCGCCACCGATGGTCATCTCTGAGAAATCGCCCTCACTATCCCCGGAACCCCGGAAATCGAAGCGGAGCGCGTAAAATCCCAAATCGGTGAGTTCGCGAGCCGTTTTAACGAATATCCTATGCGGTTCGACCTTCGTTCCGGTGAATCCGTGAAAGAAGACAACTGCGGGACATAAGGCATTGGAATCCGCTGGTGAATGCAGGACTCCGTTTAGGTACTGCCCCTTATTGTGAAAGACGATGGGTCTTTCTATCATATTTTTCTTCTCCTTTTTCTTGACATTAAAACTTGTTTGTGATAAACTTATTATATAATAATATTTATTTCTGTAAAGTAGCGTTTCATGGGAACAAAGCCGGTATCCATCCAATTGCCATCCGTATTACGGGAGATGTCTGAAACCGCGATCGTCTTCCTCTACCCTGCAAAATGCCGCGTCTGTGACGATTTGCTTGGGGTTGCACGGGTGCCTTATATTTGTGCGGACTGCTGGCAGGACATTCAATTCCTCGAACCGCCTTGGTGCGATATCTGCGGTATACCGGGTGTCAACGGTCTCTGTGATGCGTGTGCGACCTCCCCGCCGCGTTATGGACAGCTGCGTACCGTTGCATTATATCAGACAACGCTTCAGCAAGCAATACATCTCTTTAAATTTGAGAAGAGAAAGGTATTTGCGCGGCACCTCGTTCAACTGATAAATGCACATATCCCCGTAGACTGTGATGTTGCAACGTACGACTTCGTCCTACCTATTCCGATTCATAAAAAACGGCTCCGGGAGCGCGGTTTTAATCAGGCGACGCTCCTTGCTGCTGGAATTGCGGAAGCAGCGGGAGTTCCTGTTCTGACAAACACGTTGGTTCGCAAGCGGCACACCGTTGCCCAAAGCAGTCTCGATAGGGAGGCACGTCAACAGAACATCGTCGGTGCTTTTGATGTATTAGCGCCGGATATTATTCGTGGAAAACGGCTTCTGGTCATTGACGATGTTTTCACCACGGGTGCGACGATTCGTGAAGCAGTCAACGAATTATGGACTGTCGATCCTGCTGAAATCGATGTTTTGACACTCGCGAGAACTTTGAGTCCTTAAAAATCGCGAAACTTTTTCTATCTATATTGCGTATTATATCAATGTTCACGATTAGGCAAAATTGCAGGTGCACGCGTAATGTCTGAGGTTATAGGTGTGAAAGCTGCACCCTCAAAGTGCTTATTATTGTGATAATTATTTGAATCTGTAGTGGCAGGAGGTTGGACCCTTGCGTTTAAATAGCATAAAAATTCGAGGATTCAAGAGTTTTGCCGAAGAAGTTGAGTTAATACTTGAATCCGGCATCACAACCATAGTCGGCCCTAATGGCTGCGGGAAGAGTAACGTCTCCGATGCGATCCGCTGGGTACTTGGGGAACAGAGTGCTCGTTCACTTCGGTGTACCTCTATGCGCGATCTGCTTTTCAATGGTGGTGCTAATTTCGCGCCTGCGCAAAAAACTGAAGTCGCGCTCCGTTTTTTAAACGGCACCCCGAATACACCCATCCAAGAGCATACGAATGCTGCTTTGGCATCCCCAGAAATTGAGGTGTGCCGTCATCTCACACGCGATGGCGAAAGCCGCTATCTTATCAATCAAAATCCGTGTCGGCTTCGCGATATTAGCGAACTCTTTATGGATACGGGTATCGGTGTTGATGCTTACTCGGTTATGGAACAGAGCAAAATCGACCTCATCCTTAACGTGCGTCCGGAAGAACGCCGATTCCTATTCGATGAAGTCGCAGGTATTACGAAGTATAAACACCGAAAGAAGACGGCACTCCGAAAACTCGAACAGACCGAGCAAAACCTCGTCCGCATTAACGATGTCATTCAAGAACTGCAACGCGAGACTGAGGCACTCAAGGAACAGGCGGAACAGGCGCGCCACTATAATGCGCAACATGCCCAATTAAAGCAATATGAACTGGACCTTGCACGTCGAGAATACGATAAACTCCATACGGACTATAGCCAGGCACAAACCGATCTCGACGCAGTGCTAACCGGTGCTACGGAGGCATCTGAAACGCTCAAAGCCGCTGAAGAACGGATTGAGCGTGCGACAGACCGCCAATCCGAGTTGGACGCCGCTATACGCGCCGGACAGACGACACTGCGCGAGGTAGAAACACAGATTGAGCAGATTGAACGTCAGATCGTGCTACACAAGGAACGGCAGCTCAATATCCAAAAACAACGCGAGCGTGCCCTCCAGACCTTGGAATCCCTAAAATCACAGCAAACCGCACTTCTCACGCAGAAACAGGAGCGGACGCAAGAATATCAGAAACTTGAGGCTTCTTGCAAAATAGAAGAGAGCCGCTTAGAGGCGCGTCAGCAGCTCCTGACACAACTTGATGAACGCATCGCTGCCGCTAAGAAATCTGTACAAGAAACACAGACCACCTTACAAGAGACTGAAACCGAATTGGCATCGCACGAACGCGATCGCCTCACACTTGAGCACAAGTTGAACAGTTCCGAGGGGAGTCTCAGTCGTATTCAAGAGAATACAGAGGCATTGACGCAAGAGCTCAAGACTGCTACCGATACCTATACGGCAGTCCAACGCGATGAAACACAACTGAAGGCGGAATTGGTGCAGATTGAGGCAGAGAAAAGCCAAGTGGAGACCGAACTACAAGAAAACCATGACGCACTCCGCAAGGTTGAAGCCGACATACAGGGATTACAGAGTACCTTGGGCAGTAATGTCTCGCGGCTGAGATCGCTACAGGAATTACAATCCGCTTACGAAGGATACTATGCTGGCGTTCGCGCAATTATGCAGGCGAAAACGCACAACCCCGATCAATTCCGAGGCGTTTGTGGCGTTGTTGCTGAACTTCTCACCACCGATGCCGAATATGAACTCGCCATAGAGGTTGCACTCGGTAGTGCTATCCAGAACGTTATTACTGAAACGGCTGAGGACGCACAAAACGGCATCGCGTTCCTCAAGAAACATCGTGCCGGTAGGGTGACATTTCTACCGCTCGATATTTTACGGGGCCGCAGATTTGACGATGACGCGTTATTGGACCAACCCGGTGTCATCGGTATCGCCGAGGAATTAATCGATTACGACCTCAAATATGAGACCGCCATGCGTCATCTATTGGGAAATACGCTTGTCATTGAGGATTTAGATGCCGCAATCGCCCTCACGCGTCGATTCCGTCCGACTGCCCGCCTCGTCACGTTAGATGGCGAGGTTATCAATACCTCTGGTGCTATCACGGGGGGTCAGACAAATCAGAAGCAGAGCGGTCTGCTCAGTCGTGCGCGTGATCTTGAGGCCCTTGAAGCTGAGATCGGCCAGTTGACACAACGTTCTAATCAGAAGGATAAGAAACGTAAAACGTACGCTGCAAAAATAGCGAGTTTACAAAGAAAACGCCAGGATCTCACCGCGCAGTGGCAAGATAAACGGGTCGAAAAAGCGTCTCTGACGAAAGATATGGAGCAGGCGAACCTGCAAGTTACCCGGCTCGAACAGCAACTTGCTACCGTTGAGGTGGAGAACCGTGAATTGCGTGACGCTGTCGCCGCATCGCGTGAGGAACAAGAAACACTCACGGCTGAAATTGAGACGCTAACGCAGAAGCGTACGCGGACGCAACGTTGGATTGAACGGGTGTCCGAACAGATTGAAGCCGAAAACCGAAAACACGCTGAAGTCTCCGGTAACTGCCAAGAGATGAAGGTTTTCTTAGCAGGACAGCATCAGAAGTTGCAAAGTCTCAAGTCCGAATTGGAGACACTTGAAGAATCGCAACAGCAGACTGCAAAAAATATCGCCGAACAACAAGCGATTATCGACTCAGATGAACAGACGAAAATTGATCTCGGTGAACAGGTTGAAGCGGCACAACGCGAGTTCCTGCGTCTGGAAGGTGATCGCGCTGAAGCGGAGGCAAAAGTCGATGAACTGTCTGAGGAACGCGAGACGCTACTTCAGGAGGTAACCGTCCTTCAGAAAGAGATGCGTGCAACCCGCAGGAATTTTGAGAAACAGAATCGTAAGCGTCATCAGCTTGAGGTTAAAACGACGCAGCTCGAAATGCGGATAAAATCGGTCTCAACCCGTATCCACGATAAATATCAGGTCTCAATTGATGCGTTACCGCCACTGGCGAATGATGAACAGGTGATGGACGAGATTGATCTACTCGACAGTATTGAGAAGTTGAAAGCAGAGCTTTCAAGCATGGGTGCTGTGAACCTTAAAGCGATTGAGGCTTACGAGGAACATAAAAAACGGCACGACTTCCTTATTGCCCAGCGTGATGATGTACAGCAGTCGATGCAAGCCACTATTCAAGCGATACAGAAGATTAACCAGACCTCCAGAGCGGTATTTCTTGAGACATTTGAACAGGTGCAGGCGAACTTCCAAGAGGTCTTTACACAACTCTTCGGGGGCGGCGAAACGGAGTTATTGCTAACGGATTCCTCCGATGTGCTGGATTCAGGGATTGAAATCATGGCGCGTCCGCCGGGCAAACGTCCGCAAAGCATCACGCAGCTTTCGGGTGGCGAGCGTTCGCTGGTTGCGATCGGTCTACTGTTCGCTGTCTTCAAAATCAAGCCGAGTCCGTTCTGTGTGCTGGATGAAGTCGATGCCGCGCTTGACGAGGCGAATGTCCTCCGCTTTGCCAATCTCATCCGTGCCTATGCTGAGAATACACAATTCATCATCATCACGCACAACCGTCGGACGATGGAAATCGCTGACGCGATGTACGGCGTGACGATGGAGCAGGCGGGTATCTCAAAGATTGTCTCTGCCAAGTTTGCCGAGTAGCCATCAGCGGTCAGCAGTCAGCAAAGAGGCAGTCGGCAGTCGGCAAAGAGCGGAAGTGGCAATCAGCAAAGAGGGGCGTTCGCTGCGCTCACTGTCAGTTTCCGTCGGTAAAGAGGTGTTAGGTTAGCACAATGTTTCTTACCGACAGCCTCTTGGTTTCCGAAAGCCGACTGCCATTCTTCCGATAGCCGAAAGCCGAAAGCCATTCTTATGATAGCCGAAAGCCGAAAGCCATTCTTATGAACAAACTGAACCGCGAACGCCTCACAGTTCTCCCACTCTCAGAACGCAAACACAAGATGATGGTGGCAGATGTCTATCCGTTGGATGCGGATCCGCCACCTTATGAAAATTCCAGTCTCCGTATTGTTGCGGACCGGATTATTGAGGCGTATCGTACAGCGAAGCAGGTCATCTGGATGATGGGTGCGCACGTCATGCGGCGCGGCAACTCGCGTTTTATTATTGATTTGATGGAACGCGGTGTCATTACGCATGTTGCGACTAACGGTGCTTGTGCTATCCACGACTTTGAACTTGCACACATCGGCGCGACGCTTGAGGATGTGGAAGCCTACATCTGGGACGGTAAATTCGGCAATTGGGAGGAGACAGGACGCTACTTGAACGAGGCAATCGTTCGCGGGTATGAAGATAAAATCGGTTTTGGAGAGGCGGTCGGTAGATTAATCCAAGAAGGCGAACAGGGCATCCCTTTTCCGCATCGCGATGTAAGTCTGTTTGCCGCTGCGTATTGCTTAGGTGTCCCGTTCACCGTTCATAAGGGAATCGGTTATGACATCATTGACCAGCACCCGTCCGCTGACTATGCTGCGATGGGGTGGACGACAGGCGAGGATTTTCTTCGTTTTGCGCACAGTGTCTCTCAATTGGAAGGCGGCGTTTTTCTTAATTTGGGTTCCGCTGTCATGGGACCGGAGGTTTATCTTAAAAGTCTCTCAATGGCACGCAATATCGCAGCGCAGCGTGGCGAGGAAATTCGGCGTTTCACGACTGCGAACTTTGATCTCATCGACTTTGGCGATTTCCAAGACGAGGGATCGCCGACCGATGCGCACTACTACCACCGTCCGAAAAAGACGATCCTCATCCGCACAGTTAAGGATGGCGGTGAGGGGTATCATATCTCCGGTGATTTTTCCGTTACGGTACCGCAGTTATATCGCCTGATAGTTCCATCCGCGTGAATGAATTGCAGGACTTACGCAATTTTTGACTGTAGCGGGTTGTGTTAGATGAAATTTTTCTGAAAACACAGCGTTCTGGTACCACAAACTAACAGTTTGTGGTACAAAAGAGCATCATGCGTAAGTCCTAAATTGTATATTTTGCCTCTATGCTAATAAACGCTGCTCCGATGTCCAACATCGTGAACAACAATTGTTCTTGTTTGTCTATTGAAGGTATAGATGACCCGATAAGCGCCAGCAACGCGTAAACGGAACTTCCCGCTATGTGGGCCTCGGAGTGCCTCGTGGCGATGTGTATCGCAATTTTCGCATAGGGACCTCAACTTGTCAAGAATTCGCTGTTCAATCGTAGCATCTAAGCGGGCAAAACCTGCCTCCGCTTTCGGCATAATTTCCAAATTATACATTACCACTTCAGTCCCAGTTTTTTCGCTACTTCCTCTATTGGAATTGCTTTGACTGTACCAGACTCATGTTCTGCGACGCTGCGTTCCAGCCTTTCAGCCACCTCCGGACGCAATTCTAACCCCTCATCTGGGTCATAATAGTAATTTTCAAGAAACTGCTCCAACTCCAAATAGCATAGAAAAAAATCAAGGAATGCCGATTTCAACTGCGCTGTTCCCTCAACCGATGGTACCATCTTTTGCAGCTTGACAACCTGTGCACGTGCTGCGAAAAGTTCCCAATTCACAAGCGTTTCCATTAGTGCCCGGAATTCGTCATCCGATAAAGCTGTCACCTTGATATCAGGTTGCGGATCGGTAATCAGCGGTCTGTCGCTCATCCGTCGTGCTATCCGTCCTGCAGGCGAAGTTTTTCGCACAGCTTCCACAGCTGCGACACGCTTCTGCAGGTGCGTGAATATGTCGGATGCCCGCAATATTGAAAGCAGTGATTCCTCAGGCTCCTCTAACTCGAATGCCAGTCCACAGTAGCCTTCGTAGAACTCTTGGAGCTCAGTTTCCAATGCGTCTCTGTCGGCATTTTCAGCAAGCAAAGCAACCAGTCGTTCGCGGGATTCAAAAAGCGGACAGTCTACAATCGGCATGAGCCAAGTGCTGAACTGTGCCTGTGTCATGGCTGTTATGTCGTGTGTCATTAGAAACTCCTTTATAGGACTTACGCAATTTTGGATGTAAAACCGTTCTATTAGATGAAATTTTTCGTCCAATCCAGCATTTTTGCGTCGCAAACTAACAGTTTGTGGTACATAAAGCGCAGCATGTATAAGCTCTACTTTATTAACCGACAGAAGCAATCTCTAAATTATCGCGCCAGTGCTTCTGCAACATCCGTTTCAGCAATTGATGTTCCGGGGCGTTCAAACTCGGATCGGCTTTGATTAAGAGTTCAGCCTCTTTTTTTGCGGATTCCAGAAGCGAGGCATCGTGGATGATATTCGCAATCTTGAAATTCGGGACACCCGATTGGCGTGTACCGAAGAACTCTCCCGGTCCTCGGATGTTTAGGTCTGCTTCAGCGATCTGAAACCCGTTGTTCGTCCGAGTCATCGCCAAGATCCGTTGAAAAGAATCGTCCCCCCTCGGCGAAGCGACAAGGTAACACGCCGATTGATGCTGACCGCGTCCGACACGCCCACGCAATTGATGCAATTGGGACAATCCAAACCGTTCAGCGTGTTCAATCACCATCAGGGTTGCGTTCGGGACATCAATACCGACTTCAATCACTGTTGTTGAGACAAGGATATCAATCTGTCGATCCTTGAAACTCGCCATAATCTCCTGCTTTTCGATGGATTTCATCTGTCCGTGCAATAATCCGATCCGTAAGTTTGGGAACACTGCCGTTTGAAGGTGCTCTGCCATTTCTGTTGCGGCTTTAAGCTCTTCCATCTTTTCGGACTCTTCAACAAGTGGATAGACGATGTACGCCTGTCTACCACGCTGAATCTCTTTCCGAAGGTTACTGTATAACTTTTCCCGATCTCGTTCTTTTATCCAGTGGGTCTTAATTGTTTGTCTACCGGGTGGCATTTCATCAATAACAGAGACGTTCAGATCACCGTAGAGTGTCAAGGCGAGTGTTCTCGGAATAGGTGTTGCTGTCATGACGAGGACATCCGGTGCCAGCGCAGTAGTGGCACGCCCTTTTTGTTCACCATTTCCCGATTGTGCTTTGTTCCGAAGCGTCGCGCGTTGCATCACGCCGAACCGGTGTTGTTCATCAATGATAACGAGTCCGAGACTGTGAAAATCGACACCTTCTTGTATCAATGCTTGTGTGCCGACAACGAGGTCTGCGGAGCCGTCGGCGATAGCCGCTAATGCCTCTTCGCGCTCCGCTTTCGGTAGATCGCTTTTGAGGAGCACGACCCTTATTTTTCGACCGCCGTTTTGTGTGGTGCCCGGGCGGAGCTGCTCGAACATTTCGGAGAGGTTGTAGCAGTGCTGTTCGGCGAGGATTTCGGTCGGGACCATCAGCGTACCTTGGTAGCCGTTTTCGATCGCGCAGAGCAACGCCAGCGCAGCGACGACAGTCTTTCCAGAACCGACATCGCCTTGAATGAGTCGATTCATAACCTTTTTCTGTCGCATATCGTCTTGTATTTCGGTAAAGACCCGTTTCTGTGCCCCCGTGAGTTCGTAAGGCAGTGAGGTGATGAATTCCTTGACCAGAGGGGCGGAATTTCCTTCGGCTTCCATATCGACCCGAAACGCGATGCCGTCTTCTGAGATACGACGTTCTTTTTTGAGTTCCATGCCGAGGCTGAGGAGAAAAAACTCCTCAAAAGCGAGCCGTTTTTGTGCCGCCTCTTGATACGCCTCTGAGGTCGGAAAATGGATTTCGTTGATAGCCGACTGTCTATCAATCAAGCCTTGCTGTTGTCGAAGCGCGAGCGGTAGGATTTCCGGTATCTGTTCTCCATAAGCGTCGAGGGCAGTCCGCATCCAAGCCCGCAGCATCTTCGCTGTGAGTTTTGCCGTAAGTGGATATTTCGGAACAATCCGCTTGGTGTGGATGAGGTTGTCCTCCTCGAACAGTTCAAACTCATAGTCAGTCGCTTGGATTTCATTGTAACGACGCGAAAATTTGCCGCTGACGACGACTTCCGTATCAATGGGGAGCAGCGATTTCATGATACCGATCCGTCTTCCGAAATTAACTAACATCGCAACGCCGGTGCCGTCGTAAATTGAGATCTTACCGATCTTTTTTCCCCTTGCAGTCGGCGATGAAGTGTGATTGACGACTTTCCCTTGGATCGTCTCAGGTTCGTCATCTTCTGTCCTGCCGACGCTATAGATTTCAACTGTTTTGGAACGATCTATATAGTCGCGAGGATAGTATGCCAAGAATTCGCCGACTGTATGGATGCCGAGTTCTGTCGAGATCATTTCGGCGCGTCGAGGTCCAATGCCTTTGATGAATTGGACAGGTTGGGATAGAAAATCGAGTGAAGCGAGGTCTGTTCCGACAGGCGTATCAGGGATGGGTACAGATTCTGCCGCCGTTTCGGCGGGTGCTCTCCCTGATCGTTGTGAGAAAACTTCCGCGTCGCCAAGGAGCGATAAGTCGCCCGTTTTTGCTTTATGTGTTATCGCTCCTGGTGTGGGTTCTCGGTTTACAGGTGTCTGTTCTGGGGGGCTTTCTGTTTCTCCGAAGAGCGATAGCATCTCCGGTTGTGTGTCCTTTTTGGTGCGTGTGGACCGTGTCGTTGGCTGCTGACGTTTCTGTGGCGTTTCTGCCTCTGTGCTCCTTGCCTTATTAACAGGCGGCCGTTGGTCACCACTGAGTGCTGCGTCAATACGTTTTGTTGCTTCTTCGAGCGTACGTTGCCGTTCGGCAGACGATGCCGCTGCGTAATTCTCGAAAAGCGTTGCCAAACCGGTCAGCACCTCTTTTTCGGTTGCTGCGAGTGTGAAAGCATCGCCGTTTTTTGCCCAGAGTTGGACATAGCTTCCCAATCCATTGATAACGACATCGTCGCGGCACCCCTTTCGGAGTTCTTGTTGGAACGGACGACGGATGGTGGTAAGGATATTCGCGAAATTGCTCATAATTTTAATTTGAAGCCGAGGGTTCCTATCTTATTATTGGTTCTTTTTACTTCAGGACTTACAGGAAAAATGGTAATTTCGGTCCATAAACCCCTAAATCCCCCTTATCAGGCGGACTTTAAAGGAATTCATAAATCCTATACTTAATATACGAGAAATCGGTGTTGGTTGTAACAAATTAGACGCAAATACACTGAAAACGTTGAATTCGAGTGGGAAAACGGGCTTGACTTGGTCATATAATTCGTCTATAATTTTTTTGATGGTATAGTCAGGAAATACCCAAATATTCGAGTCAATTCGCAGCAAAGGAGCAGCAGATGTTATCTCCATATTTGACGGATGTCCAACAAAAGGTGTGGCAGACAGAGGGGTATCTGATTCTCAAGAACGTTCTTTCACCTACTGAGATCGACACACTTTTGGAAGCGGTGGACGCAGTGATTGAAACTTATGTCCAAGAGACACCGAGTCTGCAACAAGGCAACCGGTTCGGAAAAGGTGCCTATACGATTATCCGAGCGATTGAACGGACGGATGCCCTTGACCCGCTTACCGACCACCCACGTACCTTCGGCACGATCCTATCACTCATGGGTCCCTATCTCCAGATCATGGGGACACAAATCTACGTCCGACATCCGGACGTTGCGGCTTTGATGGGATTCCATACGGATGCTGGTCCGTCGCTTCAACGTATCCACCCGCACCCGGATAGTCTGCCGTTGCAATTCAAAATCCAATTTTTCTTGACGGATCTGAGCGAACCGGATCAGGGAAATTTTATGTGTGTGCCGGGAAGCCATAAAGTTCGTTTTCCAGAAAAGCGGTTAGAGAAAGGCGAGTACCCTGAAGGTGCGGTTCAGGTGCTTGCGGCGGCAGGCGATGCGGTTATCTTTCCGTGGGCGTTGTGGCACGGTGTCGGACCGAATCAGACGGATCGCATCCGCAAAAGCGTCACGTTCCGGTATGGACAGATGTGGTCCCGTCCTTATGATTACGACAAACTCCCTGCAGAGGCACTCACCCGGATGACACCGCGTCGCCGTCGGTTATTCGGGGATATGGGAGAAGATCATCATCCGACCGATTATTTCAAGCCGCACGATCAGCTCGAAATCATTTACGGAGACGAATGGAATGTTCCGCTCCCCTGAGGATATCGCAATCGGTGAATTATCAAAATATGTAAGGATACCGTTGTAAGTGCCTGCAAACGCACCATCTGATACCGGGCTAATGCACTCGGATGATGCGGCGTCCTGTGAAGGTTTGACCGAACATATCAGTTGTCCGGACGTAGATAACGTGTGTTCCTTTGTGGACATTTGCTGGGAGTTTCGCTTGCCAGATGTGTGATGATTTTGTAGTTCCGCTCAGCCTTTTCGTCTTTTGCGGCGGTTCGCTATCCTCCTTCAATTGTGGTTTCATCGCTTCCCGAAAGGCGATATGCAGTTTCCGCGCGAGGTGATTCGCATCGTCCCGTTTCTTGAGGGCTTTATAGTATGGGTCTTGCTGAGGCGCATAGGTCATCGGTTTCCATTCAGCATTTTCACCGAGACGGAATTCAACTGTTGAGCGTTTCGTACCGCCAAAAACGTTAACAACGACATCTGTTTTGCCAGTTTCCGTTGCCGCAACTTCCCAAGGTGCCCAGACGTTCATCTGATAATCTGCTGGGCGCCGGGCGGCTTTAAAGCGAATTGAATATTGATTTCCGCTGAATGTGAAGATACCATATCCGTTCGGTGCGCCATCTCGCATAGTTGTGTGCGGAATACCGACTTCATCAAGCGCGCCTTGCCACCAACTGCCTGATGCGGTTGCATGATTGTGGTGATGATGGGGGTCGTCGCCATGCCAACCGTGATCGGGTCCGATGAAGTCATCCCGTTGGAAGTGCGTATGTGCTGATAGGGATAACGTATGCGGTCGATCGCCGAGCAGATTCATCAACTTCTTCACATCGCGCATCTCAGTCAACGGAATATGAAAAGATACAACAACGAGTTGATCTTTCGGCACAAAAGCGAGGTCGTTGCGAATAAACGTCAATTGTTGTTCACCCACTTCACTGGCGTAGCGAGGCTGGTTCTTTTCATCGCGATGAAAGTATACATTGTCGATGTTAATAAAATGTACAGGTCCCCAATCATAAGCATAGCATGTGGGGCCATATACACGTTCAAAAGTCTCATCGGCGTGGCGGTCATCGGTAGCGAGGCGATTCATATCATGGTTACCATAGACGTTGTACCACGGTATCCCAACGGTAGCCATTACCTCGTTCAGAGGGTGGAATAAGTTTAAGTCGTCCCCGACCAGATCGCCGAGACTGATGCCGAACACTGCATCAGTGCCAATAACTTCTTCTACTACATCATGCGCTAACCACTCAATCTCTTGCATACTGTAGGGTTGTGTATCTCCGAAAACAAGTACCTTGAAAGTATCCGCTTCAGCTTGTTTAGTGAGCGGAAAATCAATCGATGCTGGCAATGGGCCGGTGGGTGCGACCCCTGGGTACTTCAGTCCATCTGGTGAACCGTTCGGTTTGTGGATGTAATAAAATTTCGGGAGACGATTTTCATCAACCGGTGTCATAAACCCACGGGGTTTAACATTGACATCCTCTCCAATCTAAAGATTGGAGATTCCTTTTGTTCCTTGTAGGAACATTCTCCGCTCAGGCGGAGCAACATGGGACTTCTAATCGAATACCCACGGGCGGTGCCATAGCCGCCACTACGGGGTCGCCTAAGCAACCCAGATACTTTTGTCTTATATTAATTGCACCAACACCGTCGCGGTGATATGAAAACCCGCATTTGCATTTATACTCGCGATTGCTGGGTTTATGTTTCTTACCGCAACTTGGACAGGTTTGTGAAGTATACGCCTCATCAATCACTTCAACTTTGATCCCTAAAGCCTTTGCTTTGTATGAAATCAGTTGTGTGACTTTGCCAAATGCCCATTGATGCAACTTTTGATTAGTACATTTGCCGTAGTTAATATTATCGCGAATACCTGTCAAATCGCCAATCACAATAGTACCAATAGAACCACTCTCGCACAATTTCACAAACTCCGTTGTATGTTTGTGTAACCCATCGCGTATCTGATTGTCGATTTTTCTGATGCGTTTCCATTTGCGACGCACGAGATGCCACCAGCGTTTAGAATGGCGTTTACACCTATCAATCTTCTTGCCAAATGATGCTATCACTTTGTTCCTCAACCGGTATAGACTTCTAATATACCGCCCATTGAAAATTAAGGTATCAACACCATTGTGACTGACTATAGGATGTATCTCGCCAATATCAACGCCAACAACACCTTCACCATCAGACTTAAGAGCCTTTTCTACCCCATACACAAAATGTAAAGAATACTGACCTTTGTCATACACTAACTCAACAATCGCAATATGTGCTATAGCATACTGCACATCAAAGTTTTTCGGTAAATTTACATACAAAGGCTCATTGCCCTGACCATTAGAAAGACGCAGCTTTCTTTTCCCTATGAATCGAATCGCTGATTTTTTCCAAGTCGTTGTTTGAAATGTTTTATCGCGATGGGGAGGCTTCGCTTTTTTATCACCATTCTTGCGCAACTCACGAAAACCTTTGCGATTTTTGAAATATCGCGAACGTACCTCTTGAATGCTTTGTGAATGTAAAGGTTGCGATTTTGATAATTCCTTGTCCATCCACAATTCACAAGACTTGTCAAGCCTGCCACCAGTTCGGTAGCCATGAGCATAGTCCCATGTACCCTTCAAACGTAAACATTCACACCACACAGACGCTGTAGCGGCATTGATAGCTTCCAATTGGTCGGTATATTGAATTTTCAACTTACGTGTATGCATTGCCATCTCCTTACATTGCTACCGATGCTATTCGGTTGGTGGTAGAGACTGCCCTTGGCAGGGCAGATAGCATTCTCTACCAGCAATGCAATTATATGATAACACACAAACAAAAATCTGTCAAGCAAAAATTTTACTTGACAGATTTTATCAAATTACATATACTACACATATATCAACATTCAGCAGACGGTGCTTTAGCCCGGCTTGTTGGTATATTAAAACAGGCAGGTTTTGCAACCTACCTGTTTTTGAGAAATCTAACGACTTATGCGTTTGATTTCTCTTGCCATAGCAATATCTGCTTTTCTAATCTCGGCATTAATTCTTTTTATAGCCGAAA
>JAJEEK010000003.1 GCA_022821065.1 Candidatus Poribacteria bacterium
TGAAATTCAGACGGATGATAGCCGGTCTCCGAACATGGTACGTCGAAACGTCGGTTATCTCGGTAGATGTTATGAAAAATACGGTCTGCCTATCTATTCTTTTGTGCTCTATCTGCGTTCAACAGCTGGACACACAGATCCAGGCGGCTATTTTCAAAATGTTCCCGGACACCGTTTCATCGTTGAATATCAAGTCATCCGTTTGAGCGAAATTGATGGACAATCTATTCTTGAAGCGGCGCAACCGGGTCTAATGCCGTTTACGCCCTTGATGAAACCGCCTGCCGGTGTGTCGGAGATGGAGTGGACTACACATTGCGCGGAGGTAACCCAATCCTTGCCACTGGACACCGCGAGACGGAATAATTTACTGGTAGAACTATGGGTCATGAGTGGCTTAGCACACAACCGTCAAAATCTATTATCATTAGTTCCGGAGGATATCATGAACAACTCATCTGTTTACCAAATGATTATCGAACGCGGCATCGAAACCGGTAAAAAACTCGGAATGCGAGAACTTGCTATCGAAAATATCCTATATTCACTCAATCGCCGTTTCAATATATCTATAGCAGCAGACATGTTGACCCCTTCGTTAGAAAAAATTGATGACCTACAGCATCTCAATCAATTAATGAGAGCAGCAGCAGAGGTAGAGCATATTGAAGAATTTATGCAGATGCTGGATTCTCTTCAAAACGGCACCTAACTTATTTAGGACTTCCGCCTGATGCGCTTTCGTACCACAAACTGTTAGTTTGTGCTGTAAGAACGCCGTGTTTTCCGAAAGCTTTCATCCAACACAACCCCCTATTATCAAAATTGCGTAAGTCCTATTACTGCCACACCCATATCTATTCAGCACGCACCGCTTCAAGCACCGTCCGAAAAGTCGGCATATCATCGACCCGCATCGCACCGATCGAATCAATCACAGCATCGTAAGCGACGGCACCCGACCCACCGATAAACACAGCCACATCTTCTCGCAGTCCACGCCGGAGCTTCCCCAATTCGTTTGCGATATTCGGATCATCTGTCGGATAAATGATACTCAACCCAACCGCCTTTGCCGAATTTTCGACCGCACACCGAACAATCTCTTCAGCCGGTAGATCCGGGCCGAGATACGTAACGCGCCACCCCTGCGAAGCCGCAGTCATCCCAGCGATCAAGCCACCGATTTCGTGGCGTTGACCCCTCGGCGTCGAGACGACAAGGTTCGGCATCGACACAGAGACATCAAACCCTTGGTGAATACCCCCCAACAGTGTCCGGACAACCGCCAGGGCAAGGTGTTCGTGTGCAATCCGTAACGTCCCGTTCTGCCACTGTTCACCGATCTCCACCATCAGCGGTGTAATCAACTTTTCGAGGAAAACCGGTTGGCTAAAAGCGACCGATGCCGCGAAAAGCGTCGATTCGAGTGCTTTCGCTTCAAACCGTTTAACCGCTGCGATACACGAAGCGATATAAAAACGGAGCGATGTCTCTTCAGGGACCTCCGCTTTCGCAATCGCAGGAATCTGCGCAATCATCCCCTCCGTTCCAACGAGTTCCAGCAGCGCTTCAGTCGGTAGTGCTGCTATCCGTCCAATGCTATACCCCACTTCCGTAGCCAGGCGCAGCAACGTGAGCCGCAATATATCCGCGTCCGAATAGAGCCGACGATTCGTTTCCGTACGCAGCGGCGTAACCACATCGTACCGTTTTTCCCATGCCCGAATCGTAAATTGCGTTAACCCCGTCTGCGTCGCAACGGTTTTAATACCGTGTTTATGTTCATCCGTCATTAGCCTTATCCTTTAGTTCTCCCAAACTCACAGTTTACGGTATTTTCCCTGGCCCAACCATAGGTGTTCATTTATTTTTTATACACAGCATTCTTATAGCACAATCTGTTAGATTGTAGTCTTAGCGGTAGTTAGATTGTGTTCTTAGCAGTACAAGTATCTCATCAATTAATATACCATCACGTCTACTGTTTGTCAACAAATTTGCCAAAAATTACGGCGAATCCCAAATAATTTCTATACAAAATACGAATATTTAACCTTTTGTATAGATTTTTATTGACATAATATAGACAATATGCAATAATATTGTACATATAACCCAAGTCCAGTAGGTTGGGTTGAACGGTGTTGAGAAGTTGGCTGTTGATAGACCGAAACACTTGAAAGTCAATGGTTTCCTGCTATATTTATCCAAGAACATAGTGAAACCCAACTTTACACGCTCAGCGTCAAGGAAACGTCAAATCAAAAGTGTTGGGTTTCACTCGGTCTCTGTTGGATGTGGTGTGTCTGGAGACAGTTGTGTTTTTTGTAATTTTTACGGTTTTGGCGGTATCCGTTCAACCCAACCTACGATGTTATGAGGCGGTTTTTTCTAAAATTGACACCTATGGTGAGTCTGTAAAACACAACCGATACGAAGGAACACATAAAAATGACACAAGAACATGTAATACTCGTCGATCATAACGGAAAAGACATCGGCACAGCCGAAAAGATACAAGCGCATCGCGACGGTAAACTCCATCGCGCCTTTTCAATCTTCGTGTTCAACGCTTTAGATGAAGTGCTACTTCAAAAACGCGCAGAGACAAAATATCATTCCGGCGGACTCTGGACAAACACCTGTTGCAGCCATCCGCGACCCGGTGAAAACCATCAGCACGCAGCGAGACGGCGACTCCATGAAGAGATGGGATTCGATTGTGAACTCCGCGAACTTTTCAGCTTCACATATCGCGTCAAACTCAACGACGACCTCTTTGAGCACGAATTAGACCGAGTCTTTATCGGTCGGTACGACGGTCAACCCACACCAAACCCAGCCGAAGTGGACGATTGGAAGTGGATGAATATAGACATATTGCAACAGGACATCCAAGAAAACCCGCAACATTACACGTACTGGTTCAAACTCGTACTCGATCGCGTTATTAAACACCTACGCAAAACACCGGTAGGCACTGTTTCCTAACCGCACCGACTTGATCCAGGTCCCCGGTAGGGTTTTTGCTGGGGCGTTTCTTCACGGTTTCTAACCGAACCGGATCCTACACGGAAACCTTAAAAACATCAAAACCCTCTATCACAATGAACCTTAGCCAATTGATCCGCACCAATTTTATTATAATGGCACTACTTTTTGCGATATGCACCAATAGTCTTGCGGTCAAAGAACCCGTAAAAGAGACATTGGAAACCGCGCGAAAGCAGTTCTATGCCGCAATAGAAGACAAAAAGCAGATTGAACCGACAATCAAGATATTTCAGCGCATCGCACAGTTAGAACCGAAGTACGCTGGACGGACACAAGTCTACATCGGCGCGCTTATCGCACTCAAGGGGAAGCATGCGTTTTTCCCGTACACCAAACTCAAGTGGTCAAAGCGCGGGCTGACAATCATGGATGGCGGTTTGGAGAAGAATCCAGACGACATCGAAGCACTCTTTATCCACGGGACAACCTGCTACCACTTGCCGTTCTTCTTCAGACGTAGCGATGACGCACAGCGCAATTTCAAAAGAATTATCAAATTGATGCCACAGCATACGGATGCCTACCATCCGAAGTTAATCAAAAATGTCGTTGAATTCTTACTCGAAAACGCGACCCTAACAGATAACGAGAAAGCATATTTAAGGGGCGTCAGTCATCAGAAAACATAACACCTCGAACCTAAACCCGGTAGGTTCGGTTTTATGAAGATTAAATAAATATTTCGGTAATTCTATATCTTCCCCAGGCCCGGTAGGTTCGGTTTTCAACCGAACCGGATTTTACAGGGAAACCTTGAAGATATCAAAAACCTCTTTAACTGGCAACTGGCAACTGGCAACTGATAACTACTAAAAAATGAAACTCGAATATCTCTTGTTCAACCTCACTGTCCTTATTGGACCCATCGCCTCGCAATTCAACCGCCAAATTAAACAAATATCGCAATGGCGATTGAAATTGTGCACGAACTGCATCGTCGCGGTCCCGTTCGTTATCTGGGATGTACTCGTTACGGGTTCGCATTGGCAGTTCAACGAAGCGTATACACTCGATTTCCGGTTGTTCGGTTTACCGATTGCGGAATGGCTCTTTTTTATCACAGTTCCCTTCGGTTGTCTATTGGTATGGGAAACCCTACCACACGCCAAACTATCAACATCGCTGAGATCGCTTCAGCACATCAGGACCGTCCTATACGTAACACTACCGATCGGTATCTGGGTCTTCAGCGAAGGGGTACAGTACACCGGGTTAGTACTCTGCTGTTTCGGACTCGTTGCGTTCGCGGATACCCTGTTAAAAACAGACCTGCTCGGACAACCGAAAACATATCTCTATCTCGCAATCGTTTCGATCTTGATTCTGGTTTTCAACGGTTACCTCACGGCACGACCGGTTGTACTGTATGGCGAAGCGTTCCAGAGCGGCTACCGGATCCTGACAATCCCGATTGAGGATTTCGGATACGGGTTCACACTGGTGCTTCTTAACGCCATCCTCTATGAAAAATTAAAGGGTGTTCGGCATGGAAAATAGACGCGTGGCAATCATCGGCGGTGGACTCGGCGCATTAAGCGGCGCCATCCGGCTCGCACAACTCGGGTTCTCCGTACAACTCTTTGAGAAGAACCCGAAAATCGGCGGAAAAGTCAACGAAGCCATCTTGGGAGACTATCGGTTCGATACAGGTGCCTCGCTATTGACGATGCCTTTCGTTATTGATGAACTCTTTGAGACCGCCGGTTTCAAACGCTCAGACTATCTCGACTTTCTACCCGTTGACCCGATGTGCCGATATTTTTTCCCAGACGGTTCCGCCATGAATGCAAGCGCGGATAAGAAAAAAATGAAAACCGCTATTGCGCAGCTCTCGCCGAACGACGTGGAAGCGTACGAACGGTTCCTGAAATATGCAGAACGTATTCACAACCTGACCGCCGAAATCTTTATGTTCACGCCGATCCATGAACTCAGGAGACTCATCCGACCTCGGCATTTTCGGACGCTGTTCAGGCTCCATCAAATTGATCCGTTTCGCACGGTTCACGAGAGAGTCTCACGTTTTTTCTCGGATCCGCGCCTCGTTCAACTGTTTGACCGATACGCAACCTACAACGGCTCCGATCCGTTTCAGGCACCTGCGACCCTGAACATCATCCCGTATGTCGAATACGGATTCGGAGGGTATTACATCAAAGGCGGTATCTACCGATTGATCGAGGCACTGGAAATCGTCGCACGCCAGCGAGGCGTTCAGATTCAGACATCTGCCAAAGTTGAACGTATCTGCCACGTCGGTAAACGGGTCAACGGCGTACAGGTCAACGGCGAGACAATTGATGCCGATTATGTACTATGTGGCGCAGACGCTGTCGTCGCACACCATGAATTGATCAACGGACATCGGCACCAGCAAAAAAAACTGAACCAATTGGAACCCTCGCTTTCAGGGATGGTATTTCTTTGGGGAGTCAAAGGGAAGCAACCGGCGTTAGCGCACCACAACATCCTCTTTTCCAGAGACTATAGGACTGAGTTCAAACAGATTTTCAAGCATCAGCAGGTACCAGATGAACCCACCATCTACATCGCTATCACCAGTAAAACCGATACGGTGCACGCACCCACTGATGCCGAAAATTGGTTCGTGTTGCTAAACATGCCGTACCTCGCACCCGGACAGGTGTGGGAACACGAAAAGACGAGAATGCGGACGGTTGTTCTCAGAAAATTAAAGCAGCACGGTTTCGACATCGCAGATCGGATCGCAGTAGAACAGGTCTACACACCGGAGGATTTCTCCGAACTATATGCCAGCAATAAAGGCAGCATCTACGGCGTATCCTCGAATAGCAGAACCACGGCGTTCAAACGTCTACCCAACCGGAGCCGTCTCCTAAAAGGTCTCTACTTCGCAGGCGGTTCCGTACACCCAGGAGGCGGCATCCCGTTGGTAATACTGTCCGGAAAAATGGCAGCAACGCTAATCGCCGAAGACCACGCATCAAGGGGTTAGGTGCTATATTAGACCTTATAGTAAAATTATTCTCTTTTTCTACCACAATCTGTTAGATTGTGTTCTATGGAGGTCCTGCACAAATGAACCCCAACGTTTTAAGGAAAAATTAAAATATGACACATAAAATCATCATCATCGGTTCGGGATTTGGCGGACTCGCAGCAGCAATCCGACTCCAAGCGAAAGGCATGCACGTCACACTGCTCGAGAAGAACCCGAAAGTCGGTGGACACGCGTACCAACTCCTTAAAGACGGATACACCTTCGATATGGGACCCTCAATTATCACCGCACCCGACTTGATTCAACGGCTATTTGAATGTGCTGGCGCGCGGATGGAAGATCACCTCGACATGGTGAAACTCGACCCGTTTTACCGTATTTACTTCCACGACGGCACACATCTCGATTATACAGGTGATGGCGAACAGATGAAACAGCAGATGGCGCAATTCAGCACAACGGACGCCGAGAATTACGATCGTTTCATGGCACATACGCGTCAACTCTACGATGCCGTCATCACCGACGGGTTGGGCGCGACCGCGTTTGATTTACCGACAATGCTCGGTTTTCTGCCACGTGCCTTACGGCTTCGAGCACTGATGCCCGCATACAATTTTGTTAAAAGGTATTTCGAGGACCCGCGGCACCGTTTCACCTTCTCGTTTCATCCGCTGTTCATCGGCGGCAACCCGTTCCGCGCACCTGCCGTCTACCTGATGATCCCATACCTCGAAAAGACCGGTGGCGTCTGGTTCTGCAAAGGCGGTATGTATAGCCTCGTCCGCGCTTTAGAAGAGCTCTTCAAGCGACTCGGTGGGACTGTCGAAACCGATACGGAAGTCGAACAGATCGTTGTCCAAAATCGGAAAGCAACCGGTGTGATCGCGAACGTTAACCAAGAACGCGACTCCGATATAAATGGTAAAGGAAACCCGCGTTCTTGGTTAAAATTTTACGAAGCGGATGCCGTCATCTCCAACGCCGATTTCGTACACACCTACGCCGAACTTATTAAGTCCGAGCACCGGAAGAAATGGTCCAACAAACGGCTTAGAAAAACGCAATATTCGATGAGTGCTTTCCTCCTCTATCTCGGTGTCCGTAAAAAATATCCGAAACTCAAACACCACACGCTCATCCTCTCCGAACGGTATAAAGGGTTGGTAACCGATATTTTTGACAATAAGGTGCTACCAGACGATTTTTCGATGTATCTCCATATCCCATCGCAAACCGACCCGTCAATGGCACCAGACGGATGCGAGAGCCTGTACGTCCTCATTCCCGTACCGAATTTGGAGAGCGGCATCAACTATGAGAAGATGAAGACAACGTATACGCGTAAAGTACTGAACTTCTTGGAAGACGACTTCGAATTGACAGACCTAAAACGTTCAATTGAGGTGCTTGAGACGTTTACCCCCGCAGATTTCAAAACGGAACGGAACAACCATCTCGGCAGCGCGTGGGGTGTTGAACCAAAACTGACACAGACAGCCTATTTTCGACCCCATAACCGAAGTGAAGATATACAGAAACTATACTGTGTCGGCGCAAGCACACATCCCGGTGCCGGTGTACCGGGCGTTCTACTAACAGCAGAAACAACCGTAAAACTTGTCATTGAGGATTTATAGTAACGTGAGTTTAAAAATAAAAATTAAAGCGTCCCGTAGGTTGGGTTGAACGGGAACCTACTAAAAATCACACACAGCACAGCGTTTTCAACGCAACAGAGACACCTGAAATCACCAAAAACTGAGTGAAACCCAACGGATTATGATACCAACACGGTTTGGAATGTTGGGTTTCGCTAAACTTATCTATCCCAACGGTTGATAGAAGAATTTAAGACTGTGACTAGCGAAAATGCCCTGTGGTTTACAGCTCAACCAAACCTACAAGAATCTGTTCTTGTAACATAGACTGTTAGTCTGTGCCTTGAAAAAAGATAGATGGCTTTAGGAAAACCAACCGCAAGGAAAATTAAAAATATGAGACTCTGGAAAACAGAAGAAGATCGGGTCGCCTTTGAATACGCCCGCAAGATAACCGCCTACTACTCAAAAAGTTTTTACTTTTCAGCACGGATGCTGCCCAAGGAACAACGTTGGGCGACATTCGCACTCTACGGGTTCTGCCGACACTGCGACAACCTCATTGATACCCCGCGCCAGCGCACCGAAACAGAAATCCTCAGAGAGATTCAACGCTTGACAGAGGAACTAAAGGTTGCTTACAATACAGGTGAATCTCAACATCCGGTTATTCGGGCATTCATTATTGCCGCAAAGGCGTACGGGATCCCCGTTGAATATCCGCGCGACCTGCTCAGAGGGGTCGCCATGGATGTCCAGAAAGCACGCTATAAAACGTTTGATGAACTCTCGCTCTTCTGTTATCGCGTCGCCGCTGTTGTCGGGCTGATGATGACATCCGTCCTCGGCTATAAGGACGAACGCGCCTTTGGATACGCTGAAAAACTCGGAACCGCCATGCAGCTCACCAATATCCTACGCGATGTAAAAGAGGATAAAGAGATGGGACGCATCTATATACCCCAGACAGACTTGGCACAATTCAGCGTAACCGAACAAGACATCATCAACGAAAAAATGACACCGCAATTACAAGCACTTATGAAATTTCAAGTCGAGCGCGCCGAGCAATACTATACAGAAGCGATGCCCGGCATCCCATTACTCAAAACGGATACGCAGTACGCCATCTATTCAGCCGCTAAAATTTACCGGGGTATCCTAAGAAAAATTGAAGAACACGACTACAACCCGTTCTTAAGTCGCGTCTTCGTACCCTCGACTCAGAAAATCAAGATTTTGCTGCACGAAGGACTCCGGACAAAAGTCCTATTGGCACAAGAGAAACTCTTTCCAGTACACTCAGGAATAATAAATAAATGATTCAGGCACAGCATCGCCGCTGGGCGGACATCATCTTCCAACCCTATCTGACATGGCTGTTCAAACGGAACTTCCACGAGGTTCAGTTGTTAGGAACACCACCGAAAATACCTGACGACCTACCGCTGCTACTGTTACCAAACCACAGTACATGGTGGGACGGGTTCTTTGTGTATCTGCTCAACAAACGCGTTTTCCGCCGCACAACCTACTTAATGATGTTGGAGACGCAGCTAACGAAATACAAATTCTTTTCAAAAATAGGTGCCTATTCGATTGAACCGAAAAATCGGCGGGGTGTCATCGAATCCCTCAAATATACTGTTGAATTACTAAGCCGAGACAGGTCACTCGTCGCTGTTTTTCCACAGGGAGAGTTGCTGCCGTGGCATACGCGTCCGCTCGGTTACAAACGCGGCGTTGAATGGATCTTACAGAAACATGCGAAACCTGTCACTGTGCTACCGTTGGCGATACGCACTGAGTTCCTCGGCGAGAAACGTCCAAGCGTGTTCTTTCTCTTCGGTGATGCCTATACGTTCGATCCGGCAACATTTCAAGGAACGAATTGGCTCGAAAAGACTGAAACCGCATTGTTAGCAGATCTCGCTTCACGGGTTCTCCGTCAGGAAGAGGGTCAAAACCTGCTATGTTTACCTTAATGCTCATCTCTATAGCTCTATTGGCACCCGTTTTGGCAGTCACGCTGTTTAATGCTTTGACTGCACCGATGCTGAAAAAATCTCACAGCCTCCAGACCCGTCCGCACGTCTCCGTGCTGATACCCGCACGCAACGAGGAAGCCAACATCGGCGACTGTATTGAAGGGTTCTTGGCTCAGGACTACGATAACTTTGAGATTCTCGTGCTTAACGATCAATCGACAGATCGTACAGGGACGATTATTGAAAAATTCAGTGAACGACATCCCGAAGTTCAGGCGATTCACGGGGAACCGTTGCCATCGGGGTGGATGGGAAAAAACTGGGCATGCCACCAGCTCAGCCAACACACAAATGGCGAAATCCTGATTTTCACAGATGCCGATAACCGACCCGCACCCAACGCCATTACGAACACCGTCGCCTACATGCAGAAGTTAGAACTCGGATTACTCTCGGCGTTTCCTGAGAAGGTTACGGTGACCCTATCAGAAAAACTCGTCGTGCCGGTGATTGATATGTTCGTTTATGCCGGACTCCCGTTATGGCTGACATACTTCAGCCGCTTCCCATCGCTCGCCGCTGCGAGCGGCCTCTGGATCGCCTTCACCCGCGATGCATATCAAAAAATTGGTGGACATCATGCCGTATCCAATCAGGTGGTCGAGGACGTTGAACTCAGCCGATTGGCGAAAAAAAGGGGGATCCGAATCTTGACATCGGCGGGAACGCACGTGGTATCATGCAGGATGTATCATTCGTTCGATGAGGTCTGGAACGGATTCTCCAAGAACCTTTTCGGGCTTGTCCGCTACAAGACAATCCCGTTTTTTATCCTATCCCTCAGCCTATGGATAATGTGTGTGCTACCTTATATCGCGGTTTGGTTCGCACCGCTTAGAGAATTGTCGATTCTTGCCATCGCTATGAATATTGTTATGCGGATCGTACTGGCACGCAAATATCGGCATCCCTTCTGGACAAGCACGATTTTACACCCGTTTGGTGTCCTGTTGACCTTAGGGATCGGTATTAATTCATTCTTCCAAATCAAACGCGGTCGCCTCCAATGGAAAGGACGACAAATTCACGGACCCCAGGTCCGGTAGGTTCGGTTTGATGAAGATTAAATAAATATTTCGGTAATTCTATATCTTTCCCAGGCCTGGTAGGGTTTTTGCTGGGGTGTTTCTTCTGTTTCTAACTGCGCCGGACTTCCCTAAAAATTACCGAATTAAATTCTTAAACTTCATGCAACCGAACCGAACTTTGTAGAAAAACGTTGGATGCTTGAAATCTCTCTTGAATCCCGTAGGGATGGTATCTTTGTAGAAAAACGCAACCTCACAGACCTGAGCCCCGTAGGGGCGGCATCTATAGAAAACCACAACGAAAACGCTATCAAAAATCGCTAAATTGACACTATGATCAACAAACTAAAAATAGGCGCGCTCTATCTGCTTTTAGGTGCAGGCGGACTCTGGCATCTACTCGATGTATTCCAAGACGTTACGCGCCTCCTCGCTTCGCCAATCATGTTCGGTTTAGCGATATGGATGTTCTATGAATGCTGGCGGATATATCCGCAACATGAACGACCGAAATTCGCCGTCGTAAGCATCGCGGTTATCGTCGTGAGTTTCGGGATTGAATGGCTCGGCGTTAGGACAGGTTCGATTTTCGGTGCGTATGTGTATGGACAGACTTTGCGTCCATCAGTCGGTGGCGTTCCGATCAGTATTGGGTGCGCTTGGTTTGTGGTGCTCATCGCCTCGAACGCTGTCGCTCAGAAAATCGCACCGAAATCCTTAATCGGAAACACTTTTAAACTGGCGTTTTTAGTGGCAGCGTTGATGGTCTGCTTCGATCTGCTGATGGAACCGGCAGCAGGAACGTTAGACTATTGGGTGTGGGAGGACAACCATATCCCGCTACAAAACTATCTGGCGTGGTTCGGCTTGAGTTTTGTCTTTGCAACGATGGGTCTACAAACCGGATTGTTTCACCGACAGTTGCCTCAAATTGCAATTCACGCCTATTTCGCGCAACTCATCTATTTCGGACTCGTGCTCCTGAAAAACTTATGAGTAGGACTTACGCAGTGTGCTCTTTTGTACCACAAACTGTTAGTTTGTGGTACAAGAATGCTGTGTTTTCCGAAACATTTCATCTAACACAACCGCCTACAGTCAAAAATTGCGTAAGTCCTGATGAAAACAAAAAACAAAGGTCTATTCATCGCTATAACCATCATCGGACTCTGGGGATTGAACCTAACGCTTCTCCTCACGCGTGATGTCGCGCACTTCAACAGTGCGCTGATCGCTATAGGCATACTTTGCCAGACGTTTCTCTACACCGGCCTCTTCATCACAGCGCACGATGCGATGCACGGCTCAATATGTCCAGCACATCCACGACGCAACAATCGCGTCGGGACAATCGCTGTCAGACTCTACGCGCTGTTTTCATATCGCAAATTGCTGGAAAAACACTGGGCACACCACCGAACCCCCGCCAGCGATACAGACCCGGACTTTCACGATGGACAACGCACCGGTTTCTTGGCGTGGTATCTCCGCTTCATGAAGGAATACCTGAGCTGGTGGCAGATCATCGGCATGGCGATTGTATTTCAGGTTATGGAATATGTTCTGCTGATTCCGGCTATCAACCTCATCCTGTTTTGGGTTGTACCGGCACTGCTTAGCACGTTGCAACTGTTCTATTTCGGCACATATCTACCGCATCGCACGCCAGAAGGTGGATATAACAACCCACACTGCGCGCAGAGCAACGCGTATTCAACGCTCTGGTCGTTTATCACCTGTTACCACTTCGGCTACCACTGGGAACACCACGAATATCCGTACGTGCCGTGGTGGGAACTGCCGAAGATACGCGAAATAAGAGAGATTTCCAAATGAGTCCGATAATTATTACGGTAATGGGATTAGGAGCAGCGACACTCCTATGGCTTTTTTTTAGACCGCCGTTCGGAAAAAACATCGTCCGTCTCAACACAGACAAACGGATCGTCGCACTCACTTATGACGATGGACCGAGCCCACCGTACACCGACCAGTTGCTCGACGTACTCGCCAAGCACAACGTCAAAGCCACATTCTTCATGATCGGAAAACGGATTGAAAGGCATCCCGAAACAGTAAATCGGGTTATCGCTGAAGGGCACCAGATTGGCAATCACTCCTATAGCCATCCGGTGTTGGGTTTCCTGCCGCCGTTCTACGTCCAACGTCAAATTGAACGCACGGACGATTTAATTCGGCAACACGCGGTTGTTGAGGAGATAGTATTTCGAGCACCGATGCTAACACGGTTCTTACCCGTCGCGTATGTACTCGCGAAACTCGATCGGACGCACATCAGCTGCAATGTATGGAGTTGGGATTGGACGACACAGAACCCCGACAAGATCACTGAAACAGTCCTCAAGAAAACACTTTCATCTACAAGGGCGGGTTCAATCATCGTCCTACACGATGGAAAAGCAGAAAATAAAAATGCAAACCGGTCTGGGACAATCGAAGCAACAGACCGAATCATCACCGCGCTGAAACGGGATGGCTACCAGTTTGTGCGGTTATCAGATGTCAGAAAAACGGCAATCAGCAATCAACAATCGGCCGGTAGGTTCGGTTTCATGAAGATTAAATAAATATTTCGGTAATTCTATATCTTCCCCAGGCCTGGTAGGCGCTGTTTCTAACTGCGCCGGACTTCCCTAAAAATTACCGAATTAAATTCTTAAACTTCATCTAACCGAACCGTGTTTTTTGTAGCGTAGGTAACCGTTAGCCTGCGCCTTTGTACGAACGACCCTTCCTCAATCAGTTTCCGCTTCCACAGAAATTTTTGCGACAAAAGCGTTTATGTCGCCGATCCCGCCCCACTGGTCACCAGTCGCACACAACTTAAAGCGTTGACCACGATCAAACTGATAGGTAATTCGTCCACTTTGACCCGGGAATATCCCCCAAACCATTGCCATCAGAAAAAGGCAATGATTCACTTATACACAACTTTGGATGCACTTATGTATACTAAAGTTTGGACCATTCGCGTTGCGGGCAGGTTAAGTTTTCAAAGATTATAGCCGGAAATAGAAAGTGGCGTTGAAAGTTCATTAGGGACATCCAAAGTGATAGAAAGCATGATTCTTACCTCTATATTGCATTAAGGGTATCGCTAAAATGTAGTTCGTTTTTGATTACAAAACACTGCCCATAAGCTCCAGTAACATTATAACATCTTTCATAGGAAAACGTAATTTTAAACCGTGAGAAGTGTCATTTTTATCCGTCCTGTGTCGTTCTTGGGATAATATCGTGAACACCACCTTCACGGATACTGGCTGAAGAGACCAACACAAACCTCGCTTTTTGACGAAATTCCGGTAGCGATATCGCCCCACAATTACACATAAGCGATCGGATTTTTGCGAGCGTCGTTTTCAAATTATCGTTCATCTTTCCCGCATAAGGCACATAAGCATCAGCACCCTCCTCGAACAATAATTCTTGACCGCCGCCCTCGTGGTAGCGTTGCCAATTGGCGGCGCGCTTCGTCCCTTCCCCCCAATACTCTTTCACCGTATTCATACCCAGTTTTCTTAGCTTACTTGGACTTTCATCGAATCTTGCAAAATACCTGCCCATCATCACAAAATCAGCACCCATGGCAAGTGCCAAACCGATATGATAATCTTGGAAGATACCGCCATCTGAGCAAATCGGCACGTAAACACCGGTCTCCTGCAAATACTGATCCCTTTGACGAGCGACTTCAATGACGGCAGTCGCTTGCCCACAACCAATGCCTTTCTGTTCCCGTGTGATACAAATCGCACCGCCACCGATACCGACTTTGATAAAATCGGCACCGGCTTCCACCAAATACCTAAACGCATCGCCATGAACGACATTCCCGCCGCCCACTTTCACAGCATCACCATATTTATCTTTAATAAATCGAATGGTGTCTGATTGCCATTCCGTATACCCCTCCGAAGAATCGACGCAAATAACATCGACACCCGCTGCCACCAGGGCTGGTACTCTCTCTTGATAATCTCTTGTGTTTATTCCGGCACCCACGACAAGTCTTTTCTGCGAATCTACGGATTCGAGCGGATTTTTCTTGTGGTCATCGTAATCTTTCCTGAACACCAAATGCACCAGTTTACGGTTTTCATCAACAATCGGCAGGCAGTTTATTTTCTGTTCCCAAATGAGATCGTTGGCAGCTTCAATCGTAATCCCTTTTGGACCGACAATCAGTTCCGGGAACGGTGTCATGAATTCGCTGACTTTAGCGTTTAAATCCACTCGACTCAATCTATAATCCTTATCCGTTATCAGTCCGAAGAGTTCTCCTGAAGCCGAACCATCTTCAGTTACAGCAATCGTTGAGTGTCCGGTCTCTTCGGTGAGTTTTACGACATCTTCTATTCTATTATCACACTTCACATTTGAATCGCTGACGACAAAACCCGCTTTATGGCTTTTAACTGCCCCGACCATTGCTGCCTGCTCTTCAATACTTTGGGACCCAAAAATAAAAGAGATCCCGCCCTGTCTGGCGAGTGCGATTGCCAAATTGTGATCCGAAACGGCTTGCATGATCGCTGAAGCAAACGGGATATTCACTTCCAAAGACGGTTGGTGCCCCACTTTAAACTTCACCAGAGGCGTTCTTAGGATAACATTTTCGGGGATACAACTCTTCGTCGTCAAGTTAGGTAAGAGCAGGTATTCGCTGAAAGTCCGGCTTGCTTCAGAAAAAAACTGCGCCATCGTTCAATCCTCCTGTCGGTTGTCGGTTAAAACCAGGTAGGTGCGGTTTTGCGGCGTACTCGCCCAAATGCGATCTGCATTCTAACCGCACCAGGCTTCACCGAATTAAGATAAAAACAGGCACTGTTATGGTTAACTCACAAGTGCCTGGCTTGTTCAGATTTTTGTTTTCGATATGTTCAGACCTGGATTTCGTCGAGGCTTTGGACAGTCATCGCCTGCTCTAAAAGCCTATCAAGGTGTGAGAGACTTTCGATAGAGGTGATCCGCTCAGTGAGCGTTTCAGGGACGTTCTGAAATCGGATTCGTAGAAGTTGTAGGATTGATGTTTGTCTGCCTTCCACGATGCCTTCCGCTTTGCCGTGTTCTATCAGTAACTCAGCTGCTGTCTGTGCCATGATTGCCACCTCACTTTTGTCGCGACTATGCTGTTTGACCAACTCTATTAATTCTTCATGCTCTGCTGCCGACCGACGATGCAGAATCAACTGGATGAAATAGAGTAGTGCTTGACGAATTTGCACGACTTGCGTTTCATCCAACCGACTTAATGCCGACACCGCCGCTGCTAACGCTTCACTTATCGCAGATTTTCCCGCATTCTCCTTTTGAAGCACACTTAACAACCATCCCAAGGGATGCCCTGACTTCGTTAGAGCCTCTTGATCAGTCGTCTTTACTTCCAAAAATAGGGTGTCAAATGTCGGTATAAATCGCTCCATGACTTCGGGGACCTCCATTATTGCCGCCAGTGATAACGGAGAAGCCCACCGCCGATCTCCCGTATAAAATAGTATCGGTAAGATCGGATCCAAACGCCGGTTCACCCCAGTCCCCGATTGCCACGCCCGCCATTGCTCTTGCCATATCTCCATCATATAAGACAACAACCGAAATCCCATCGTCGGATCTACTGTCGATTGATGCTCAATGAGAATATAGATTAGGAGTTCCTCGCTATCAGGGGGCCCTTGAAACGGCACCCGCAGTAGCACATCCGACTCCCGCTCCCGTAAGGCATCGGAGATAAAACTCCGGTTCTGCTGCGCCCCTCTGCTGAAATCAAGCAAGGCTACCAATTCAGGTGCGATGATTTCAACTAAGCCTCGTACATACTCTGGATCCTGGAGCAACCGTCTGATACTCCGGTCAGAGAAGTGTTCTGTCAGAATATCAGAAGGTTCAAGAGGTTTCGAGGCTTTTGACATAGGTACTTCCATTTAGGATAGTATAGCATTAATGCGCCAGGAAATCAAGTTGTTTTTAGCGGAAGCCAGAGCCGTTCAATTTTCAGTTTTACGATGGACATAACACCAATCTTCTTTCGACTGCAAAACTACCGGTTTTCAAACGCAGCAATCTCCGACTCATACTGCAACGTCCAACCGATTTCATCGAGTCCGTTCAGCAGGCAGGACTTCTCAAAATCGCCGATCTCAAATGTGTGTGCAGTGCCATCAGGACAGATCACCGATTGCGCCTCCAAGTCTATCATCAACTGGTATCCCTCGGTGTCCTGTGCCTCTTGACTCAGCGATGCGATAACTTCTGCAGGCAGGGCAATCGGGAGAATGCCGTTCTTATAGCAGTTGTTACGGAAGATGTCCGCAAACGACGGCGCAAGAATCGCCTTGAACCCATACTGCTGCAATGCCCACGGCGCATGTTCACGCGAGCTACCGCAACCGAAATTCGCACCAGCAATGAGGATACTCGCATTTGCGTAACGCGGGTGGTTTAGCACGAACTCCGGGTTTGGATCGCCGTTTTCGAGGTAACGCCAGTCGTTAAAAAGAAATTCACCGAAACCTGTCCGTTCAATCCGTTTCAAGAATTGCTTTGGGATAATCTGGTCAGTATCAACATTAATCCGGTCGAGCGGGACAACAAATCCTACATGTTCTTTAAATGCTTCCATTATAACACCTCGATGGGTTCTTTTCGTTTCCTTTCAGTTCGATCAAAGTCTGTATCAAAACTAATGAGTTGCATCTCATATTTCGCTGCGACAGTGTATTGGTATGCATCGTCAAAATCAAGGTTAAATTTATCGGCTGTCATATCCAGCGTCCTAAGATCTTCTGGTGGCAATGAGAGGATGCCGATTCCATCAACAATTATATCTGCAACGAACGAATTAAAGAGTTCAAAATTTTTCAACCGATACAGAATAATACCTATAGAATGGAGCGACAGATCTGTTATGTAGAGTGTGCTCAAATCAATAGTCTGTAAGAATGATTGGACATCGTCCTTTTTGTCTTGTTCCAACAAGGCTTCAAGGAAAATATTAGTATCCGCGAGGTACACTAATCCCTCCAATCTGATGCTTTTTTCTGAAGTTCGAGAGCCGTAAACTGGTCGCGATACGCTTTTAATCCGCCAATCCATTCCAAGTTTGGTTTCTTCTTTTTTCGTTTTGAACTTTCTTTCGTTCGCAGGAAATCAATGAAATTGATGACTTCTTCTTGGAGTTCCGGAGGAAGTTCCCTGATTTTTTCAATGATGATAGATTCCATTGTTACCTCCCTATTTTCCTTAGGACTTACGCATGCTGCTCTTTTGTACCACAAACTGTTAGTTTTGCGGCGTACTTGAAGAAACGCCCCAGCAAAAACCCCAGATGCGAAGTGCATCGTGCTATCAGAACGCTGTGTTTAGAGAAAAATTTCATCTAACAGAACCGACGACAGTCAAAATTGCGTAAGTCCTGTTCCTAATATTGGGGTTCGGAAAAAATATCCATCTTCCAGTCTTCTATGCTTCCTACTGAAATTTTCTAATGTCCACGAAGTGCCCTGTTACCGCCGTTGCAGCCGCCATCTGTGGGCTGACAAGGTGCGTGCGTCCGCCTTTACCTTGTCTACCTTCAAAATTCCGGTTCGATGTGCTGGCGCAGCGTTGACCCGGACTTAGGGTGTCTGGATTCATCCCGAGGCACATACTACAACCCGCTTCACGCCACTCAAAACCGGCTTCACGGAAAACCACATCAAGACCTTCCGCTTCCGCCTGACGTTTGACCGCTTGCGAACCGGGGACGACCATCGCGCTGACGGTCTCTGCAACTTTCCTGCCTTTTGCAACTTCAGCCGCAGCCCGTAAATCGCTGATACGCGAGTTCGTGCAGCTACCGATGAAAACCCTATCCACCGGAATATCTGTTATCGGGGTACCGGGTTGGAGGTCCATATATTCTAAAGCGTGTTCGGTGGCGCGTTTGTCGTCGGTTGTATCCATATCCGCTGGGTCTGGAACACATCCGGTCACATCGGTCACCATACCCGGATTTGTACCCCATGTTACCTGCGGTGCGATGTCTGCCGCGTCGAGTATGAGCGTTCGGTCGTAGGTTGCACCATCGTCGGTAGGGAGTTGTTTCCAGCGTTCAACGGCTCCCGCAAAGTCTTCGCCTTTCGGCGCAAAACGTTTGCCAGCGAGGTATTCGTAAGTCGTATCGTCGGGGGCAATCATACCGGCACGGGCACCCGCCTCGATCGACATATTGCAAACTGTCATCCGTTCCTCAATGCTCAGCGTGCGGATCGCAGACCCGGTATACTCAACCACAGCACCGTTGCCGCCGTCAATACCGATATGCCCGATAATCGAGAGGATGATGTCTTTCGCGGTTACGCCGTAAGGCAACGTACCATCAATCCGAATCTCAAAGGTCTCCGATTTCTGTTGCAAGAGGCACTGCGTCGCGAGGACATGCTCAATCTCACTCGTACCGATACCGAAAGCAAGCGCACCCAACGCACCGTGCGTTGAGGTATGGCTATCACCGCACACAATGGTTGTCCCGGGCTGCGTGATACCGAGTTCCGGCCCAATGACGTGGACGATGCCTTGATCAGGACTGTCGATGTCGTAGAGCGGAATCTCAAACTCAGCACAATTTTCCGCCAGCGTCTCCATCTGCTTCGCTGCGATTAGATCAGTGATGGGGAGCGATCTATCTGTTGTCGGGACGTTGTGATCCATCGTCGCGAACGTTAGATCAGGACGGCGTACCTTTCGGTTGTTTAGCCGCAACCCCTCAAACGCCTGTGGAGACGTGACTTCGTGGACGAGATGCGTGTCGATATAAAGAATCGGCACCTCATCCGCGGAAGCGCGCACCAGATGCGACTCCCATATTTTTTCGTACATCGTTTTTTTCATATTTTTTCTGTTACCTATTAATTATGATTCAATTTGAGAATTCAAATAACCATTAAATTAGAAATAGCCTCTCCTAATTACATCATTCTCAGGACTCTCGTCAACAACCTTACGGACTTGATCTAAAAATCTGAGGAATACCTCCGCCGAAAAAGGGTTGTTTTCTAAATATTGAGCGAATTTCCTTCTATTTTCTTTTCTCCCTTCAACACTACTGAACGCACGACGGACCTCAGAAGAAAGCCTCTTTGCCTTACGTAATATAAGAATTTCGTCAATAGCTGTAGTGTTAGTATTTATAGGGAACATATCAAGCCATTCACATAATAAATAATATTTCGCTCCTGGAACAGCAAGTTTAACATCTAAAGCGGTCGCCGCGGCTTCTTGAAACATTGTTTTATCAAGGTTTGTTTTGCACTCCGCCGCAACATAAGCGATATTAGTTTTTTCCGTCACATTATTATGAAAATCCTCATAGTGCGATGAGCGAACAAATAACCTCCTACTTATGGCAAAATCGTGATCTTTATTTCTCAATCGCATACCTCCACCTATTCTATCTCCCCTAATGCTTGACTCAAATCTAATTCCCGAAAAACAGGTCATTGGACCAAAATTTAAATCATAGTCTTCAAACAAATCAGAAAGCGTTGAAGTTAATAATATCGGAAGAAATTCTTCAATAATGGTATTATCAAGCTTAAGTTGACCTTTCTGCCGATAAAGGAAATTATTGTCGCTATCAAATATTACATTTAACTCAATATATTGTTTGTATTCATTGAGTATGTCGACCATATCAACGACAATTTTTCGATGTTCACCCGAAACTAACTTTAGGTGCTCTAACCACTGTTTATAGTGCGTCCCTGCCTCCAAGATACGGGGGCGGTCAGTTTCAGGAAGTTTTTCATTTTCAAGTAATGCGTTTAACTTATCACCATGAGGTGTCGGTAGAACATACACACTTAAATCCCTTTCGTATGCTTAGCATTGAATAAAGGTGATGGATGAACGTCATAAATATTCTTTACGGCTAATTTTATGTCTTTTTTCGATTTTTCAGGGACTGCTGAATACGAAGTTTCCAATGTTTCTTGAGCTACCTTCCGTGCCTTCTCTAAATATGCTTCACCTAATGGTTGTTCAAAAGGCGGGGAAAAGTGGAGAATATCTTCAAAAATACTTTGTCCAAAACTATTACGAAATACCCTCTGTTGCTTCAGAATTAAGTTAAATCCCAAGGATCTATGACAAACTTCGGCCACAATCTCACCGTTAAAGAACCGTGTTCCGTTTACCTTCGATTCTCTACCTACCACAAAAATTAACCTTGCGCTGGAACAACATACTCTCGCTAACTCACTGAGTGTTTGAGCCATGTCAAGGCAAAACTGTACAACTGTTAGAAATCTATTGGCTCTATGTTTTCTATTAGCACCAAACTCTGATCTTGAAATCCTTAACAAATTCCAGTTCAAGGCTTCCATTGATGCCCGATATTGCTGGTGGTAATTAAAAACGTTAATATATGGCGGTGAGGTGATCACAAGATCAACCGATTCATCGCATAAAGGGGCTTCACGGGCATCGGAAAGAAAAACCTCAATAGATTGATGTGAAAACGGTAATTTAATCACAAGTTGCCTAAGATTTCCCCAAACTTTAAAAATTTTTTGTGCGGATATATCGGTTTGGTAAAAGTCTAATAGGGTAATCAAGGTTTCCAACAACCCGATCTGGAAACGGTCATCCACCTTTGATAGCAATCCAACAAGTTTAAGTTTAACCGCCTCAAAGTTTGTTTTACTATGAACTTGTTCAATATTCTGAAAAAGTGGCAATTCGGGCAAAAATTCATCATGGAGAAGATTTGACACTGTCTGTAAATGTGAACGGCGTAAATCAATAGGGATATTTATAAAACGGTAAGTCTGTGCTAGCATGACAGCAGCAGGATTAATTTCAGTGCCGCTAGCTTTCAGTCCAGCCATTCCTGATTCCAAAAGAACGGTTCCACTCCCAAGAAATGGGTCAAATACAGTGGAATCGTTATCAGAATAATTATCCAAGAACACCTGAACAAGTTGAGGTGAAAATTGCCCTTTCCAACGTAAAGGATTACTCCGATACTTGTTCGCAATATTTAGATCCGCCTGAAGTACTTCCTCTGTATCAAAGGGCGTATCTGCATAAATTCCATTCAAAATTGGCATTATAATACCTACAAAATTTGCTTGTCTTCTGTTGTCCAGTTAATGGATTGCCAAATTACAAGCAGATGAGTTCGTAGTCGGGTGATTCATCACCTCTTGCAATATGAAATAAATCGCACGACTCTAAGCCTCCCGGCGAGTTGCCCTTTACTCAAAAGGTTGCAATGTACCATCTTTTACGATCAGGGTCTTCTGGTCATATACAGCGTCCCCATCGGCATTAAAGGAGAACTTGCCCAAAACCGTGTCAAGGTCTCTGATGTTCGCCAAGGCATCGCGAATCGCAGTTGCATCGGTTGATGCTGCGTTCTTGATTGCTTCCACTAAGATGTAGACGGAGGCATACGAGGATACAGCGAAAACGTTTGGCTCCGTGCCGAAAGTCTCGCTGTAATTTTGAACGAAGGCTTGATTTTTGGAGGTATTATCTGTGCTGAGCCACCCTATAAAGGTGATCGCGCCTTCCGCGGCAGCACCCGCGGCTTCGACTTCAACATCGGTGAGTGAACTCACAATAAAGGGAACAGATATGCCAAGTTGGGCCGCTTGCGTTAATATGCCCGGTTTTTCAGGTGGCAACGCCGAGACAAAGATTGCATCGGGCTCCAACGCCTTTATTCGAGTTAATTGCGCCGAGAAGTCGGTATCGCCACTTCGGAAGGATTCTGTAGCGAGTACTTCAATGCCCTTCGCAGTAAACGCTTCTTGCAAGGCAGCGTCTCGATCTGTAGAAAAGCCATCGATTTCATCATACATCGTAGCCACCCGTTGATAGCCCAATTTAGCGTACGTTACCTCTATACCTTTAGGAACCACAACGTCTGTCGTGAGCGGGATCCGAAAGACAAAATCGCCGATTGCACTCAGGCCACGTTCCCCCGATGTAGGGCTAATCGCTACAACCTGGTTTTCTTGTGCAACTGGAAAAGCCTCTTTGGTTGCACTTGAGGAGGCGGGTCCGAGAATAACAGATACGCCGTCCTCATGAATCAGTTTATTGAAAGCAGCAACCGCACCTTCTGGCGTACTGGTGTCGTCTTCAATAATAAAACTGAATTGCGGATTGTTCGGTTGTGCGGTGTTAATTTCATTGCGTGCTAAGTCCAAACCTTGTTTCATCAGTTCACCTGCCGATGCCAAGTGCCCTGTCAAAGGTAAAACGACACCAATGGCGATCTCGCCACTTTTATCTTCTACCTGCGGTGTGGTTGGTTGCGTAATTTGGGATATCCGCTCACAGGCGGAAAAGCCTATTATCAAAATGGCAATTGCCACGATCAACATGAATGATTTCAATTTAATTTGTTCCTTTCTTTTTGGTAGCCGTCAGCCATCAGCAAAGACGCAAGCGTTACAAAACGCCTCTTTCCTTGCTGAAAGCCGATTGCTATATAATCAAAAACCTCTTGTTACTGACGGCTGAAAGCCGACAGCCGAAAGCCGTTATCAAACCTGCATAACAACTGGAAAAACGAGCGGGGAGCGTTGCATCCGTTTCGAGAAAAAACGACGGAGCGCACTTCGGACTTCATCTTGGACGGTCTCCGTCTCGTATTTCTGTTCGTCGCTGAGGTTGGCGATGACGTTCCGAGTAATTTCTTTCGCTTCTTCTATAAGCTCCTCCGATTCGTCCATATAGACAAATCCACGTGAGATAATCTCTATCTCCCCAGTATTCAGTCCGGCTTTAGCGTCGGCATCGGCTGCGGGTTGTTGATCATCATCACCTGTGTCGCTGTGTAGGACAATAATCGGAACGACGATACCGTCCTCCGAAAGTTGGATACGGTCCCGTAGAACAATATCTTCGAGTTCGATTTCCGGTTTCCCATCAACAAGCACGCGACCGGAACGTCCCTCACGTCCAAGCACTTCGCATGAATCAGGGGTTAAATAGATGAGTTCCCCATCCTCAGCGACGTTGATGTTTGCTCTGGGGATACCGACCGATTCAGCGAGTTCAGCGTGCCGCATAAGGTTTTGATATTCACCGTGCATCGGTGTGAAAAACTTCGGGCGCAACAGATTGATCATCAACTTCAGGTCTTCACTCGCACCGTGCCCCGAAACGTGGACATCAGCGTTGCGCTCATGGTATATCTTCGCACCACGTTTCAGCAGATGGTTCACCACATGCCCGATAGCCTTTTCGTTCCCCGGAATAATCCGAGCAGAGATGACAACAGTATCGCCCGGCTCCACGTTTAGGAACGGGTGATTGTCGAGTGCCATCAACGTTAAAGCAGAGCGAGGCTCACCTTGACTGCCCGTGCTTAAAATCATAACCTCATGCGGTCTAAACATAGAAGCATCACGCGCATCGATGAGATAATCGGGGTTCACCTTGAGGTAACCCAGCTCGGTAGCCGTACGCACATTGTTGATGAGCGAACGCCCAGTGACAGCAATGAGGCGCCGATGTTTATTGGCCAGATCAATGAATTGCTGGATACGGTGTAGACTTGAAGAGAAAGTGCAGAGAAACAAGGTCTGCTCGGTATTCTGGAAAATACTGTCTATTGTGCTATAGATACTCCGTTCTGACGGTATCTGGCCCCGACGCTCCGCGTTTGTGCTGTCGGAGATGAGCATCAGCACACCTTCCGTCCCTAAGCGAGCAAGCGTCTGAATATCAGTCAACTTACCGTCAACGGGGGTCATATCGAATTTAAAGTCGCCGGTATGGACGATAACGCCGATCGGTGTCCGCAGCGCAATCGCGACGCTATCCGGAATACTATGCGCAACATGGACGAATTCAGCAGTGAAAGCCCCCAACTCGACCGTATCGCCCGGAGCAATCGTGTTGAGTTGCGCCTTACCCAGCACGCCGTACTCACGCAACCTGCCACTCGCGATTGCAAGGGTGAGTTGCGTACCGTAGACCGGTACATCCAGCTGACGTAGGACATAAGCCAAGGCACCGATATGATCCTCGTGTCCATGTGTGAGAAGGATACCGCGAATCTTTTCTTGACGTTCAACGAGATAGTGGATATCCGGGAATATCAGATCGACACCGGGCATATCTGATCCAGGCAACATGAAACCGGTATCAATGACGATAAGGTCATCTTCGGTTTCGTACACCATCATGTTCAGCCCAAATTCACCTAAACCGCCTAACGGTATAATCGAAACGCTGCCGTCATCATTTTCTTTATTGTTATTAAATGTGGAATCTGTCATAAAATAATTAGTGGTACTCAGAGCTCCTAAAGACGTGCTTTTTATTTTTTTCGACTTACGTATGTCGCTCTTTATGTACCACAAACTGTTAGTTTGTGACACAAAAACGCTGGATTGGAGGAAGAATTTCATCTAACAGAACGGCTTACATCCAAAATTGCGTAAGTCCTATTTTTGTCAAGTTGCTACTTGTGCTTAGCTAACGGCTTCCTTACCGCCAATGTAAATCAAAATAGTCGTGCGTCGTTGAGGTAACCTGCTGCATATTACCGGTTCCAACATCTAAGATGAAGATTTCGCTCGTGCGCCGTCCGTCCGAATCTTTACCGATAAAGGCAACCTGACTTCCGTCCGGACTCCATGTTGCGTCCCGTCCAGGGTAAAGGCTCAGGTTCAGATAGTTCTGAAATCGTCCGCCCTCTATAGTAGCAACGCAGATTTCGCTTGACGTATAAAACAGGACCTGTTTACCGTCCGGCGACCACTCTTCGATCTTTCCACACGGCGGTTCGTCGAGTTGCAGGAACCAGGTCCTTCCCATACTCACGACATCCGGTTCTGCAATCGCGAGGAGACCCTCAGTCTTAAACGCAATCCATTTACGGTCTGGCGACCATTCCGGCCACTGTATGCCGTTCGGTAACACTTCAAGTATCCGTCTATTCGGTTCTTTCACCCGTTCGCCTTTAGCGTCCCAATGTAGCCATCCCTTCGCCCACCGTTCGGTCCGCCACCGCTTTATTTTTCCGTCAACCGTTACTTCCCAATTTTCTAACGGATCTTTCGGACGATCAAGTTCGACAACAACCAGAACCGCTTCACTTGACGGAGACCACCAGAAATCGTGAATGCCGTATTCTCTCTTGATGACCTGTTTCTTCTCGGACCCGTCTGCGCGCATCACATAGAGCGATTTCGCACGCTCCACACCGGAGATGTAAGCGATCCATTCCCTATCGGGTGACCATCGCGGATGGCGAGAGACGGCATCATCAGTAAGCCGTTGGAAATCCGTACCATCTGGGTTCATTGTACAGATGTTATACTGATAGAATTCCCACCAACTGGTTGTATCTCGTCCGCGTTCCAGCGTCCGTGTCGTAATTCGGAAACCGTCTTCATTCAGCAGCGGCTCACGGACCGCAAAGACCAGCTGACCCGCACCGTTTTCCGCAAACGCAACACCACCTACCGTGAAAACCAGTATCCATATACATATTGCGTGTCTGATACGCATACGTTCACCTTCTTAATAGTAACAGTTCAGGACTTACGCAGGATGCTCTTTTGTACCACAATCTGTTAGATTGTGACGCCAGAACGCTGTGTTTTCCGAAAACTTTCATCTAACAGAACGGACTCCAGTTAAAATTGCGTAAGTCCTACAGTTAACAGTACGCTGCGCTTTCAGTTATCAGTTAAAGAGGTCTCTTTTAGCAGTAGCAGGGAAGGTAACCGCCACAAGGTGTTAACTGCGCACTGGGTACTGTTAACTGACAACTGATAACTTTTAAACAACAATATTAATCAGACGATTCGGCACGACGATAACCTTCCGAACCGGTTTCCCTTCAATAAATCGTTGAACCCGTTCATCTGCGAGTGCCGCTTCTTCAATCTGTGCATCAGTCGCATCAGCAGGAAGTTCAAGCCGATTGCGGAGCTTCCCGTTGACTTGCGCAATAATCGTTACAGTGGCACTTGTGAGGACAGATTCGTCGTGTGTCGGCCACTGTTCATGCGCGATGAAACTTGTTGCCTTCTCTTCTGCTTTGTGCAGACGATGCCACAACTCCTGGGCAATGTGCGGCGCATAAGGCGAGAGCAGATGCAGGAAAATCTTCAAGATCTCCTGCGGTAGCGTCTTCGCCTGTGTAGCAGTATTAACGAAGATCATCATCTGACTGATCGCAGTGTTCATCTTATCAATAGATTCCGTGTCCTCTGTTACCTGCTTAATGGTTTTATGGAGTTCGCGCCAGAGTTCGGACTCCGTTGTACCCGCAGCGTCGGTCAATTTATCGTTGAGTTCACCGCTCTCTTCATTGATAAAAAGCCGCCAGACGCGCTGCAGGAACCGATAGACACCCTCTACACCCGCATCCTGCCACGGCGTGCTTGCCGTAACGGGACCGATGAAGAGTAGATAGAGGCGAAGCGCGTCCGCACCGTAATTGTCTATAACGTCGTTAGGGTTGATGACGTTAAATCGGGATTTAGACATCTTCTCCATCTGTGTCTGAAGCCGTATGCCAGAGGTCTTCGCAACGGCTTTGCCATCGCTATGCTCGACTTCGTGCAGATAGTAGTATTTACCCGCAGCGTCTTGGTAAGATTCGGCGAGAATCGTACCTTGGTTGAGTAACCCTTGGAACGGTTCTTTCGTTGAGACCAAACCCGAATCGTAAAGCACTTTATGCCAAAAACGCGCATAAAGCAGATGCAAAACGGCGTGCTCAGTACCCCCCATATAGAGGTCCACCGGCATCCAATACTGTTCAAGCGCAGTATCAAAGGGTGCATCAGTATTATGTGCATCGAGAAATCGCAGATAATACCAACAAGAACCTGCCCACTGCGGCATGATGTTCGTCTCACGCGTCGCAATTCTGCCGTCAGGGAGCCTCACTTTCAGCCATTCTTCATCGGCGCGAGCGAGTGGGGGTTTACCGTCTTCTGTCGGTTTATACGCATCAATTGAGGGCAGTTCAACAGGCAACGCCTCATCCGGTAGTTGAACAATCGTTCCATCGTCGAGGTGTACCAATGGGAAAGGTTCACCCCAATACCGTTGCCGCGAGAAAAGCCAGTCCCGGAGGCGATATTCGACTTGACCCCTGCCTCTCTCTTCCGCTTCGAGCCACGTGATCATCTTTGCTTTCGCTTCAGCGACCTGCAAACCGTTGAGGAAACCCGAATTGACGCAGACACCATCCCCTTCAAAAGGTGCCTCTTCGATCGGACTCTCACCACCCTTTATAACCTCGATGATCGGAATACCGAAGGTTGAGGCGAATTCGTGGTCCCGTTCATCATGTCCCGGCACTGCCATAATTGCACCTGTACCATACGTCATCAGCACATAATCCGCAACCCAGATCGGGACCGGCTGATCGTTACACGGATGGATCGCATACGCACCGGTAAAGACCCCTGTTTTCTCTGTGGCGAGGTCTGTACGCTGGAGGTCAGATTTATTCGCGGATGCCTCAACGTAAGCGTTGACTTCGGAGGCTGCATCCGGGTGCGTTATCTCAGAAACAAGCGGATGCTCCGGTGCCAGGACGCAATACGTTGCACCGAAAAGCGTGTCCGGACGCGTCGTGAAAACGGTAAACGTCTTATCGCTACCTTTGATATTGAAGGTAATCTCTGCACCCTCGGATTTGCCGATCCAGTGTCGTTGCATCTCTTTAAGACCGTCAGGCCAATCCAATAACTCCAAATCGTCCAACAACCGTTCGGCGTAGGCGGTAATTTTGAGCATCCATTGATGCATGAGGCGACGTTCAACCGGGTCACCGGTCTCAACATATTTACCGTCCTTGACCTCTTCATTGGAGAGGACAGTACCCAACGCTGGACACCAGTTGACCGGCACCTCCGCAAGATACGCTAAGCCTTTTTCATAGAGTCGGAGGAAAATCCACTGGGTCCATCTATAATATTCGGGTAGGGAGGTATCAATTTTGCGGGACCAATCGTAAGAGAGACCGATACGTTGGATCTGCTGTTGAAAGGTTTCCGTGTTACGTTTTGTAACATCCGCTGGATGTTCATTTTCGCGGACAGCATACCGTTCTGTCGGAAGTCCGAAGGCATCCCAACCCATCGGGTGCATCACGTGGTAGCCTTGCATCCGTCGGAAATTTGCGAATACATCTGTCGGCACGTAGTTCTTCGCGTGTCCCATGTGCAGTCCGGCACCGGAGGTATACGGGAACATACCGAGCACATAGAATTTCGGCTTCGTTTTCAGTATTTCGATATCGTTTGGAATCTTGAAGACTTCTTTTTGTTGCCACTCGGCTTGCCAATAGGGTTCTATTTTCGCCGGGGCATAAGGATGGTTCTCCATATCGTGTTCGTCTCCTGTGTATATTAACTTTACAGAAATAAATTTTAACACAACACCACCCAATTGTCAAGACTACTTTCCATCTTTCCCAGGACCATTCAATTTTATATCTTCGCTTTATTTATCTGAATATGATTCCCCGGGCTAACAACTGAAAGGTTTTCGCAGAAAACCGTACTGAGTACTGAATACTTTTCTCAAACGAAACAAACTTTTGAAAAAAAAACAAAATTATTGTAAAATATTAACGCTATACTTTACGCGTAAGGAAAAGCATTCCGTCTACAACACAAAAATCTTGGATACCTCTTTAAAGTAGGACTTACGCATGATGCTCTTTTGTACCACAAACTGTTAGTTTGTGACGCAAAAACGCTGTGTTCCCAGAAAACTTTCTTCTATTGGATACCTTTTTAACATAGGACTTACGCATGATGCTCTTTTGTACCACAAACTGTTAGTTTGTGACGCAAAAACGCTGTGTTTCCAGAAAACTTTCTTCTAACAGAACAGTCTACAGTCAAAATTGCGTAAGTCCTATAACGTTCGTTTGGCGAGGGATTTTATGAAAAACACATTATCTCGACGGCAGTTTATACGTTCCGGTGCACTCGGAACCGCATCCGCAGCGGTTAGCCTCGGATTCATGGGGTGTAGCCGGACCCTAATTCAAAAAGTACCCGGTTTTAGACCTGAACCCCCCTTCGAGTTTGAACCGAGTGCCAACCGACTCCTCGACCTTCCAGAAGGGTTCACCGCACACGCTTTTTCGAGAACCGGTGAACAGATGGACGATGGACTCTGGGTACCCGGTGGACACGACGGCATGGCAGCATTTCCAGGACCTAACGGCAAAACGCTTCTCGTCCGAAATCACGAGTTGACCGCCACTGCTAAAACCGTCGGACCCTTCGGATGGAATAATGAAAAGTTTGAGCGTGCCGCTATCGATAAATTCTATGACGCTGGCTCGCGCGAATTACCCTGTATCGGTGGCACAACAACGCTGGTCTATGACACACGGACACAGACTTTGGAGAAACATTTCTTAAGTCTGACAGGAACGATCCGCAATTGCGCAGGCGGTCCGACACCTTGGAATACATGGATCACTTGCGAAGAAACGATGCAGAAGTCAGAAAAAGAGAACACTTATGAAGTAAACCACGGCTATAATTTTGAGGTGCCTGCTTCTGCCGACATCGGATTGGCAGAACCGATCCCCTTAAAAGCGATGGGACGTTTCAACCATGAGGCTGTCGCTGTTGATCCGAAAACCGGGATCGTCTACGAAACCGAAGATCGCGGAGATAGTTTAATCTATCGATTTATACCTGATAAACCGGGTGAACTCGCCGCAGGCGGTAAGCTGCAAGCACTGAAAATTCGAGACTTAAAAAGCGCAGATACCCGAAATTGGCGAAGTCGGACACAGAAAGTCTTCTGGTGGACATATAATCCTGTGCCGGTCGGAGAATCACTCGCTGTGGAATGGGTGGATATTGAAAACGTAGAATCGCCGGATGATGATCTCCGTTACCAAGGGGCTGATGATAAAGAGGCAGCCAAATTCGCACGCGGTGAAGGGATATGGTACGGCGAAAATCAAGGGACGGGAGAGTTCTATATCGCCTGCACCAACGGCGGTATTGCATACAAAGGACAAATTTGGAAATACATCCCAAGTCCTTACGAAGGCACAAGCCGTGAAGAACAAGAACCCGGAACCATTGAACTCTTCATCGAGCCAAACGACAGCAACCTCATGGAAAATGCCGATAACTTAACAGTCACACCGTGGGGTGACCTCATTATTTGCGAAGACGGGCCAAACGAGGAGTTCCTCATTGGCGTAACGCCGGAAGGACACCTCTACCGCTTTGCTCGAAACGCCGGTAATCTGTCTGAACTCGCAGGCGCGACATTCTCGCCTGACGGTACGACGCTGTTTGTGAACATTCAGAGTCCAGGAATTACACTGGCGATCACAGGTCCGTGGCACGAGATTCGCCAGCGTCCACTGACGTAGCAGTAACGCACACATCTACTTGAACGATATAGATGAAACCCAGCACTGCAATTAGACTTCGGTCCAATTGAGATGTTGGGTTTCACTTTTTACCATTCAAACCAACCTACCTAATACATCTATCCTCCCACGGATACCTCAAAAATAATACCATTCGCTTTAACATAAATTTAATGAACAAAAAGCACTAACTCAGATTATAAATAACCATAACTGACGAACAGGGTTATTTAGTTTTCCATTTTCTTACCAAATTTTCGGACCTCGGGCCCGGTAGGTTCGGTTTGCAACCGAACCGGATCTTTAAAAAAAGACCTGAAGCTCAACAATTCCTTAAAACTATATCGTCCTGAACTGACGAACTTAAAACCTTGTAGAAAAAGCGCGTAACAGATAAACTGATAGAAGGTGAAACCTCATGATAGCAACACTTATCCGCCGAGAACTCCTTGATAATCTGATGACCTTCCGTTTCGCGGCAGCAGTCTTCATCATGTTACTGCTTGTTGTCGCGAATACTGTTGTGCAGATTGAGGATTACGAGCGGCGTTTAACGGACTACAGCGTTGCTGTCAAAACGCATCACCAACAGTCGCAA
>JAJEEK010000091.1 GCA_022821065.1 Candidatus Poribacteria bacterium
AAAATAGGTTGGGTCTTCCACAGCGAGCGTAGCGAGTGCCAATCGGAAAAACGTTGTCTTGCCGGTCTGGCGCGGTGCAAAAAGGACGATGTACCGTCCATCCTTCACGCGATTGATGAAATCTTTAATCTCCTCAGTGCGAGGGACAACATAATGCCGGTCAGGTTGCACTGAGCCTCGGGTACCGAACGTTCGCATGTCTTTCTCCTTTCAATTGGATTGTACTGAAAAAAGAGAATTTGTCAATAAATATTTTTCGGCTTCTTCCCGACGTGGATTGCGACGATTCCGAATGTCTTTCGATGGTATCGCACATCCGTCAATCCGCACTGCTCCATCACCTGTTTCAAAGCGTTACAATCCGGGAATTTCATGACAGAGCGCGGGAGGTACCCGTAAGCGTCATCTTTGTTTCGAGAGATGAGATTTCCAAGAAACGGTAAAACTTTTGTAAAATAAAAATAGTAGAGACTCCGAAACAGTGGATTTACAGGTTGCGTGAACTCTAAGATAACGACTCTGCCCCCGGGTGCAGCGACGCGTGTCATCTCGCGTATCCCCATCTCCAAATCTGAGACGTTCCGAATACCGAAACCGACGGAAACAATATCAAAAGTATTGTCTAAAAACGGGAGGGTGAGCGTGTCTGCTGCAAGAAAACTTGTAGTACGTTTAGAAACCGTACCTACCGGCTGTTGAAGTTTCTGATCGCCGATGACAAGCATCTCGAAACAGAAATCTGAACCGATAACGAAGCCGTCTGTATCAAGTTTATCGGTATATGCAAGCGCGAGTTCACCGGTGCCGGTGCAGACATCTAACACCTTGCTAGTCGGTTCGACTTCACTCGCCTTGACAGTTTCCTGTCGCCAGACTTTGTCACGCCTGAGGCTTAACAACGCGTTGAGAAAATCGTAGTGCCTCGCGATCGCAGAGAATAGATTTTTTATCCGGTGTGCCTGCATAGCCTCTACATCCGTAATTCGGCACCAAGTTTTTGATTGAGGCGTTTGACGATCTTATCGTGAAGGGCATTCACGGCTTTGTCTGTTAAGGTCTCGGCTGCAGAGTGGTATATGATGGTGTATGCGAGACTTTTCTTGCCTTCAGGTACCTGTTCGCCTTCATAGACATCGAACAAACGGACGGATTCAACCAATTCGCCTCCAGTTTTATAGATGAGTTCTGTCGGCATATCTGACAATACCGCTTTATCCACGACAATCGCAAGATCACGCTCGACTTTCGGATAGACAGAAATCGGTTCAAAACGTTTGGCGAATATCGCAGCGTCTACTAACGCTTCCATATCAAAATCGAAGAGGTACGCCTTATAAGGCAGATCGTAATTTTCGAGAACCTCTGGATGCGCCTCCCCGAAGATGCCGATCTGTCTATCACCGAGCATTACGGCGGCATTGCGACCAGGATGGAAGGTCGGTGCACCCGTTTTCTGGAGCGTATAATCCGCAATACCACAGACCTCAAGTACACCTTCTGCAAGTCCTTTGATATCGTAGAAATCGGGTTGTCGATACGGATTACTATATACACCATCCCCGACCTGTCCAGCAAGGACACCGCTCACCCGTTCAGGTTCCTTCTGTTCATCGCTGTGAATAAAGACACTCCCTATCTCAAAGAGTGCGATAGTGTCTATCTGGTGATTACGGTTACGTTGTGCGTTTTCGAGTAAACCCGGTAATAGGGTTGTACGGAGTACAGACATTTCGGGACTCAGTGGATTTTGGAGTGGTATGGCATTACGAAGCGGATTATCCGCAACGAAACGCATCTTATCGAAACTGTTCGGATCAGAGAAACTATAGTTAACGACTTCCATCATTCCGGCAGCGAGGAGGAATTGTTTTATACGCCTGCGGACCTCTACCTTCGGGTCGGGGGCGGGGACCGGAATATCGCCTTTCGGCAGTGTCGTCGGGATGTTATCGTAGCCGTAGACGCGCGCGATCTCCTCAATAAGGTCTATCTCACGGGTAACATCGGACCTGAACGATGGCACAGTAACCCGAAAGACACTCTCGGAGGCCGCTACACCAAAACCGAGACGTTTTAAGATTTCTTCCATAGTCTCTGGCTCAATTTCAGTGCCTAACACGAAGTTGACACGTTTCGGACGGAGCCGAATCTCGGTCAGCGGTTGTTCGCCCGGATATACATCAACAACCCCTTTACAGATCGTACCACCTACCAACTCAACGATGAGTTGTGTAGCGCGATCAAGTGCAGCAAGGACGATACCAAGATCCGCACCACGTTCAAATCTGTAGGATGCCTCCGTGCTCATTCCTAACGCCTTTGCAGTCGCGCGGATACTCGATGGATTGAAATAGGCACTCTCCAACAACACGTCACACGTCGCTTCGGTAATCTCGGAATCGTATCCGCCCATAACACCTGCGAGGGCAACAGGTTTTTCAGCATCGGCAATGACAAGCATATCAGACGTGAGTTCACGCTCTATTTCATCAAGCGTTGTTAAATTTTCACCCGCCATCGCACGACGGACAACGATCCGATTTTCGGTGAGTTTATGGTAATCGAAAGCATGAAGCGGCTGTCCATATTCCATCAAAACGAAGTTCGTAATATCGACGATGTTGTTAATCACACCGATGCCGACAGACTCAAGCCGCTGCTGTAACCATAGAGGGGATTGTCCAATTTTAACGCCTCGGATGACGCGTGCAGCATAACGCGGACAGAGGTCTGGGTCTTCAATCGTTACAGAGGTAACCTCTCGAACATCGGGCCCGTCTTCGTTGAATTCAACTTGTGGGAGTTTTAGAGGGTTTCCAGTCTCCGCTCGGATTTCTCGGGCGACACCGATAAGACTGAGGCAGTCTGGACGGTTCGGTGTAATCTCCAGTTCAAACACGGTATCGTCTAATCCCAAAGCAGTTGAAAGGGGTATACCGACCGGTATATCCGTCGATAATGCCATTAAGCCTGCGGCACCTTCGGAGAGTGCTAACTCTTTTTCCGAGCAGAGCATCCCCTGTGAAGTTTCGCCGCGTAGTTTGGCGCGTTTGATTGTCAGACCGATGGGCAGCGTCGCGCCGATCATTGCTACGGGTGCGAGCATCCCTTCGCGAACATTCGGAGCACCACAGACGATCTGGAGTTCCTCGTTCTCACCGATGTCTACTTGACAAAGGACGAGCTTATCAGCATTCGGATGCGGTTTGATAGCGTTAACACTTCCAACCACAACACCTTCAAGTTCAGCACCCGGTTGTTTTATGGACTCAACCTCAATGCCTAACATCGTTAGCCGATCAGCGAGTTCGTTTGCGGGGAATTCAAAATCAATATAGTTTTTAAGCCAATTTAGGGTTACGTTCATGATAAAGTCCGTAAAATGAGTCAAAGTGAACTAAAGTTGTACGTGGGTACGAAGCAACTTTACAGACTTTAGCACACTTGCTAACTTTACGCGCTTCCTCCTTTTAAAACTGACGCAAGAAACGCAGATCATTCTCATAGAAGGTCCGGATGTCTGGAATATGGAATTGGAGGTTCGCGATCCGCTCGACCCCCATACCAAAGGCGAACCCAGTAACTTCGTCGGGATCGTAGTTGACGGCTTCAAATACGGCTGGATCAACAGCACCGGCTCCTAAGATTTCTACCCATCCCGTGCCGCCACAACTCCGACACCCCTCGCCTTGACAAACAGCGCAGGAGATGTCCACCTCCGCACTCGGTTCCGTGAACGGGAAGAAATGCGGACGGAAACGCATCTGCGTCTGATCACCGAACATCTGCCGTGCAAAGGAGGTCAAGATGCCCTTTAGTTCACTAAAAGTGGCGTGTTTGTCAACGAGCAGCCCTTCTACCTGATGGAACATCGGTGTGTGTGAGACATCGTAATCCACGCGATAGCATTTCCCCGGCACGATGATACGGATCGGCGGTTTCTGGTTTTCCATTGTTCGGATCTGGACGGGTGAGGTATGCGTACGTAAAAGGTGTCCATCCGTGAGATAAAAGGTATCGTGTAAATCGCGGGCGGGGTGATCTGCGGGTGTGTTTAGGGCATCAAAGTTGTAATACTCGGTCTCAACGTCGGGACCCGTTACGACTTCAAATCCCATCTGTCTGAATATCGCCTCAATGCGTTCCAAGGTTTGCATCACTGGGTGCGCTTTCCCGTATGCAGGTTTTCGTCCCGGAAGTGTGATGTCAACGGATTCCGCCTCAAGCTGCTGTTCCTGTTGTTGACGATGCAGGGTCTGTGTTGTCTCTTCAAACGCTGCCGTTAGCGTCGAACGTATCTCATTGGCGAGTTTCCCGATTTCCGGACGCTCCTCTTTGGACAGTTCGCCCATCCCTTTCATGACATCTGTCAATTTTCCTCTTCGTCCGAAATACGTAATCCTGAGCGATTCAAGCATGTCCAGCGTTTTAACATCTTTTAGTGCCGTAAGTGCTTCTGCCTGAATCGCCTGTAATTTTGATTTCATATTTTAATTTTCCTCGCGGACTGATGCCCAACAAAAAACGCCTATCACTTCGCTCCATAAAGGTTAATTCCCTTCTGGGGACGAAAGCAATAGGCATCAACTTCCGCGGTACCACCCCGCTTGGTAAATTTCTTATGGAAATCTACCCGCTTCATTTTGTTTTCAAACGGCTCAGGGATGAAATTCGGCTGTTGCTCTCAAAACCTCGTTTCCAGTCGATGACGAAGTCTCTCTATGTGAGAGGACTCAACAGCTTACATAATTCCCTTCATTGCCTTCCGATATACAGATTTATAGTGAGTGCGTTATTTACCCTTTCGCGAGGGCGACGAGTTGACCGAAACCGGCTTCGTCATTAACAGCAATATCAGCAAGAACCTTCCTGTCGAGTTCGATTCCAGCGGTTTTCAGTCCGTGTATGAACCGGCTATAGGTGAGTCCGTGCAATCTGGCGGCAGCGTTAATTCTGGCGATCCAGAGTCGCCGAAAGTCGCGTTTCCGTGCGCGACGGTGCGCGTAGGCGTGGTTCCAACCTTTCTGGACGGCTTCTATAGCGGTCCGTTTAAGGTTGTTCCGCCCACCGCGATAGCCTTTGGAATGCTTGAGCATCCGACTCCGCCGTTTGCGACGCACACTCCCTGTTTTTACTCGTGCCATTTAGATCTCCTACTCGCGATCAACGGCAGCATCCGAGATCGCATCTACAATTTCGCCTGCGGACATACGACTTCGGTCCGCGTTCCTGGCGATCTTTCTACTGATGAATTAGACGTTTCAAGCGTTTCTCATTGCTCGGATCAACAAGGGTTGATTGCCGCAATCTGCGTTTCTGTTTCGCTGACTTAGAAATAAATAGGTGGCCAGCATAAGCGCGATTGCGACGAATTTTACCTTTTGCCGTGAATTTGAAACGTTTTGCCGCGCCTTTATGTGTTTTCATTTTCGGCATCAGAACTTCCTCTTTCTGTCGTATAAAACAGCAAACTTTAGATTATAGCCTCTGTGCACCTACAATTTTGCCGAAAAAAGCATCCGGGCAAAACGGCGAATGCGTGCTACTAACAAACGCGCTCCATATACACGAGTGCGACGACAAGACATTATGAAGATTTCGGAGCAAGGATCATCGACATCATACGTGTTTCCATGCGTGGCGGTTGTTCGACATCGGCAACTTCTATAAGGTCGTCTCTCAATCGCGACAGTAGATTGCTGCCGAGTTCGGTGTGAAGCGTCTCACGTCCACGGAATCGAACGGTTGCCCGAACTTTCCACCCATTTTTGAGGAAATCCTCAACATGCCGTTTCTTGAATTGGTAGTCGTGTTCGGCAGTATCCGGTCGGAACTGCATCCCTTTTAAAACGACCTTCGCCTGTTTCTTTCGAGCCTCACGGGCGCGCTTGTTCTTCTCATACTGATATTTCCCGTAGTCCATGATTTTACAAACGGGAGGTTTAGCGTTCGGTGAAACCTCGACCAAATCCAATCCAACTTCTTCAGCACGCTGAAGCGCTTCACGGGGCGACATGACCCCTACTTGCTTGTTGTCTTGATCTATGAGTAAAATCTCTCTGGCTCGAATCTGATAGTTTGAACGACTCTGCCTTTCCTGCGTCTTTTGAGAACGTCTGCCTCTATAGTGTATTTTCGACACCTCCAAGTAAATGCGCTATGGTGCGCCGCTTACACGTTCATATAAACTTTAAAGTCCTGCTTGAAAAACCGCCCTAAAACGGAAGCAACAAACGTGTATCCCGCTACGGTCTGTGAGAGAACTCTGTCTACAAAACGCTTTGTATCGATTCGGACGTTCGTACGGAATAGTGTAAAAACGAGGTTAAAACCTTGCGTCCGAATCACAATTACCTAATTATACCATATACAAAATACAAATGCAAGTTAAAAAAAGCCGATTGTCCACAACGTGCGTAGAATAACCAAACCACCTGCTAAACCGCCACAAACGACGATGAAAGCGATACTCACGATAAGCGCGAGGCGGATTATCCGATCACCGAGTTCCGGTTGCTCGATTGCCCAAGTACGCGCTAACCAAAAAGTTAACGCAATGCTTACTAAACTCAGAATGCCCGCGCCGAAAACTGCGATCAGTATCCCGGAAAAGTCTACCATTTGCATCGTTTCCGGGAGTGATCCGTATTGGGAGTAGTTCTGGATAACACCGAGTAAAACGGCGACCAGGACCCCAATAAAACCGATGAAAACAGTAATCGCTTTCTTAAACGCAGTTCCCATTTTTGGTGTAACCTTCTCCAAACTTACAAACTCTTTTCAGGAATTTTAACATACTTTAGAAACAATAACAAGACTGATTGCGGTTTTGTCAGAAAAACTTGAAAACGCTTGATTTATTTGGACAAAGATGGTAAATTATTTGAAGTTACACTAAATTCAAACATTTAAGGAGTCTTTCATGGCAGTAACATATACACCGGCAATCGCCGAAGTTATCGAAAAATTAGAAACAGGTAATCCACTCCCGACACTCGTTCCGCAGGAAGCGTGGAATAACGAACTGACGGATGCTCTCGAATCGGTATCCGTTGACGCACTCTTTCAAGGAGCATCACTGAAAAACACTACGTTTGGCAATGCCCTCAAAAGCGGTCTGCTTTTGTGGAACGACGCCTTGGATGAATCACATAACATCTCACAAGGACTTGAGAATCAGACGGGTAGCTACTGGCACGGCATCATGCACCGTCGTGAACCGGACTACAGCAATTCTAAGTATTGGTTCGGTAGAGTGGGCACACACCCCATTTTTCCGCATCTTCGTGAACGCGCCATCGCAATCTTGAAAGAGATATCGAACCCCTCGGATGCCCTCAAACAAATCGCACAGGCTATTGAGGCATCGGAGAATTGGGACGCATACCAGTTTATTGATTGGTGTCAGGCAGCTGAAAACGGAACAGATGACGTAACCCGTTTTTTACAACAAGTACAGGCGGAAGAAATCAAGTTGTTACTGGCGTATTCCTATCAAAACGCTGTTTAATACACCATGATTTATTCTAAGGAGTCTGAAATGCTTCTCCGAAACGGAACGCTCGGCACAAACCGTTGGTACTGTCTCGCTATTGTACTCACTGGATGCCTCATATTCAGCTCTTGTGTAAGTTCAACGCTTAACACCACAGGTTCGGTTTCAATGACAGATAGCGAGGCTTACAACGAAATCAAAGCCATTTCTGACAAACTTTCAGAGGATAGCAACCTCACTGCTTATGAGGCATTGGTTGAGAAGTCGAGAGTTTTTGTCAAAGCATATCCGAAATATGAACAGATTGATGAGGTCTACTATCTTCTCGGAAACGGCTTAATCATGCTCGACCGTATTGAAGAGGCGATTGAGGTACTTGATGAACTTATCAGGTATTATCCGGCAGCGGATTACGTTGAACAGAGTCTGTTGCTATTAGGATTGGCTTATGACAAGATCGGCGAACATGATAAGGCGGATCCGCTTTACGAAAAATTGGTGACGCACACAAAATACCGTACCGGTAGGTATGCCGCAATTGCACAGCAGCTCCTCGAACTCGATAGGGAAGAGAGAATAGGGGAATTAGCCAATTCCGCCGGGGCAAATCCCGCCGCACGTCCGAGCCAATTCATTAACAGACCCGCGTTAGATTTTCAGGTAACGGATTTAAGCGGTGAAACACTTTCGCTAACGCAGTATCGTGGACAGGTTGTGCTACTTGATTTCTGGGCAACGTGGTGTGGACCGTGTATCGCTGAGATGCCAAATATTAAGGCGACTTACACAAAGTACAAGAACCAAAAGTTCGAGATTATTGGCATCAGTTTAGATAACTCACCAGCACCGCTTGAGGCATACATTGTAAGTGAGGGGATCACGTGGCGGCAATATTGGGATAGTGGTGCTAAGATTACCCAACTATACAATGTTCGTGCGATCCCGTCAACCTTTCTGATTGATGGATCAGGCATTATCCGCAAAGTTAATCTCCGTGGTATCGCACTTGAAAACGCCGTCGCTGAACTCGTGCGCGAAAATCTCGGAAATTAGATGCGACTTCACTGATAAGACGTTTATTAAACATACGATACACATGTCCGATTCGATTGATTTGACACACCCGAGGAGTGTAAAATGTTCGTCCAAAATCAAGCCAACAAAGGTTTCGGTCGTTTCTTCATATTTATCCTAACAAGCTTTCTGCTAATAGGTTTCTATACGAATTTTACCGATGCAAACGCAATAAAAACCGCTTACAAGTATCAGGAAATTAAGGCGATCGCTAAAGGGCTCAAGAAGCAACACACCCCTAAAGAATTAGAAAAGTTAGTGGAGAAGTCCAGCGACTTCATCGCATTACATCCGGAATACAAGCGCGTAGATGAGGTTTACCATCTCCTCGGCAATGCCTTAGTTCAATTAGAGCGTGTTGAGGAAGGCATTCAAGTTTTTGAGGAACTCGTTGAGAAACAGCCGGATGCGCGTTATGTTAGAAGTTGCCTGTTAGAATTAGGATTAGCCTATGACAAACTCGGTAAATACGACGAAGCCGATATAGCCTACAAGGCATTAATAGATCACCCAAAGTACGGTTCAGGATCCCACGCGACACGTGCGAAGAAGATTCTTGAACAAGAAAGAGCCGATCGGACAGGCGAACTACCGAAAGCACCCGGCGCACAATTGGCACCCGGATCAAATCCGAGTCAGTGGATCGGTCAACCCGCGACAGATTTTGAAGTAACCGGCTTGGACGGTGAAAAACTCTCCTTAGAACAATACCGTGGACAGGTTGTACTCCTCGATTTCTGGGCGACGTGGTGCGGACCGTGCATCGCTGAGATACCGAACGTCAAGAAAACTTATGAAAAGTACAAAGACTCGAAGTTTCAGATTATCGGTATCAGTTTGGACAGATCAAAGGAGCCGCTTGAGGCGTATATCGAGAAAGAGGAACTCGCGTGGCTTCACTATTGGGACAACACCCGAAAGGTCAGCCGTCTTTACGAGGTTCAAGCGATTCCCTCAACTTTCCTAATTGATGGTGCCGGTGTTATCCGCAAGACAAACCTCCGTGGACACGCACTTGAGCACGCTGTCGCTGAATTGGTGAAAGAAAATCTCGCAAAGACGGAAGTGGAAGAGAAGGAAAAGGATGCTCAGTAAGGAGAGGCGATGGCGCAGGTCACTTTGAAAGATGTCACTAAAATTTACGACGGTGATGTTCTCGCAGTCGAACAGGTAGATTTTCATATCCCGGACGAATCGTTTACCGTACTCGTCGGTCCATCGGGGTGCGGGAAGTCAACGATCCTACGGATGATTGCCGGGCTGGAGGAAATTACCGAAGGTGACATCTATATCGACGACCAACGTATCAACGACATCCCGCCTAAAGATCGGGACATCGCTATGGTCTTCCAGAACTATGCGCTGTATCCACACATGACGGTGTATAAAAACATGGCGTTCGGCTTGAAACTCCGTAAGTATCCGAAAAGAGAGATTGACCAACGCGTCAACGAAGCGGCAGAGATCCTGAGTATTTCGCACCTATTAAATCGTAAACCGAAACACCTCTCCGGTGGTGAACGTCAACGCGTCGCTGTCGGCAGAGCAATCGTTCGTCATCCGAAGGTGTTCCTGTTCGATGAACCGTTGAGTAACCTTGACGCGAAGTTGCGTGTGCAAATGCGGATGGAGATTAGTCGGTTACATGACCGCCTCAACGCGACGATCGTCTACGTCACACACGACCAAGTTGAAGCAATGACAATGGGGGATCAGATCGTCGTACTCAATGAGGGGAAAATCCAGCAGATTGCCGATCCGGGAACACTCTATCACAAACCCGCAAACCAATTCGTTGGTGGCTTCATCGGTACACCACCGATGAACTTTATAGAGACGCAGATCGTAAACAATGGCAGTACCCCGACACTCCAATTTGAAAACTTTGAGGTGGTTCTGGATACGCGCTTCCAATCTACGTTGAGCGGACTTTCGGGGGATTTAGTGACGCTCGGCATCCGTCCAGAAGATATTCACATCGGTCTTAACGGGCAAAACAGCGTTGAAACGCAGGTGGAACTGGTTGAACCGCTTGGAAATCACGCGCTCTTGTATCTTCGCACAGAGAAGAACAACTTTGTCGCACAATCCGATCTTCTCAACGTGCCGCAACACAACGCGCTTTTGACAGTCAGTTTTAACATGGACAAAGCACAACTGTTCCACCCAGAGACAGGCGATTCACTCTGTTTATAGCACCTGAATTCGTGCCCATGTCTCTGCATCTATTGGAATACCTTCTCGCTCCCGTTTGCGCTGTTCCTCCCACCCGCGTTCCCCCGGCATCCGAATTGCGTCAAACCCAGCAGCGCGCTTCGCCGATTTGATATATCCGATAAACCGTTCTATCTCCGCACTGAATCTGGGAAACCCCCTAAAACTCGCAATGTTAATCACAAACACGAACAATCCGTTGCCGACACGAGCATCTTCGCTTTTGCTACACCCCGCGCCTGTAAGCGCACCTGACAGAATGTCAACGATGACGCTTAAACCGAACCCTTTGTGTTGCGCGATACCACCGAATGGCAATAGGGCAGCAGGCGGCACGCCATAGAAATCACTCGCATCCGTAGTTGACTCGCCTTCAATATCAATAAGCCAACCCTGCGGCACTGCCTCGTTCCGATGCTGTTTAACTCGAATCTTTCCTGACGCAACAACGCTCGTAGACATATCTAACACGATCGGATCACGTCCGTCAATCGGTACAGCACACGCGATTGGATTCGTAGAAAGCCGTCCTTGAACACCACCGTATGGCGCGACGCACGTCCCACCGCCGTGATCGTTCGCCATAAGCAACCCAATCATCTCCGCATCCGCAGCAAGACACGCATACCCCCCTAACCGACCCACCTCATTGCATCTTGACACAGCGACAGAACCGATGTCCGCCTGTTTCGCCTTCTGAATCGCCAATTCAACGGCGCGTGTCGCAATGACGGGACCGAAACCCCAATTGCCATCTAACACTGCGATGGATGCTGATTCGTGGAGCGTCTCTGTCGGAGCACCGGGTTGGATTAATCCAGCTTCCAATTCATGTACATATTTCGGGAGATGAATAACGCCGTGTGAGTCGTGTCCAACGCGATTGGCATCCACCATAGAGCGCGTCACGATTTCCGCTTCAGATTTCGGGATGTTTAATTTTTGGAAGACGTTAAGGCAAATAGTGGTGAGTTCTTCTGCTGTAAAGTTGAGCACTGGAAAGATCCTTGAAAATGGCTATTTCTCTTTCGCCTGTTCTAATACCTCTGCTAACCGGTCAGCGAAACGGCGTTGGCTGTCGTCTTCCGGCGCATAACCTATCACCTTCCGGGCATTAGTGATACTCCAAAACTTATGTGTATTATCACTGATACCGTAGAAAATCTGGAACGGGACCCCGTTTTCGTCCTCTATATTTTCTGTTTCAATGCTCTTGACGAAGAGTTGAACCTGGTCGCGGATACTCAAATACGCGCCGAGTCCGCGGTGCATCGCCTTCAGATCGTCGGCTGAGGCTTTATCCATATCTGTCTCTCGCGGACCCCCGATGCGCAATTGGACGTTCTGCAATTTCTTACCGTCAACGTGTCCAGTCGCAAAGACAAAACCGAGATGCTCATACGCCTCTTTTGCCCATCCATAGAAATTATCGGAGAGCGGACGCATCTCCGGTGTTACCACATCCCACTTATCTGCCCAGATAAGCCGTTCATAATAGTCGGCAGCGTGGTTAGAACTACAGACAACGACGCGTCGGACATCAGTTTCAACGCAGATCTGATAGAGATTATATGCCATCTGAACGTTGGCGAGTTCGTTTTCAAAACTGCCACCTTTGAAGGCACAGTGAACGACGGCATCAACACCTTCAAAATAGTGGCGATATGCGTCTCGGTCAGCGTTAGTAAGCTCAACGATCTCAATGCCTTCAACCTCTTCGCCTTGCCGATTGGTCGTCTTTACATCTAAGAGGACAAGTTCATAACGTTCTCGAAATTCTGGGAGCATCCGACCAGCGATATAGCCAGAGGCTCCAGTAATAAGGACTTTTCTACGATTTCTCACCAAATATCTCCTTTTTCGCTGTCTGTTACTTGCATCGGTAATTTCTGAATTACAGCAATTTTAATGAAGTCTCAATTAATAGACATTATATTAATTTAATCTTGAGGTGTAGGATACACCCAAGGTCTGAAGTTTAATCTAAAGTTGTGTAAGCCACAGCAGGTTTCCATGACGAGATCTGCGAATCCTTTCTTCGTGTTGCGCAACGTGTCTTTAAC
>JAJEEK010000042.1 GCA_022821065.1 Candidatus Poribacteria bacterium
TTAAAGACACGTTGCGCAACACGAAGAAAGGATTCGCAGATCTCGTCATGGAAACCTGCTGTGGCTTACACAACTTTAGATTAAACTTCAGACCTTGGGTGTATCCTACACCTCAAGATTAAATTAATATAATGTCTAATACATATACAATAAATCAACGCATTTTCTATTTGATTACACCGAAATACCGTCGTATAATTAACACGTGATTTAGAATGCAACGCCCAAAATACGGCTTATACGAGGTTCGATACTCTTAGAGGTGCGCGCGGCTCCCTGACGAAGCGACAACACGGGAACCCAACTTTTACACCGCAAACCGTCGCTCGAAATCTCGAAAGATGAGTCCGTGGGCAGTCTCCTTGGAACTCGCGACACCAAACAGAGACAGAACAACACCAACACGGAGGAACGTCACGTAAATTCCTACACGGTCGTGGGAGTGGGAGTTGCTGGTCGACATCAACACAACCACCGATAGATACTATCCCATAAGAACATGTCGTCTAAAATCTCACAGGAGTTACAGAGGGTCAAGCTGACACTGACGGCATCAGCGAACACTCCAATAAGTTACAGGAAAATGGAAAGCAGGGGTTCTTTCAGTGAGCAGTGTTCACATATCTGCCTGCGCTGGAACGAGGTTCTCATACCGTTTTATTAATACATATCAATGTACATGTCGCATAAACTCAGAAGTTTCTGCCATCGTATACCCCATCCGAAAAATGGGCGTATGATATGTATTCTTAAAGAGGGTATCCCCCCCGTCAACCTGTTGATTTTCCAGTAGTCTGTAAAAAGGTTTTCGTCAAAATCTCAAAGAGTCGTGGGTAGGTTGCCTGACTTAACAGCATCACAGCGACCCGACAGATTCGACTCCCACGTAAAAAAGGCTGTTTAAAATTCTCACTGAGTCGTGGAATATTCCGATAAGCCGCAGCGGTTCGGAATCGTATACTGGCAGAGGGGTTTTTCAACCCGAATGTGCTTCACGAAAGGCTGCATTCCCAGTCCGTAAAACGGGAACTCGTAAGGTCGTTATTGCGCCTTGCATTCTACGTCATTCAGTGCATCTCGTTCCGGGATGCACTGACGCATCATATTCACTGGAGACTTCGCGCACCGGTTCAAGGGGTTTTTACGTCTCCTTGTCGGATAGACTGCTACAACGCCGGGCACTCCAAAAACCGAACCGAGCAGAGAAATAGAGAAATAAAAAATCCCGAAATTACGTCACATTCCCAGTCACCGTATAGGTTCTGCACGTCACATGTGACGTTACAAACGTCACATTCAACGTCACATATTTCAGCAACAGAAGGATTTCTCAACATGGATTTAAAAAAGATTGAAAAACAATTATTAGACTTCGCCGATAAACTCGGCGGCGAAGAACTCGTAGAGGAGCTCATGGCAACCAAACCCACCAACCCAACCTCGAAACAGCAAGCAAGCGAGACCACCATCTTTGACCCTGATAGTTACTACTTAGATAGCGAACTCATTCGCGTCCGGCTAAAAGAATGCAACCTCACGCTTAAGCAACTTCATGAAAAGGTCGGTGTCTCTTACCGAACCGTCATGCGATGGCTTGCAAAAACCGAATTCCCAAAAGATAAGAACTTCATGCAGCTCGCAGAAGCTCTGCAACTTGAACCGCATCAGTTAGTCAGAAGGAATTATACCGGACAAAGCACCCTCCTTGACGAGAGCCTCCGATTTACACAACGGAGCCTCGAAAACCTTGTTACTGAAATCCTTGACGACGAGAAAATGCCAAAGGACAAGAAAGTCGATGCACTCGTCAAGTATCACAATACGCTCATAAAACTGAAAAACAACTAACACAGCACAACGGACACAACACGTCTCTAATCTTGATGCGTTTGTAATCCACGAGGCGGGTTATACAATCACGTTTGCAACCATATCACATTGCCATAATCGCACTGTTTGAAACCGTACCAATCACTAACAACCATTAAAATTTGCTATTTTTTTTCAGACATGTTATAGTTAAAGGAAAGAAAACATTATCACTAAAAACTAAATCGTAGACCTAATCAAACAAGACTTACGCATGATGCGCTTTTGTACCACAAACTGTTAGTTTGTGCTGCCAGAACATCGTGTTTTCCGAAAAATTTTATCTGACAGAACCGCCTACAGTCAAAATTGCGTAAGTCCTATCAAACAGAGGAATCGCGAGTGGATTCAACACTGACCAATCCGTATCTCGTAAACGCCTTAACAGCACCACCGCCGCAGACATACCGCTACCAACGCTGGCGCGAACGGGGGTACCACCCCGATTTACGTCCGCTTTCACCAGACAGTGAGTGTGGAACCGTGATTGGACAGATGGGTTGGGTAGGCGCACACGCACACGCGCACGACTATCTGTGGGCAACCGCTGGTAATATGGGGGCAGTCCTAACTGAAACAGTTGACGAGGCATGTCTCATCGCTTATGAAGCCTCACCGCGTTATCAACTCCCCCCCCAGATCGTTGTTAAAGGGTTAGCAGGTAGACACGTACTGCTCACAAAATCGGGTTCGCGTTTGGACATGATCGGCATCGAACATCCGGCACTCAATTTAACGCTCATCGAAGTCGAACCCGATGGTGTCCATTATCGGATGCGCTTCGGCACACCAGATCAGACCACTTTGGAGCAAGCGGAAAACAGCATCGCACCACCAGCACCGACGAGTGAAATGTTCCACTATCTCCTCATTTTTGAACAGTTGGCAGAAAACGGATTCAACGCACTCGTCCATCTGCAACCGAAGTTCTTGAACCTCATTTCTCGCACGGAACACGGCGCACCGGATCGGTTTTACGATTTTCTGAGAGGGTATGAGCCGGAGACACCAATCATATACGACGCCTCCGGTGGTATCGGGTTCGTTGAAGAACGCGCACCCGGAATCCCAGAACTCTCTTACGAGAGTTTACGCCTCTTTGAGAACAGCGGAAACCCAGCACGACATATCCTCTATTGGGTCGGACACGGAACGTTTTCACGCGGTAGCGACATCCTTGACGCTTACAAACACGCAGAATATTTCGAAGCCGCAGCACGCATGGCATGGGAAGCAAATCAACAACGTGTTGACGCTCAGGCGTATACCGAAGAAATCGTCAACTGTATCTTACGAGAATTCAATGCAAACCAAGAGGCTACCGCCACACTAAATGATGATATCTTGGATTCCAATACACCAGAGCAGTCTGATAACGTCTATAATTACCCTTAAGATGCCATAACAAACGCAGGCAGCTTAGAACGAGGAAACAACGAATATGCAAACACCTATAGATGTCCAAGAACCGGAGATTGATGACAATACGGAAACCGATGCTGAGGCACGGAAGGCAAATCAGCTGGAGGCGTATCTCCGGGACAGTGTCGTTGGAAGATATATCCAGAACTACAACAAACGATTGCGAACCCTCAGCCAAGCCGTAGAAAAAACGCGTCAGCAGATCGATGATAAACTCGCTACCGTAGAGCAACACTTCACAGAAGAAATAGCAGACGTGAAAACCGAGATTCGCAGACTTGCCGGGCAGCTCGAAAATGAAGATTTGCTCTTAACTTCAGACAAAATTGAGGCACTCGTTGACACACGGATAGATGAACGGCTTGATGGAATCGCCGGACGCAGCGAGACTGACCTCCAAAAATTGTCAACACTCGTAGACGAGTTCGCACGTGAATTTCAAGCGCAAATCGACCGACTCAGCAACGAAACGAAACTACTACGAGAACAAACGCGTCGAAATCAGGAATCTCTACGAACTGATTTAGCCTCCGAAACCGAAACACTGGAATCTACGAAAATTGACCGCCTAACCTTATCTGAAGCACTCATCTCGCTCGGAATGCAACTCAAAGAGGATAAACTGTTCGACGAATTCACCGCAAACCTCGGACTCGATGAAGATTTGGATACAGACACAGAAGACCATGATATCTAAACACTTTAAAAATCGAAGATTCACGATGCACGCGCGGATTAACAAACTGTTGATTCTGATGCTCTTTGGCGCATTGATTACAACTCTCTCTGTTTCTGAACCCGTCACTGCCAGCGAAATTTCAGTTCTCGCTGTCGGTGATATTACAGTCAGTAGCCGTATGACACCGCTAATTGAAAAGAACGGTGCCGGTGTATTCTTCGCCAGAACTACCGAACTCATCCAGTCCGCCGATGTCGCTACCGCCGCTTTAAACGCAAGTATCTCGGAAAGAGGAGAACCGAGACACGGGATCAAAAACCCTTTTCGTTCAGCACCAGGACTCGGACGAGCAATAGCAAATGCTGGATTTGATGCCGTCTCCTTAGCGACACCACATATAATGGACTTCGGCTTTGAAGCGTTAGAAGATACAATCACCGAATTGGAGTGGTATGACGTTAAACCAATCGGTGCCGGGCCGAATACCGAGGCAGCAAAACTCCCGGCATGGGTACCAGTTAGGACAGGAGATGCGAATCCGCTGCAGGTCGCATTGCTCGCATATTATCGTCTGAACGAATTCGCACGATACACTGACGACCCGATCGCTTACGCTGTCTACAGCGAAATGACAAATGCCGTTAAGAAGGCACGCTCAGAAGCAGCACTCGTAATCGTTTGGCTGCATTGGGGGATTCAAGGACAGTCAACCAATGAAGCAATTGGAAGGCAACGCATCTTCGCACAGGCACTCATGGATGCCGGTGCTGATATGGTACTCTGTCAGCAGATGCATACCTTTGGTGCTATTGAATTATACCAACGGAAACCAATTATTTATAGTCTCTCTGATTTCATCTATGACGCTTATGATAAACAGCACTCACATATAGTTATCCCGAAGGCGACTTTCAAAGATAGCGTCCTGCAGTCTATTGAGTTAATTCCAATTTTGACAGATCCGCCTAAGATCCCGGTTCGCACCGGAGAACCTACGGAGACCTCAGCAACGCCGGAAATCGATTCTCAATTTCCGAGCATTCTTACTGGAGATGCAGCAATAGAAACTTTGCAAGACTATCAGCGGCGTTGTGTAGAACTGAAAACGGAGGTGCACATAGAAGGCGAGCGCGGATGGATTCGATAGAAGCGTCCCGATTATAATAGAGCAGGATTTACGCATGATGCGCTTTTGTACCACAAACTGTTAGTTTGTGACACAAGAACGCTGTGTTTTCAGACAAATTTCTTCTAACAGAACAGTCTACAGTCAAAATCGCGTAAGTCCTGTAAAGGCTAAAATATGACAGATAACAAAGGTGTTCCGGGCAGCCCGCAAAACAATAGTAAAGACAGCACATCCGCTGTATTCAGAGGTGAACCCGGTTTAACACTTAAAGCATTCGTCATAGTGATGCTTCTGATTCCTCTGAACGTTTTCTGGATCATTCAATTAGAGGTCGTTCGCTATACACATCCGACCCTAATTCATCCGCTGTCTAACGTCATTTTTATCATCTTTTGGCTGATCGTATTCAGTACAGTATTAGGGAAGTTATCATCCAGGCTGCAACTGAAACCGGCGGAATTGCTCACGATCTACGTTATGTTGTGCATCGTCTCTTCGCTCTGTTCGCACGATATGATGGAGATTTTGGTCACTATACTCGGACACCCGTTCCGATTCGCAACATCCGAGAACGAGTGGCAACAACTGTTTTGGAAAGAACTCCCGACATGGCTAACCGTTCAGGACACTAACGTTCTGTCCGGATACTATGAGGGACAATCGAGCCTTTATCATAAGGAGCATCTTACGGCTTGGGCAGCACCGGCTGCATGGTGGACCGTTTTCATCCTTGTGTTGATGTTTGTTATGCTCTGCATCAACACACTGCTACGTCTCCAGTGGACAGAACGAGAACGGTTGACCTACCCGATTATCCAGCTTCCGCTCGCAATGACGGAGACGGATGCAAGTTTCTTCAAAAACAAACTGATGTGGTTCGGGTTCGCAATTGCTGCAGGCATTAGTGTCCTAAACTTATTAAATTCGATTTATCCAGCAGTCCCGTATCTGCCTGTCAAACGGCAAAACATACATCAGTATTTCACCGGTCGTCCTTGGAATGCAATGGGTGGAGTCCGACTTTCGTTTTACCCGTTCGCGATTGGGATCAGTTTCCTTATTCCGCTGGATCTGCTTTTTTCGTGTTGGGTGTTCTATTGGGTGTACAAATTTGAACTCATGGCAGGTAGCATCTTTGGCGTGCGGAATTTACCCGGCTACCCTTACGCGGATGCACAAAGTTTCGGGGCATATATGGTGCTACTCGGCACCGCAGCTTGGGTCGGGAGATCGCATATCAAACGGATTTTTGCCGGTGTTATGGACGGACTCCGCGGCACATCTCGGATAGATATGCAACGCGAGCCGATGCCTTACCACATCGCTTTTATCGGTATTGTGGGCGGCATGCTCTTTTTGACACTGTTTTCCTATAAGGCGGGGATGTCGCTTTGGGTGATTCCGATATTCTTCGGACTCTACTTCCTACTCGCGACGATGGTCGCACGATTACGCGCCGAATTGGGGTTCTTAGTCCACGATTTACACAGAATTGATCCACACGGATTAATCGTGACGGCGTTCGGATCCCAACGGTTAACAACGAGTACAAAATCGGTTTTTTCGTTGTACATGTTCTTTAACCGAGCATATCGGGCACACCCGATGCCACAAGAACTGGAGGCATTGAAAATTTCGGAACGGCGACGGATACATCCACAGCATACCGCCGCCGCTATCCTTATAGCAACCTTAGTCGGTGCTGTCGTCGTGTTCTGGCTACTGTTAGATAGCTACTACAGACACGGTGCCGAAACCGGTTATTATGGACCTTGGGCATTAGGGTTCGGTAGAGGTGTTTATAGGCAACTCGAAAACTGGCTGAATTATCCACAGGAAACCGATATTCCTGCACTCCTATTTATGGGCGGCGGCGCAGGATTCTCGCTCGGATTAATACTATTGAGAACCCGATTCCTCTGGTGGCCACTACACCCACTCGGTTACGCCATGGCAAACAGCTGGGGAATGTCTAACCTCTGGAGTTGTATCTTCGTCGCTTACGTCGCCAAGGCACTCGTGCTACATCAAGGCGGACTTAAAGCCTACAGACGCGCTGTACCGTTTTTCCTCGGACTCGCACTCGGAGACTACATAACCGGAAGTTTATGGAGCATCGGCAGCATTCTCGCAAATACTACACTGTACCAATTCTGGCCCTAAAGGCAGAAACAGAAGGCGTCAGCAACAAAAAATAGGAGCAAACGAAGAAATTTCGTGTAAATTTTATATAGGACTTACGCATGATGCGCTTTTGTACCACAAACTGTATGAAGTTTCAGAAAATATTTCGGTAATTCTATATCTTCCCCAGGGCCGGTAGGTGCGGTTTGCAACCGCACCGGACTTCGCTAATAAATTACCGAATTAATAAATTAATCTTCATTTAGTT
>JAJEEK010000017.1 GCA_022821065.1 Candidatus Poribacteria bacterium
GGCGAATCTATCGTTGTAAGCACGTAGGCATGCCCACAGTCCGGACGCATCTCCCGAATCATCGTCCACATTCAGATGATGTAGGGCAGTATGTAATTGCTTGAGCAACGCCAGCACGCCAGATTCCTGGATCTGCCAGCATTCACCCACTGAAATCGGTTTCGTGGGAAGAAAAGATTGGAAAACAGATGCGGAATACTGCTTCTCGGGTTCAGTGACGCGTAAATTCGCCAATGTCTCCCACTCTACATGGAAATTAGAGAGCGTGTGCTCAATCGGGGCAATGGAACCTTTGACAGATACTTTCACGTCACCGTCAAGATTAAGCCTGATTTTTTTGTTTAAAGTGTTCATTTTTATCCGTCCTGTGTCGTTCTTAGTGTAAATAAAACAGGTACTGTTAGGATAAACCCACAAGTGCCTGATTTCTTCGGAATTTTGATAGATATAACGAAAATGGGGTGTATTAACCTATTGATCTACTGTATCAGTAGAACTGAGGTTGCGGAGTGCTTCTGCGTAGACCTGTCGAAGCGGGATGTTGTTTTGTTCGGCAAGGCGTTTGCAGTCCTCATATTCAGGGACGGTCTTGATAAGCGTGCCGTTGAGGTATCCGCGCTTGGCTTGGATCGTGCCCCACTGTGTCTCGACTTCGACGAAATCGCGGCGGAGTTTGATTCGGTTGACGGAAGAGAGCCTCACGCCAAAGGTCGTGGTTTCGGTGAGGAGGAGTTCGATGAGTCTGTCGCGCTGGGGTGTAGGGCAGAGGACAGTGATCTGCGTTGCGGGTCTGCCCTTTTTCATGTAGACGGGTGCGAGGAACACGTCGAGTGCGCCGTGTTCAAAGAGTTGGGTCGTAACGTAGCCGGTAATCTCCGGCGACATATCGTCTACGTTGGTTTCAATAATGTCCACACTGTCAGTTTCGGTATGATGGTGCGTCATCTTTGAACCGAGGTCTGACGTTTTTTCGCCAAGACAGAGCCGGAGGAGGTTCGGACGTTGTTCGAGGTCGCGGGTGCCGGCACCGTACCCGATACGATCGAGTCGCATCTGTGGCATGACCCCGAACCCCTGTGATAGTGTCGTAATGAGCGCGGCACCGGTCGGTGTAACTAATTCCTTCGGGATGTCGGTTTGATGGATTGGGACACCTTGTAGGAGTTCCATTGTTCCTGGAACGGGAACAGGCATGACACCGTGTGCACATCGGACAAAACCGGTACCGAGAGAGAGTGGGGACGCATAAACAGCGTCTACTTCCAAATATGCAAGACCGATGACAGAACCGACAATGTCCACAATAGAATCGATGCCACTCACTTCGTGGAGATGGACGCTGTCTTTTGATGTGTTGTGTACCTTCGCTTCCGCCTCAGCGAGCCGATCAAAGACGCGTTTTGCGGTATCGCGGACCGCTGTATCCAGATCGCTATCATCAAGCAGCTCGAAAATATCGGAGAGGTGGCGACTCGGTCCATGCTCGTGATGATAATGCGAATGATCGTGTGTGTGGGAATGCGTATGCCTGTGTGAATGTGCTTCTTCTTGGTGGGAAGCGATGTGCGCTGGATGCACGTCTACAATCGCTCGGGTCCCGGTAATGCTGTGTTTCACAGCCTTTTCAAAGTGCAGACTAAACTCAGCATCGAGTTTGAGGGTCGCCAATCCGTCTGTGAGTATTTCTGGTGGCACCCCGACATCGACCAAAGCACCGAGTGTCATATCGCCACTGATACCCGAAAAGCAGTCGAAATAAGCGATCTTCAAGATGGTTGGACTCCATTAAATTGACGGGCATGGAGCGGTTAGAAACCGCTCCAACCGGATTTGAGAATCAAGAATTTCGTATTTTTTTCGTGAACTCACGCTATTTAGGACTCTTGAAGCAACTCTTGAAGCAGGTCTTTCGATTCATCACTTTTCTTGAGTTTTTCAATGGCTTCGACCTCTATCTGTCGCACACGTTCTCGGCTGATTCGGAGTTTGTCCCCGATATCGGCTAAAGTATATTCGGTGCCGTCAATCAGTCCGTATCGGAGGATGATTACCTGTGCCTCACGCGGGTTGAGTGTCCGGTTGAGGATTTCAGAGATGACCTCAATTTTCGCGTAATCGAGGAGGTAGTTCTCCGGTGTAATTTGGGATTGGTCCGGAATGAGTTCAGAAAAGGAACCGTCCGGCGAATCTTCGTTAATCGGTGCGTCAAGCGGTACAGGGTCCTTCGTTGCGTTGAAAATTTCGGAGACCTTTTTCTCTGTGAGTTCAACAGCATTTGCGATCTCGGAGGTTGTCGGTTCGCGTCCGAGTTCGGATGTCAGGTCGGATTGCGCTTGCTTAATGGCACGTCGGGCTTCACCGATATAGCACGGCACCCGGATCATCTGCCCTTGTTGGTCGAGTGCGCGCTTGATGGATTGCATAATCCACCAAGTGGCATAGGTGCTGAACCGGAATTTGAGTGTATGGTCGAATTTATCGACAGCACGCATCAAACCGAGGCTGCCTTCCTGCATCAAATCGAGGAAAGTCAACGATGTTTTGCTGAAGTGATGCTGCTTAGCAATGCTGGCGACGAGACGTAGATTCGCCTCAACGATTTTTAATTTTGTTCCGTGTGTAATCTGGTCAGCCTCTTCGAGTTGTTCGAGTAGCCACTTGATATGCGCGAATTCGTTTCGTGCTTCTTCAAATTCGCACAGCAGTGCGCGTCGCGTGTATTTTTCATGCCGCGCCGGTAACATCCCTTGCGGCAATTCCGCCAAAAGATTTTCAATCTCGTCGCAAATGACATCACAATCTTGAAAAGCGGCAGATTCCTGTTCTTCATCAAACGGTGCAAGTGTGGCACGCCCAAAGTCAAGGAACGGTGCTATCTCAGCGATCGTATTTCCGCCGTGTTGTCCGGATTCCGCGATTCTTTCGTTAGCAGTGCTGATGCTCCGACGAATGGTTTTACGTGCGTATTCTCGGAATTCTGCGCCCCGTTTTGTGCCGCCGCTGTCAATAGCATCAAAGAGTCCAAGGCTTCCAGCTTGCATTAATTCGGGAGGCGAGGTTTCGTTGACATATTTGCCAAGCAGGTACGCGTTCCCTTGAAAAATCTGCCATCGCGCCTGCTCGAATTGTTTCACTTTTGCCTCTAATTTTTCCAACAAAACACCGAGCGCTTGGATCTCGGAACGAATCTTACTTATAATTAACCCGTGTTCTGATTGCGGCGGTTCATATTTGTATTTCTTGTCGGGCGCAGTGTTTGCAGTCGTGTCAAGCGAAACGAATATCCAATCTGGGAATTGATTCAACAAGGAGATGAATAGTTGGAGGCCGGCTTGATATTTTGTGAAAAAAGCGGTCTCCTGTTCAGGGTCCAGCAAAGGTGTTTTAGCGATCTTTTGTAGGTACGCGAAGGTCTCGTCCCGCGGGGCTTCTGCGGGGGTCTCGTCCGTCTCCTCTTCCTCTACAAAAAGTTCAGATTCTGTTGGGTACATCGGGTAATAGTCTCTCATGTCCTCACCTCATTATAGTCTCGATCTCCAGACCGAAGTATGTTTGAATTTGCTGCAAACAGCGAAAAAATGAAAAAAGATTTAACTTTTTAGTGCGTATATGGTATGCTATTAGGTGCAATCGTTTTATATATTTTATTAAAATATTAGATCACAAGTTTAAGGCATTACACAGGCGAAAGATCCCGTGAATTCGATATCACCACTGGAGGTAGTTAATGGCTCAACTCACACGCAATGAAATTTTAAAAAGATGGCAAGCCGGTGAATCCTGTTCTGGCGAAAATCTTGCAAACTTAGATTTATCGAATGAATCGCTCTCGGGTATAGATTTATCGGAAACAAATTTGAGCGGTGCTGATCTAAGTAATTCCGACTTAACAGATGCGAATTTAAACGATGCGAATCTTAGCGGTGCCAACCTTTCCGGTGCGACACTCCATCGGACGTATCTGGTCGGTAGCAATTTAACGGATGCGAACCTTGAGGAAGCAAATTTACGGGGCGCGTTCTTGAGCGGTAGTCTGCTCTGCAGTACGAACTTCAAACGTGCTGACTTGCGTCGTGCTACCCTCGGGTGCCCACAATGTGAGGTGCCAGGACCTTTCGGGTCACTCACGAGTTTCGAGAATGCGAACCTTGAAGAGGCAATTTTCGGTGAAATTAAACTGAAAGGGACCGTCTTACTCGGCGCGAATCTGAAAAACGCGTATCTATATGAAGTCGATCTCTCGGAAGCCGTCTATCGCGCAACCGATCTTGAAGGTGCTATCACGAAAAAAGGACGCAATTAAAATTAAGAAACCTCTCCGTCTTCGTACAACTTGCTATTCATAGGCAGTGCAGCGAGCAACACTTACGCCGCTCTTTAGTCTCAATCTCTGCGTTACTGGACTCTTCAGAGATTGAGACTAAAATATTTAATAGCATTTACCGATTTTTCTATTATATGTGACGTTAACATAACACAAGAGGTTTACCTAAAATGCATTTTTTTTTTCACACTGGAAAATTCGCATCGAATTGTCCAAAGGAATTTGTTATTACACTGGAAAACCTATAACAGTCATGCCAGTCCGTTAGTTCAGTTGCATCTTACAGAGTTTTTGATATAACCCTCCTTTTGCCAATAAGGTTTCGTGTGTTCCGGTTTCCAAAATTTCCCCATCTTTGATAACGAGGATCTTATCTGCCCGCACGACGGTTGAGAGTCTATGTGCGATAATAAAACTGGTTCTCCCTGTCATGAGATTTGCTAACGACGCTTGGATAAGTGCTTCGGATTGTGTATCCAGTGAAGAAGTTGCTTCGTCTAACACAAGGATCGGCGCATCTTTTAGGAGTGCACGTGCGATGGAGAGGCGTTGCTGCTCGCCCCCAGAGAGTTTCATACCCGCCTCACCGACAGGTGTTGCATAGCCTTTCGGAAATTTCGTGATAAACTCGTGAGCGTTTGCCTTTTTCGCTGCTGCGATGATCGCGTCGTCGTTAGCCTCCGGAGAACCGTACCGGATATTTTCCAGAATCGTGCCGTCAAAGAGGAATATATCCTGTGGGACGAGTGCAATACTTTGTCGCAGCGATGCCAACTTTACTTCAGAAATAGGTACGTCGTCAATCAGGATTCTTCCGGAGCCGACTTCATAAAAGCGGAGCAGTAGGTTGAGGAGCGTCGTTTTTCCGCTGCCGCTGGGTCCGACGAGTGCGACAACCTCTCCGGGTTTCGCTTCAAAAGAGGCGTTGTTGATGGTCCTTTTAGACGCTGCCTGTCGGTTTCCTGAATCTTGTGAATAAGAGAAGGAGACATTCTGAAAGGTAACGGCTCCGTGGATATTTTTTAGCGCAATGCTGTTTGTAGCATGGTTGTTCTGTTGTTGTTCTGCCTCAGGTCCGAAATCGAGAAGATAAAAAATTCTTTCCGCCGAGGCGAGGCACTGTTGTAAAGCACTGTTGACGTTGCCAATTGTTTTGATCGGTTTGAACATCCACATTACCATTGCAATGTAACTGATAAAATCCGCTGTAGCGAGTTGTCCTGTAATAACCTCCCAACAACCCAACCCGAAAACCGTTGCAACCCCAACAAACCCTAACCATTCAATTGTTGGTGGGAGGAGTGCAGCGAAACGTGCGCGACGGACTGCCGAACAGTATTGGTTCCAATTAATGGTTCGGAAGCGGTTAATTTCTGCCTGTTCAGATGTAAAACTTTTGACAATTTTGATACCGAAGAGTGTCTCTTTGAGATGTGAGTAAATATCGGTACTTCGTTGCTGAATCTCGGTACTAGCGATACGAATTCGCTTTCCGACAAATGTAATCAGATAAGCGACAAGTGGGAGAATAAGCAGGACAAAGACGGTGAATTTGAAACTGGTGATGAGCATTACAGAGAGAAAGAGGGTAACAAGAACAACAGCACGTATAATGTTCGCCATCGCGGCGACGAGTGCCTGCCACACCCGGACATCATCTGTGATACGCGTCATGAGATCGCCGGTGTGTTCTTCACGTAAAACACCTAAAGGAGCCGTAACAAGTCGCTGATAGAGAGCATTCCGCAAGCGAAAAGCGAGTTTATGTCCGACCCGCGCCATTACATAGTCGTTGCAATAGACGAAAACACCCTTGAGAAAAATAAGGACGAGTATCCCTCCCAGCAACCAGAGAAAGGCTTTAAGAGCGTCGCTGGCGTTTGTCAACGATATTTCAAAGCCATCGAAAGTAATCATGCCGCTTTCACGTTGAAAGTAGTGAATAGATACTGGTTCCTCAAATGTATTTCCACCAACGATTCCAAGTGCGTTAAGCGTATCGTTCAATAAAACTTGAAGGGCCACTAAGTCGCATACAGCAATCACTAAAGCACAAACCGCTGCTAATAGAATAGAACCGATATACGGACTGTGATACCGGACAAATCGGTTAAAGATTGGATTTTTTGTGAAAGGTTCTGTGTCCATGTTGAATTGTTACCGTTGGGTTTAATCCGATGCTACGTGCGTTGTTCTAAACGATAGTCCCCAAATTGGATAGCGCACGCCTGCTTCGTAGCATTGCCCACTTTTGAAAACGGGCCACGGATGCTAAGTTCCCGTTTCTGGAAGTCTATAGCCTCAATCACGCCAATGGCGTAGGTGTCACCAGTCGCATTGATTAATCCGACGAGGCGGCGTTCAAAGTAAGCGGGAACCTCTACTGTAACACGGGTCAAACTTAAATAGTTTTTAATGTGTGTGCGTGCCGCTTTGGACAGGTGTGTTGATGCAATGAGGCATAAAGTACGGTGTCCCCATTCTGCATAATGGACTTCGGTTTCTGTAAGCTGCGCGAGAATTTCTACTTCCTTCTGATTTGCGGGTCTACCTATGAAAAATGGGGTGCGTCCACCGCGAATTTGCCCAAAACAGAGCGAGTCAACGTTGCTTTCAGAGAAATACGCATCAAATTGATCCTTTCGGTATCGGCTCCGGACGCTACGACTCTTTGATCGAACGTTTCGGTGTGGAAGAAGGCAATGAATGTCGAGCCACTCCTGTTGCGTGTAGCACGCTGCTATCTGCGTCAACTCTGCAGAACGACCGATGCAGACCAAGTGGTTCGGCCGGATGAGTTCAATTTTATGCTGTTTGAGAGTGACTGCGGGCGGATCGTGGATATAACCGGTTGTGTCAATAACAATGAAATCGGCATCGGTCTGGCGTGCGCTATCTACCATCAAACGTATTCCTGTGAGGATTTCAAGAAAGTGTCCGCTCAACGATACATCACCGACAAAATAGAGTCGCTCCGCACTGCCATCAAAGACGACGCGGTTCTCTACTCGGATTTGTTGATTGTCGAAATCGGATGATCCGTTTTTTTTCTGCGTTTCAAAGGACTTGACACCGACTGTGGTTGGGGGCCCGATTCGGGATTGCCCAATGTCTGCATCAACGCAAGCGACTTTGAGCCCCGACGTGAGTGCGTAATCTGCCAAAAAACGGCAGAAGGTCGATTTTCCGGTATCGGTTGCACCTATCACCAACACAACCTGCTGCGGCTTGACGATGTGACTTGCAAGTTTTTGCCACTCTCGGTTAACCTGATACGTGCTATCCATTTTTCTGCCTCATCGCGTGGCGAATTTAGTCGCCCAGGCTCATCTGGTAGCGGAAAGTGACACCGGGCAGGCTGAACATCTCATCTAAGGGTGGCATCTGTTTAATTCCGAGGAGTTGTTCAAACAGGGAGGTCCGTCTCTCGGGACGAAGTACCCGCGGTTTACCGTCAATACCCGCGCGTTCTCCAGCAATTTTGATTGCATCGGGTAGGTTACCGAGTTGATCAACCAGTTTTGATTCTAATGCCTGTTTCCCAGAAAAGATCCTTCCGTCAGCGAGTTCAACGACTTCAGCACGCGTTAGGAGATTTCCACGTGCCGCAAAGATCGCATCCACAAATTGATTGTAAACGTCATCGACGGTGGCTTGTAGTACCGCTCGCTCCTGTTCTGTCAGCTCTCGGAACGGTGAACCTGTATCCTTGAATTGCCCGCTCTTAACGACCTGATGTTCTAATCCGACTTTATCGTATAAACCTTTCATCCGTGTGAACTGCATAATAACGCCAATACTGCCGGTCAACGTTCCGGGGTTTGCGACGATTGTATCGGCAGCACACGCGATATAGTAGCCGCCCGATGCAGCACTTCCACCCATTGAGGCGATAATCGGCTTTTCTATCTTTTCGAGTTCCGTGAAAATCTCTTGGACCGGGGCAACACTGCCACCGGGGGTATCAATCCGCAGTACGATCGCTTTGACGCTCGGATCATCGCGATAGGTATGAATCAACTTAATCGTCGCATCCGATTTGGAGATGATGCCAGTAATATCTATTACGGCGACTTTCTGTCCGAGGGATGTCCCACTGCTCATTGCGCGTAGTAGCGCCAACATGAGAAAAAATAGGACGACAATGCTGCCTAAGATAATAAAAACACGTTTTTTCTTCATAATTTTAACTATTGGGTTATCGGAATCGCGAGCGCAGCTCGCTCCTACCCTAAGAAGTAAGCCCTAATTAATCGTAGGTTGGGTTGAGCGGTAAATCCCAAGAACGACACATTTTAGAAAAAATATATGACCAGCAATCAACCGCGCAAATATAAATAGCGAAACCCAACACCCGAAACGCTATAGTACACCCGTTGGGTTTCACTGCTTTTCTGGTATGTTCAGGAGTTTGATGAACTTGACCATCATCGTTACTATAAGGTTTTCAGCAAGGTTCCCTTCAACCCAACCTACGGAATTTTGACTACCAGCGAAGTCTGTAAGCTTTAATTATGGATCGCGAGCACAGCTCGCTCCTACAAAAAGAGATAACTCAGGTGTTCTGGTAGCAAGACGAAAAACTATTTGCGTCGGCGTGGTACGAAGATGACGACCCAAAGGGTTTTTAACAACCAGCCTATATCGGTAGCGATGCTCTGTGTTGCGACGTATTGGAGATCCAGTGCAAGTTTTTTCGGCATCAGTTCTGTGATGTAATAGTGTTCCGCGTCCGGTTGCCCTTTTAATTTTTCTTCTTCATCACGATTCGCGAGTTGTGATGGACCGGTTATCCCCGGTTTCACCAATAGCACCTGTTTCTGTATTTGCGTGTAGTATTTAACGTATTCTGGAGCCTCTGGCCGGGGTCCGATAAGGCTCATCTCGCCTTTGATAACATTGATTAGGTTCGGGAGTTCGTCAAGTTTCGTCCATCGCAGGAAGCGGCCGATGGGTGTAATCCGTGTGTCTCTATAGGTCGTCAAGCTGCCGCCGAGTGTATCGGCATTGACGACCATTGTCCTGAATTTATACATTTCAAAGATAACTTCATCTTTGCCGACGCGTTTTGATTTGTAGAACACCGGTCCTTTGGATTGCAGCTTCGCCAATAGGCTTCCGAGCAAAAAGAGAGGCAACAGCAGCAAAAATCCGATTATCGCGAAAACGACATCAAACATCCGTTTCACCGCAGCGGATTTGGGTGCTATGATAACGTCTTGAGTATCTACGGTATACGACATAGGCTGCTTTAACCTTATTATCGTGTTAGCGGCGGTTCGCACTGGCAGTTTTCGTTTCTGCGGGGAATTGAATAATCTCGGACCCGCTATCGGTATCGGTATCGGTAATGAACGCTCGGTTCGGTTGATATGTCGGTACCAAGTCTTGGAATTTTGCGACGATACCGTCTGCATCGAGTCCATCTGCGAGGAGCGAGAGTTCTTCAATCTGTGAGAGGAGTAAACGTTCCTCAATTTCTTCGAGTTGTGCCACGAAAATCCGCTGATGCTTCGTCGCCGTAACGCCTTCTTGCGGCGTGAGGAGTTCTTCGTACAATTTTTCGCCGGGTTCTAAACCTGTGAATTCGATCTTGATGTCTCTATCGACCTCAAGTCCGGAGAGTCGGATGAGATCTTCAGCGAGGTCAAGGATTTTGATCGGTTCTCCCATATCTAACATGAGAATCTCGCCGCCATTTCCCATAGCACCGGCTTGTATAAGGAGTTGGACTGCTTCTGGGATCGTCATAAAGTATCGGGTCGCTTCACGATGTGTAACGGTCACGGGACCGCCTTTAGCGATCTGGCGTTTGAAATTTGGCAGTACACTTGCGCGACTGCCGATAACATTTCCGAAACGGACGGCGATAAACCGCGTTCCGTTCTGTTTTGGTTTGCACTGGATCAATTTCTCGGTTACGCGTTTGGATGCGCCATAGACACTCGTCGGGTTCACGGCTTTATCAGAAGAAACGAGGATAAACGCCTCGACCTTGTGTTTGATTGCGGCATCAATAAGGTTCTGCGTGCCGAGGATATTGTTTTTGACGGCTTCATCGGGATGGTTCTCCATGAATTTGACGTGCTTGTGTGCAGCAGCATGGAAGATAATGTGTGGTCGATACTTACGTATGATTTGGCTAACCTTGGCGTTATCTCGAATATCGCCGATAATCACAGCGCGATTAAGTTCGGGTTCAGACTCCCGGAGTTCTATATCTGTGTGATAGAGGCTATTTTCACCACGTCCGAAGAGGATAAGGAGTTCGGGATCGAGTTTTGCCACCTGTCGGCAGAGTTCAGAACCGATGGAACCACCCGCACCGGTTACCATGACCCGTTTACCAGAGAGATATTTCGAGACTTCGGCGATGTCCATCTGTGAGGTAGATCGGTTTAGGAGGTCCTCGAATCGGACTTCCCGAATTTGATTGACACTGGCGCGTCCTTCAAGGATCGCGTGAATGTTCGGAACGATTTTGAACTGACAGCCGCGATATTCGCACTGTCGGATAATCTCACGAATTTTTCCACCCGGTGCTGACGGAATCGCGATAACCACCTCGTCAACCGTCCGTTTATGGGCAATATATGTCAGGTCCCGTGTCGTACCGAGTACCTCAAGCCCGGCGACGGTTCTGCCGACCTTACGCGGGGAATCGTCAATGAACCCTACGGGGATATAACCTTTTTCTGGGTGATTTCTGATTTCCCGGAGTACACCGATCCCTGTTTCGCCAGCACCGACAATGAGTACTTTGGTCGGCGGTTTTCGAGTGGGCAGAGACGATTGCGCGTTCGCGCCGTTTGCGTGCTTGGTTTTCCGTGGGCTTGTGTTGACACCCCGTCTATCTCGCTGAAGCAGTTGTGAGGAGAACTTCGTAAATCCGATAAGCGCGAAGTTATAGAAGCCATCGATTAAGAATAACACCCAAGCAATTTTTAAGGGGATAGCGAGCGCGATAAGTCCGAAAGTCGCCAATACGGAGGCGGTCGCGAGTTTACGAAATTCTTGAACAGCGGCGTATTGCCACATCGGTTTGTATATATTGACACCCAATAAGAGACCGATGCGGACAGTCGTGACGAGGGCGGCGATCCCTAAAAAATGCTGAAAGGGTGATATATCTGCGCTCTGTAGGACAGAAGAAAGCAATGTAGGTTGCGCTAATGGATCGAAACCGAATTGCCGACTGGTTAAATAAGCAAATAAAAATGCGATATTGACAAGAAGTACATCAACAACAACTATGGGACTCCATTTTATTTTCGATTTATCCATATTCCCTCCACTTCGTTTTAGGCTAAGTTTTTGTTTTCATTTACTGATTGCGTTCTGCTTTGTGTTTCGATGTATGGACTGCTTGTGTATAGACATCCTTCAAACGATCACCGACAGCCTCCCAACTGTAGTTCGCTTCAACACGGGATCTGGCAGTCTGTGCAAGCCTAACTCGCAAACGCTGGTTATCCAATAGTTGATTCACACGCTCAGCGAAGTCTGCCGGTGTATCAGCAACGAGGAGTTCTTTACCGACATCGGCTTCTAAACCCATCGCGCCGACGGAAGTCGTGACAACCGGTACTTGCATCGCCATTGCCTCTAAATTCTTTGTTTGTATGCCCGAACCGGCACGTAAAGGGGCGACAAAAACAGATGCCTTCTCAAAATAGGGACGGACATCCGGCACATAACCGGTAACGACGACACCGTCCTGTGTTTCGAGCCGTTTCACCGCTTCCGATGGATGATTACCGACGACATAGAAAGTCGCGTCTGGGTGTCGTTCACGGATGCGTGGGAAAATCTCACTACAGAAATAGATCACGGCATCGGCGTTCGGAAAATAGTTCATTGTGCCAGTAAAGAGCAAAACCGGTGCGGACACTACGCCTGCGTTCGGTTGAAAGTATTCGAGATCAACCCCCATCGGAACGATTGATAGGTCCAAGCGATCGTCTTGTTGCAGCAGATAGTCGCGGTCGAAACGTGCAACGACCGTGCCGCAATCGAAAGCCTTCATAATATCGACTTCGTAACGGCGAACCCGTTTTTCCTCCAATTTTACCAAGAAACGCTTTGGCGTGCAATCTAATTTAATTTTTGCCAGCCAAGGATTGCTTTCCAGTTCAGCCCGACGGTTGAGATTCAGCGCCAACGAATCACACAAATCTAACACTTTCGCGGGTCCCTGTACCTCTGCCACATATTGTCCCATCCGAAAGAGATGGGCATGAATCAGTTCAAACTGTCCTTGCGCGAGGATATCGTTAATCTTTCGTTGCATCTGCGGTGCGTACCAGTAGTGCAGCTGGAGCGGACAGCGTGATAGGCAGTGGACCCCTGTATTCAAAAATGCGAAAGAACGACGAAACCGCACCCATTCTACACGTTCACAAAAAGGCTTTAGATGTTTCGCTGATTCGATATCGGTTTCGGATTCAGCAAAATAAACGAGCGTTACGGCATGTTGTTTCGATAACTGCTTGATAAAATTATATGACCGGATCCGGTCGCCTCGGTGCGGTGGATACGGACATCGGAGGCTAAGAAATAAGATTTTCATTCTTTTTAACTATTAACATCTGGTCATCGTTCCACTTCATCGGGCAATTCGGCTTCATCAATGAGCATCACCGGAATCCCGTCTCGGATCGGGTAACGTCGCTGACACTCGCCGATACAGACGAGTTTCTGTGCCGTTTCATCGTGCTCTATTCCACCTTTACAGGCTGGGCATGCGAGGATGTCAAGTAAAGTTTTCGAGAGCGTATACGCGTTTTCGGAATTCAAAGGTGTTCTCCTTATGCGCCGTGGCATCGCTTATATTTTTTCCCGCTTCCGCAGGGACAGGGTGCATTTCTACCGACCTTCGGCACGTTCCCCATCGCTTGTTGCGAGGCGAATGCGGCATCGTCACTCGCAGCCATTGCATTATCTGCTTGCGCGCGTCTCGGTGGTTGCCTACGCGAACTGCCCGCTCGCCGCCCCGGCGTACGGCGTGGTGCTTGCGTGTTGACCTGAGATTTGAAGATGAATTCGCTCACCTCTTCCTCAATAGACTGATACATCGTTTCAAAAACCGCAAGTGCCTCGTTTTTGAAAACGACAACCGGGTCTTTGCCGCCGTATCCTGCGCCGAACCGGATACCTTCCTCAATGTAGTCGATATTATAGAGGTGTTCCTTCCAGTGATCGTCAATCCTATCGAGCAGGAGTAGCCGTTCGAGAAGACGCATCATCTCTGGACCAAGTTCAGTTTCGCGTTTTTCATAAGCCTCGCGCAGTAATGTCAAGGTTTGCTCTTCAATTTCGTCTACATCCGCCTGTGCCAAAGGGGTCTTCCACGTCGGTACGACCGGAAATTTATTGATTAACCACTGTTCAAACCTATCTGGTGTTTCAAAGGTATTCCCTTTCCCCTCCGGTATATTGTCGTCGATAGCATCTTGAACGACGCGTTCAATCATCTGCCAAATTGTTGTTTTGAGGGTTGCAGGTGCTCTGCCTCCCTTTTCAGCGAGTGCTGCGAGTCCTACTTCTTCGGGAACGTTCTCGTTTTCTGATGATTCGGATGCCTCTTCGTCTTCAGCCAAGATTGACATGTCGGTCGCGGAGGCTAAAACGGTATCGCGTAAGGTATATATGGTGTCGCGCTGTGAATCCATGACATCGTCGAACTTAAGTAGGTTTTTACGAATTTCAAAGTGCATCTGCTCGACACGTGTCTGTGCCTTTTCAATGGATTTGGTAACCCACGGATGCTCTAACGGTATTTCTTCTTCCATTCCGACGCGTGTCATCAATCCTTGCAAACGTTCGGAACCGAATTTACGCATCAATTCGTCTTCGAGGGAGAGGTAGAACCGAGATGAACCCGGGTCGCCCTGTCTACCGGCACGTCCACGGAGCTGGTTATCAATACGCCGCGACTCGTGTCGTTCTGTGCCGACAATATGGAGTCCGCCCGCCCTTAATACCTTCTTTTTGTTTTCGTCACAAACCCCCTCAGCTTTTTTGAACGCTGTCTGATACGCTTCGGATTCTATGTGCAGTTCGTCCACTTTAGCGTTCTGTTTTCGGAGCGTATCCTTCGCTAAGCCTTCTGGATTGCCACCGAGAAGGATGTCCACCCCACGTCCTGCCATATTCGTCGCGATTGTCACAGTGCCGGGGACACCTGCCTGTGCGATGATATCGGCTTCGTGTGCGTGCTCTTTGGCGTTTAAAACTTGATGCTTGATGTCCCGATGCTTCGCTTTCAGCATTTTACTCAATTTCTCAGAGCTTTCAATGGAAGCTGTACCGACAAGGACGGGTCGTCCTTTCTCGTGCTGTTCAGCGATGTCTGCTAAGACGGCGTTATATTTCGCTTCTTCGGTGGCATAAATCTGGTCGGCATTATCCATCCGGATCATCGGTTCATTGGTGGGGATAACGGAAACTTCTAACCCATAGATATGTGCGAACTCGTTTGCCTCAGTGGCGGCGGTACCTGTCATACCGGAGAGTTTATCGTACATACGGAAGTAGTTCTGATAGGTAACCTTAGCACCGGTCTGGCTTTCCTGAACGATTTTGACGCGCTCCTTCGCCTCAATCGCTTGGTGCAGCCCCTCACTCAAGCGTCTACCGATCTGTTTTCGTCCTGTGAATTCATCAACGAGGAGGACTTCACCGTTCTCAACGAGGTAATCGACATCGCGTTTGTAGAGCTGGTGTGCGGTGAGTGCTTGGTTGACGTGGTGTACCATGGCGACATTGGTATGTTCATAGAGGTTACCGACTCCGAGCCGACGTTCGACCTCTTCAACGCCTTCGTCGGTGAGGGTGACGCTGCCGCGGGATTTTCCTTGCTGATCTATCTTGAAATGTTCGTCTTCTTTGAGTTGTGTGACAACGCTGTTGACTTGCTTGTAGAGTTCGGCGGGTTTACCGGAGGGTTCTGAGATAATGAGCGGCGTCCGTGCCTCGTCAATGAGGATACTATCGACTTCATCAAGGATTGCATAGACGTGTCCGCGTTGGACTTTTGCCTCAAGCGAGAGTGCTTTGTTATCCCAGAGGTAGTCGAACCCAAATTCGCTGTGAACGCCGTAGGTGATGTCTGACTTGTATCCGAGTCTTTTCTGTTCGTGGGGCATCAGACTGAGCGTGAGTCCAACAGAGAGTCCGAGGAAGTTGTAGACTTTTCCCATCCATTCTGCATCCCGACGTGCGAGGTAGTCGTTAACGGTGGCGACGTGGACCCCTTTTCCGGTGAGTGCGTTGAGATAGACAGCGAGGGTTGATGTGAGTGTTTTTCCTTCACCGGTCCGCATCTCTGCGATGGCCCCTTGATGGAGCGCGGCGGCACCCATAATTTGGACATCGTAGTGTCGCTGTTTGAGTGTCCGGACAGCTGCTTCTCGGACGACAGCGAACGCGTCTGGTAGGAGTTCATCGAGCGATACCCCGGCATCTAACTGTTGGCGAAATTCTGGTGTTTTGGATTGTAGTTGCGCGTCTGTGAGTTTTTGGACAGCTGGTTCGCGTTGGTTGACCGCTTCAACGATGTCCCGAAACTTTTTGACATCCCTGTCTTCTTTGCTCCCGAAGACTTTTGTTAGCATTTTTTGGAACATTTTTAAATTTTCCTTGCGGTGCGGTTAGGTTCGCTGGTGCTTGAAATTCTTTCTGCGTATATCTAAAGAAACGCCCAAGCAAAAACCCTTCCACTTCGTTTCAGGCTACGTGCTTTTTTTAACTCGGAATTGATTTCCATGCGGTGCGGTTAGGTCCTTTGGAACTTGAAAGTCTTTCTCCGTATATCCAGCCTCATTAAACCCTTTACTGGGGCTCCGATTCAGGTGCTACATCCGGTGTCTCGATTTCTCCGATGTCGGACGGTTCTAACAAGTTATGTCCGTCAAGTTTCTTACGCAAAACCAAATAGACGATTGTGTTTCCGGCGGAAGCGATTGAAAAGAGGTAGGCAATCACGAGTCCGACTGTCATCACTATCGTAAGTGTGAGAAAGATAGCGGTTACCGTTGTCGCGAAAGCGGATGCCTCTTTCATGGCGATACCGATGTTAAAAACACCGAATATGTTAGCATAAGGTAGCATCGTTATCTTTTCGATGGCACCACCGAGCCATAAGTTTGCACACGCCGTGATATGCTCCATTTCTGCAGCGTGTAGAAACGACATCGGAAGCATAACGATCGAAAAACCAGCAAGGCAAAAAAGAGCCCAGATGGGTACAAAGATGAGTTTCATCAGAAACAACATCATTTCATAACACACCGTGCGCCACGGTTGGTTCCAAACGATGGCAAATTGCTGGTAGATAGTTTCAAACGCGTCGGCACCGGTCGTCGCGACCACAGCCGGTACAAAGAGCAGGCTCACCGCGAAAACGATAGCAATCAACGCCATCAGCACGCCGAGAAAAAAGCCGATTGGCATGAACAACGAACTGATCGTTAGGAACGGTTTTCCAATGACCGGTAATTTTCCGAGTCCTGCGATGCCCAACGGTATTAAGGCAAGAAATATCTGTATGAGGAGCAGCCCGATGAACGCACCGAAAACAGATTTCCAATGCCTTTTGAGAAAAGTTACTGCGTCGCCGACCGAGAAGAAGAAGTCCCCGCGGAGTTGCTCAATGGTAATTTTGGAAGCCACAGTGCTCGCTAAGAAGAATATACACGCGAAGCAGATCACTCCTATCCACATTGCAATCTCAGTTATCTGTGTGAGTCCGGTATCACTGAAGGGGAGAACGGGTAGGAGTCCATATTTATCCCAAAAGTCCTGAGCGGTCGTGTTACCTACAACGAAGAGACTGAGATATACCAAGAATTGATAGATCAGATATGCGAGGACGAGTCCAATGAAATGGACAGCAATTTTTCGTCCACTGAATCCGTAGCGGATCGCTTGGCAAATATCCCTGAAATCGAAGTAGCGTTTTTCCATGAAGGGTTCTTCTGCTTTTTTACAAGTGTCCGTACATTAAATGATACTACAATTTACACGATTTTGTCAAGTGTTTATTTGGCTTTTGGCTATCAGCAGTCAGCAGTCAGCAAAGAGGGGAAGTGGCAATCAGCAAAGAGGGGCGTTCGCTGCGCTCACTGTCGGTTTCCGTCGGTAAAGAGGCGTTAGGTTAGCACAATGTTTCTTACCGACAGCCTCTTAGCCAATAGCCATCAGCAGATAATTTTATGGGTTCGGTGGCACTCGGACAAGTGGATCGCTTAGTCGTTTTGGATGAAGCCGTAGACCGGGAGCGTCAATGTTCGCTCGTTAGGGAATGCAAGGGTGAGTAGCGATGCGAAGCGTCCACGCGCTTTCGGTGAACGGAGCTGGATAGTGATAAGGCGTGAGGTGTCTGTGTCGGGGTCAGGCGTCATCTGCCACGTCAACACTGATTGGTTTGACGGCAGGAGACGGATGCCGGATGCGTCGAGCGGTGCGTTCAGGGAGAGTGTGAGTTCCTTTTGATACGTCGTTTCGGGACGGATATTGCCGAAGTCGCAGGTATTTGGATTGAGCGTCGCGAACCGTTTTGCGGCGGCGACTATTGTTAGATTAACACTTGCGGTGTTTGGATTGTCGGTGAAAATCGTCGCTGTCGCTGTGGTTTCATCGATAGGAAGTGTTTCGGGGTCAATGACGATATGGAAGGTTGCCTCCTCGTTCGGTCGGATCTGTTCCGGTGCTGTGATTTTGGCGTAGCTGCAACCTGTATGGACGTTTAGGATACGAAGCGTGTTTTTACCGGTATTCCGTGCTGTTACGGTGCGTGTTACGGTGCCCTCCCATTCTGGAAGGGTTCCGAAGTCAATCCGTTGCTGTGCGAGGATTAAGGTGGCTGCGGGTCCTCGCGGGTTGTTGATGAGAACGATGATTAACCCAGAAATCAGCAGGACGGGAATAACGATGAGTGTGAGGATTTTGCGTTTGGACATGATTTTATTCGGTAGTTGATGATGGATTCTGTTCTGATTCCTTTTGAGATAGGGATGCAAGTTGAATAAGTCTGCCTCTAATAACGTATGGGCCTTCTTTAGGGTCTTTATCCGGGAACCGAACAAAAAGGAGGTCTTGATCCTTGCATCTTAGATATTCAATAAATTTCTGGATCTCATCAAATGGGGCTTCCGTTTGTAGCAATTCTTTGAGTTTATTTTCATCTTCCTCGTCGAGTGGATCGGGGTCCTCAAGTCCGCCCCAATAGTGTCCTGAGAGTCCGACAGTCTGAAACAACTCTTCTTCCTTTTCGAGTTCGTCGAATGGGATTGCGTCGATAGTGTTTCTGATGGTTTGGATAATTTTGAGCATTGTCGGCATGAGTTGTCGCGCTTTGTCTGGGTCGGCGTTTTCAAGTTGTTCGGTACATTTTTGATAGAGGGTGTCGAGTTCTCTGACGACGTTTCGAGGGTGGCGGAGGTAACTATCGCTGTAGGTTTTGAGGTATAGTTGCTTGTGGGTCTCAAAGTGTTCTTTGAATTTTTCGGGCATCTTCCCGTTTTTGGGATTGAGTACCCAGAAGTTATGGGAGAGGTAGCGTCGGATTTCGCCTTCGCCATGTTTTTCTATGTCGGCGGCGAGTTCGGTTTTGAATTGCGCCATGACAGCGGTGACGACATCGGTCGGTTTCATGAACTCGGCGAATTGGCAGACAGCGAATTCTTTGTGTCGCGTTGAGAGTCTGAATTTGAGGTCTTTCCGTTTTAGCACAACCGCCTCCATGTATCATCATTTAACGGCTTGTTAACTTTTTTCGGATTTGTGGACAATTGGTTCTAAAGGGTGAATTTATGAACATTTCGTGAACACGACACGGAATTTCGTGAACATTTGTGAACTGTTCGATTTCTATCTTCATAGCGTAATCGGTTACGAACCCTTGTATTATCTGTGTTTATGATGGAAATAGTGGCTACGCATGATGGATTTTCTGTTGCGATGTTCATGAATGTTCACGGAATTGTTCACGATTCTTTTTCTGCTCTGTAAAAGGTATAAACTTAGTTAGAACGTTGGTTGATGGTGTTTTTGAATTCCAGGTGTCCGTAATTTTCGTGAACAATTGGGCAATTTTATTTTTGTTCGTTTCTCTCTGTAGTGCCTCGGATGTAGTGTATCATTGGTCTTGTGGCGTTAGTGGATATGGTCTGTTTTTAAGTTGTTCATAAAATGCTAATTTCATCGGTTAACGTTTGTTAATTTTTAGTTAGGACTTACGCACGCTGCTATTTTGTAGCACAAACTTCATAGTTTGTGACACAAGAACGCTGTGTTTTCGGAGAAATCTCATCTAACAGGACGGTTTACAGTCAAAATTGCGTAAGTCCTGTTAGTGATGGATAGATCGTCTTATGGACAGTTCATTTTCAACTGATATTACATTATGTATGATAAGATACATATATGATAACATATTTGATTTGGGATGTCAAATTATTTTTTATCTGAATCAGGGTTTTGGGATTTTCGGAATTTTGCTAATGAACGGTTAGTCGTCAGAACTGGGATTTGTGGGATTATAGGGTGGGCGAATGAAAGAAGGGAAGCGGGTTACCTAAGTTTCTTTCTGGCGTTCTCTAAGTTCTTTTTCGGCGTTTTCTCGGTTGGTGCGGGCTGTTGGATCATCAGGGTTTATACGTATCGCCTCGCCATAATCAGCGATAGCCCCCTCAAGGTCTCCGAGTTTGCTTTTGGCGTTTCCTCGGTTGTTGTAGGCTCTCGTATATTCGGGGTCAAGCCGGATCGCCTCGTCATAATCAGCGATAGCAGCCTCGGGGTGTCCCAATTGACTTTTCGTAAAGCCTCGGTTGTTGTAAAGGATCGCATTATCACGGTCAAGAGAGTCAAGCCGGATCGCTTCGTCATAATCGGAAATGGCTTCAAAATGTTTTCCTAATTCATTTTTTGCGTTTCCTCGGTTGCAGTAGATTCTTGCCTCATCAGGGTCAAGCCGGATCGCCTCGTCATAATCAGCAATAGCAGCCTCAGGGTGTCCCAGTTCTCTTTTTGCGTTTCCTCGGTTGTGGTAGACTCCCGCATCATTAGGGTTTAGTCGGATCGCTTGGTCGTAATCGGAGATGGCTTCAAAATATTTTCCTAATTCACTTTTTGCGTTTCCTCGGTTGTTGTAGGTTCTCGCATCTTCAGGGTTTATACGGATCGCCTCATCATAATCGGAAATAGCAGCTTCAAGGTGTCCCAGTTCTCTTTTTCCGTTTCCTCGGTTGCCGTAAGCCTCCGTAAATTTAGGATTGAGCCGAACCGCCTCATTATAATCAGAGATAGCAGCCTCAGGGTGTCCCAGTTCTCTTTTTGCGTTTCCTCGGTTGTAGTAGGCTCTTGCATATTCAGGGTCAAGCCGGATCGCCTCATCATAATCGGAAATGGCAGCCTGATAATCGCCTTGATCGTAGAATTCATTCCCCCTCTCAACGTAGGCTTCTGCGGATGTAGGCTCCTCAATTGGGTTCTTAGTGTTTTCCATCAGACTGTTTCTCCTGCATCGCGGTGTGGAGACCGGACATTCCGTGTTAACCCACCTAATCCCTCCGCGCTCGGTACTTTGGGGTCTCCGAGAACGCCTCTCGTTGTTGAAATCTCCGCTTGTGCTGAGATGAGTTTGGTGATTTGGGCTGGAATTTCTGCCTGTGCTGAGGTTAGTCTGGTGATCTCCTCGGCTAAGCGATCTATCTTGTCCACATCATTCTTTTTACCTCGATTATCCCACCATGATTTGAGAAAATAAAGTATCAGAGTTCCAAAAACTCCTAATATACCGTACCAAATCCGATCCACCGTCTCTTTTAAATCACGTATGCTTTCTTTCATGTTCCCTATATCCGTCTTATTTACTGCTACATCTGTACTAAGGGTCCCAACCTTTGTACTAAGGGTTTCAATCTTTGTCTCAACCTCTTTGACTTTCGTATCCACATGATCGCGAATTCGCCGCTCTGATTCGCCTATCTTCTCAATAATCGTATCGGTTGCTGACTGCGATTGTGCAAACACCGTAGAGGCAATAAAAAGGACACAGAAAATCCCAAGACATATCGCCCGTCCATTTGGCATTGTGAATCTCCCAGACTTCAGTTTTACGCTATGAGAATAACGCATATATCACCTTTCGGTTAACAGGTTAATTTATTTTAGCATATTATTCAAGAAAAAAGTAGGAAAAGTGCATCGCTTTCCCACCCCTATAGGGTGTGAGGTGCCACCGTTTATTCGGACCACAAATTAGCAAAGTTAAGACAAGTTTTTCGTTGAGATTCACATTACTGAGATTCACAGTTGTTCTCCTTTTTCGATTAATCCTCTGTGTCCGGATATAATGCAGGTAAATTTTTGATAATTTTCATTGTTTCAAGGCTTACGGTGGTGACGCGTGCTATTAAATCTACAATATACCGCCGTTCCGTCTCTCGGTTTGGGTCGTTGACAATACGGCTCCCTCTGCCCGTATTCGGCTTGTAGTCCTCTGTGACGCGATACTGATCGACCACCCACTCCAACGCCGAGCGAGTGCCCAATCTATAGTCGTGTGCTTCAACCGGAATATCTTCAATGGTTAAGAAATTGTTGTATTCAATCCGCGTTTTGTCTTTCGACAACCTCATCTTCTCCACGCACAAATCTAAAGGCGTATTCGGTGTTTCCTTGAGCGTCAGTCCCGCGTGTTTTGGCGCGGTCTCGTAATTGATATGGAGATCCGCTAACTGCTTGCCAGCCTCCGAGAATGCCCAAAAATCGTCGGCGAAAGGGATACGGGGGAGGCTGCGTTTTAGATTTTCTCGGTATTTATTGCGATAATCTGGATGGTGTAAAATGCCGTAATTGTAGTAGAAGATGTCCCATTTGCTTATGCTGTCGTCATCGTAGTCGTTCTGAAACTTTTTTAGAGCCCAATCAGTGATATTTTCGTGACGGATTTTGCCATCTGGACTATAGGCGTAGAAGGGAAAGCATTGAGCACCACAACCTGAACCCACAACGTGTAGATCGGTTAGTTGATTACTCATAAGCGTCATAAAAGGCTTCTCAGATCCCTTATCTGTCAGACAAATTATTTGATTTTCTGTTTCTGTTTCAAGGGCCGGAAAAATGGTGGAAAAATGTCCCATGCGGTCTATTAGAATATTATCAAAGAAAAGTTCTTTTTTCGTAAAAGGGCGGTAAAGTGAACACCTTATTTTTTCTTCAGCAAATTGGGTAATGTTCCCACGCTCAAGATGTTGTTTTAAGGTGTTACTCCACTTCATTTTAGTGTCATCATAGAAAACAAAGTCATTAACATTGCGTTTGGGCGGCCTCTGACGTTTCCATCGATCCAATTCCACTTCATAAGTTTCCAACATGCGTTGAACGTTATCGCGAAGCGCGTCTTGATTGAAGTTATAAACCCAGAAATCTCGATTGGTTGACACACCGAGGCTGAAGTTTTTGAAAATCACACCGTCTGTGGTTTCTGCTGTGCCTTTTCCGTCTTTCGCGTCTTTAGTTCCTATCGGGATGAGAGTATCAAAATCGGCGTGGAGTCCTTCAGTGATCCACGTGTGTTTTTTATCGGGCTGAATCTCTTGCCATGTAACATCGCTTACACTTTTGTGCGTCTTAAGGAAATGAAACGTCTGCGCCTTACTCAATAGTTCTGTTTCATTGTTGTAAAGGATACATGGAGAATCAATAGGTTCTCCTGTTCTTACGAGCAGTGCTATACTTACACCGATTTTAATGTCAAATACGTTGGAGCCTGCTGGCTGCCTCTTATTGATGTTTCCGCCTAAATTAAGCAGATACAGTGCGTTGAATTCTTTAGCAAGATGTTTGCGCATTCCATCAAACGCCAGTCCGTTAATAAAATTGTTGTTTGTTATAAATGCGACAATACCGGAGTTTCCAATTCGATTTGATGCCCAGCTAAACGCTCTTACAAATGGGTCGTACGTGTTATATTTCAGTTGCGCTTTGGAATCTTTCACATACGTAGCCTTGATCTGTTCGTCGAGTACCTCGTATGGACGATTCTTGTTATTGTCATTTTCGCTCTGTTGTCCAGCATTGTAGGGTGGATTACCGATAACCACAAACATGTCTTTTGCTTTTTGTTGTTCTACCCGTTTTGTGTTTTCCTCGGTAAGAAGTTCCATTTGTTGCTGATCAAACAATTCAAAAGTATCGGCGAAGACTATCCTCTCAAATGGTAGATATTTTTTTGTATGATGTAAGAATTCTTGCTCGATGTTCAAGTTAGCAATATAGTAAGGGAGCAACAGCACCTCGTTGCAATGCAGTTCGTGTCGGTATTTATCCTCCAATGCTATTTTTTGGATGTCCTGCATGATCCTGACAATGAAATTGCCGGTGCCAACAAACGGGTCGATAATATGCACGCCTGTATCCGACAGCGAACGGTTAAACTCGGTTTTCAAGAGATATTCAACGCTGTTTACCATGAAATCAACAATCGGTTGCGGGGTGTAGACGATACCATGAGTGTCTGCCGTATCCTCAGAATACTCTTGAAAAAACTTTTCATAAACAGTATTGAGAAAGTGTTGTTTTTCGGAGAAATCTTTACAATGGGTGGCAGCTTCTTCAATGGCAGTGTAAAAAGGGGATAGAGGTTTGAGGAACTCGTCTCGACTCACCGAGTACTGCATGAGTGCCTTACTCACTTTTTCTATCTCTATAGCGATGATGTTTCGGTTGGTAAAATCCGACCTGTCAAAAACTTTGAGGAAGATCCGCTCGGTGAGGATATGCTGAATGAGCATCTCTTCAACGGTCGCTTGTGAGAGATCGGGGTTGATCGAGGTGAGGCAAGTTTGGTAGAAACTGGTAAATGCCTCCTTGAATGCGGCGTTCGTTTTGTGTTGTTCCTCAACAAGTTCTTTCAACTTGGCGGCAAGTGCCGGAATCCGATCGCTGAATTTATTGACTGCATCATACCAATCGCTAAAAGTGGCGCCCGAATAAAAGAAAAGACGTTGGAGGACTTCAACAAGGTTTTCGGGATCGGTGATGTCCGTGTCCAGTGCTACTTCATGGTTCTGATATAAGATGGCGCGCTCGGGGTTTTGAAACAGGATATTGTCAAATGGATAGCCTTTGTCGCGTTTCTCCTGAATTGCTTTCGGGAGGTCGTCATCCATATCCTTTGCTTCCCAGTAAGCGGTCGGGAGTCCGTACTCGTTCAAGATCGCGCCATCAATGACGATGCGGTTTCCTTCTGGGCTGCGCATCGTGTGTTGCGGCTCAAGTGTGCCTTTTATCTTTTTTGTGCAGGTAGCAAGTAAGAAGGCGAAAGGATTACTAACTGCGCCTTCGTGCGTGATATTATGCCGATTGTATTGTTCCAGTGCCTCATAATAGTCTCGTATCGGCTTGTGTGTAGGCTTGAGATTTAGTTTTTCCATAAAGGTTTCTATTTAGTCAGGACTTACGCATGACGCTCTTTTGTACCACAAACTTCCCAGTTTGTGCTACCAGAACGCTATGTTTTCCGAGAAATCTCAGCCAACAGAACAGGCTACAGTCAAAAGTGCGTAAGTCCTATTAGTGTTAATTCGTCTCTGATGGGTTACAGGAATCGACGATCCGAAGGAGATGATTCGCGAAGATTATCACTTCAGCTGCTTCCTCTACGGTCATTTGGAAAAGTGGCAGACAGACCGTGCGGTCCGCTTCGTAGTGCCACCCAAACTGGTTCAGATAGTGTATCATATCAGTGGAAAGAAGGCAAGTAGCGTTTCGTTCTCCTGTGGTTTCGATCACGGGTTAAATCTGAACTTTCACTGACTGTATATTAAAGACGATTTTTTTAACTCGTTTTCGTGCAAAAAATGGAAAAAATGTCATAAATTATGAAAAAAGTGAATTTGTTATCCATCGTTTTCTCCCTTTATCTGAGTCATGCCTTCAAAACATCAAGTTCAAGATGGAAACGTTTTTCGGTGGTGTCGAGCAGGGCTTCGATGGCTTGCTCTGTGCTTCCACTCTCTGCGATAAGGGTTTCCATCTGCTCTACTGCGGTGGATGGGACATGGCTAAAACAATTTTTAGCGGATTTGTCGAGATGGTTCCCGACGTTTAGACTCAGCACTAACAGTAGTGCGCGTTCCAATTTTTCGATGCGCTCGTCGCGCGCTTTGAGTTCTTCTAATAGATTCATTTGGATTTCCTTGTTTTAGTCTGTTTGCCCGCCTACGTAGATGGGATGGTGGTGGACATCTGGTTGATATGTTTTATTGTGTCACCGGCTCTGGATGTATGGGGAAAGTGTATCACGGATCAGGCAGAAAAGCAAGGTTTGGATGGCGAGATTGCGCGGGTCAGCATTGTTGAATTCTTATTTTTCTTTGATTTCGCGTCTCCAATATGTTACACTTTTGAAGGTTTTTACGACGAGTGGAATGGTCTTATCTGATTTATGAAAAGGAGAAATGATTTGGTGTTTGTAAAAAACGGTTGTGTTGGATTGTTGGTAGTGGTTTTATTGCTTTATTCTTCGATGGTTGCGACGGCAGAGACTGTAGCGTATTATCCGACAGATTTGGGGAATATCTGGGTCTTGGAGACTGCAGATGGGACGGAACGGGTTACCTATACGATTGAAGCCTCCGAGGAACGTATCGACGGTAAAGAGATCGCACTCTTTAAAAGAACGGCGGAAACGGCAGGTGCAGACGAAACTACGGGCGAGGTGTACTTTGTCCACTTCGACGAGGACGGTGTAAAACTGCATAAGGTTGTTGCGGAACTCGGTTCATTTATCGGTACCGTGTCGGCTGTATTATCGCCGCCGGGCCTGTTTCTTCCTGCCTCTTTGGAGCTTGGGGTTTCGTGGGGGTTCACCTTAGAAACAGAGGTTATACTCACGGGTCCGCTCTCGGTTTCGTCCGTTTACGAAGCCGTCGCGGTGGAAGATGTGGTAACACCGGCAGGGACATTTGAGAACTGTCTTAAAATTCAGATTGATTCGAGGACGGTCTCCGCGTTATCGGTCGGTCGGACAACCTCCTACCAATGGCTGGCGCCGAATATCGGGATTGTTCGGGTTGAGACGGATCAGGAGCGTGTTTTTGATTTGATACGTTCCAACTTGGTTCCAGGTGTTTCCGCTTATGATGTAACGGGTGATGGTGTTATCAATGTATTAGACCTTGTCTTTGTCGCTGCTCGTCTTGGGGACGCGGATACGGATGCGGATGTGAATGCTGACGGTGTTGTCAATATTTTGGATTTGGTGCTTATCGCGCAAAATTTGAGCGATTAATTCTAATACCATTTAGTCCCGTAGGTTGGGTTGAACGGTGGTAAAAAAGGATATGTTGGTGCGCCAATACTCTCAAACCCAACTTGTCGTTCTATACATCCAAAAACGTAGTGAAACCCAACTTGAGAACCTCAGGTGCCCGGAAACCGCAAAGGCGTTGGGTTTCTCTCGGTTTCTGTTTGGCGTGCCATTCACGGTGCAGGCTGAGTTTTGTGTTACTTTTCAGCGTTTTGGGAATATCCGTTCAACCCAACCTACAGGGCTGAACGAAGATTAACAATTTAATTCGGTATTTTTTTGGAAGTCCGGTGCGGTTGGAAACCGTGAAGAAACACCGTTTTTGCTGGGGGTGTTTTTGCTGGGGCGTTTCCCCTTGCTTGGGTGTTTCTGCGGATTTCTTCAGCAAAAACCCTACCGGGCCTGGGAAAGATATAGAATTACCTAAATATTTTATTAAACTTCATAAAGTTTGTGCTACAACTTGTCTTTGACACAGCGGAATCCGCGAAAGACGCTGGTATAATGCTGGGGTCCCCAATCCCGATATGAGACTTGTAGAAACAGTCCGTTATCGGTCCAACAACCGCCGCGTAGTACTCGGTACTTTTCCTCGATGTTCTTGAAATTATCGATAGTTGCTTGGCGCGTTCCTTTTGAAAATGGGTTTTCCCGCTGGGAGGTTGCATAGAAATCAGGATCGTATTCATCAAGGCACCACTCTGAAACATTGCCTACCATATCGTATAGACCGTACCCGTTGGGTGGGTATTGTCCGACAGCGATTGGCGCGCTGAAATGTCGTGCGTAGTTTGCTTGGGTTGGGTCGATCATATCGCCCGACGGATACGCCTTGCCAGTAAGTCCGCCGCGTGCAGCTTTCTCCCACTCTGCCTCTGTCGGTAACCTTTTGCCTGCCCATTCTGCGTAAGCCATCGCTGCGTACCAAGAGACATAAATGACAGGATGATTCGCCTCGCCTTCGGGATAGGTGTTCCCGTCCCAAAGTCGGAGGTATACACCGTCATGAAGTGCTTCCGCAATATTTTCTTTCTGCCACTGTGGATTTGCATCGACGAAAACTTTGTATTGGGCGTTTGTTACTTCATAGATGTCCATATAGAAGGCATCAAGATAGACGGTGTGCACTGGACGTTCATTGTTTTTTCCTGTGTGGCTCCCCATTTCAAACTCACCCGCAGGTATTAGCACCATCCCGTCAGGGATATCGCTGGCAGAGGGAATGTGTTGTGGACCACGGATCCACAAAATGGTAAGGATTAGGATGCACACGATTCCTTTTTTATTCATTATCTGTTTATCCAAAGAGCTGCTTTATACTGGTTGCGATGAAAAATAAAAATGCTTTCTGTAAGGTATGAAAAAAAATTTGAAAGCGTTGAAATATCCGATGCAGACGACATCGGAAATCTCATCAAGTTACAAATGGCAATTTTGGTTAAAATAGGTTAATTTTTAATATTATTCAATTAAAAAACAATCAAGTCTATATCTAACTGACTACAATACGATATTTTAAAACAAAAAGCAATTTATATCCATAAAAATCGCTAATTTCGCTTGAAAATACCTTTACAGGGTCTCTGGATGTGAGGCAGATAAGGAAACAACACTTTCTATTTTAAGGTAGCAACTTGGGTTATGTATACCTCCATTTGTGTCTATTGGTTTGTAGGTGGACTAACGCTGTCTATTTACAAGATAGATTCCGATTGCCACCAATCCAGTACCTGCCAACAATTCGAGGGTCAATTCATCACCTAAAAACAGACGGCTAAAGAGAACGCCCGATATTGGCATCAGGAAAGAGAAGACAACCAATTTGCTCGCCTTGTATTTTCTGAGGGTCCATGTTAACCCTAAAAAGCAGAAACCTGTGATAATCCAGCCCTGATAGATGAGCCCGGTAGTGCTTGCGAGCGTCCATTCAACGGATTGCTCACGCTCAAAAATGTGGCTGATCACGTAAAAGCACGGAATGTTTAAAGCTAAGAGCCAGACGAGGAGTCGGTATGGGTAAATGTCCTGAACGAACACCTTTGTCAGTGTAATACGGAGTCCTAAGGAACACGCGCTGAGAATAACGATGAGATCGCCGATGAGGTATCCTGTAACGCTACCGCCTTGCAGATTTGGCATGATGGCGAGAAAAACACCACTGAACGCGGTGATAATTCCGAATGTTTTCGTCAGCGTGAGCCGATCATTTGGGATCCAGAAGTGTCCGAACAGCACTGCAAAAAGCGGGTAGAGACTAAAAAAAATGGTTGAACGCGCGGCTGTTGTGTATTGGGTGCCGATGTTCAGTGTAATCGTATGCAAAGCGTAAAGGGCGGCGATCAGGAGCAACCGAGTGAATTCCTGGAAGCGCATCCGCATTGACATCCCGTAGTAAAGTCCTGCGCCACCCACGAAAACAACGCCTAATACACAACGAAAGAGTGCCATTTTTAGCGGTGGGAAGCCTTGGAGACCGAGTTTAACAGCGAATGGCCCGCCATCGATGAGGGAGACAATGAGCAACATAAAGGCAATAATCTTGCCTGGTGGGTCTTCGTTCCTAAATTCTTTTTCGAGCATAAATGTAAGTGCCTCCTTAAAAGAGGTACCAAGTTGTAATTTTGTGGTATGCTTATTACGCGTCCTGATGTCGGAAATCTGTGCAGTGGGTATCGGTTTTAACTAAGGATACCGTATTTATCCTTAGTTTGTCAAAAAAAACGTTCTGATTTTTTGACATTTTTTTCGACTTATGTGATACTTTAAACGTGAGTTTGATAAAAACATATTGTCGCGCGATGCAGGTCGCATCTGGGGTTTTTGCTTGGGCGTTTCTTCAGGTACGCCGCAAAACTTTATAGTTTTCGTCCATAGCCCACAAACTGGGAAGTTTGTGGTACAAGAATGGCAAGGAAAATAGAAATTAAACATGAAAATCAAAAGATTCATAATATTTGCATTTGCTTTAGCAATCGTTGCTTTGAGTGTCGGATTTTTCAGTTGTAATAGAGTCGCCTCGGTAGCCTCTGATAGCGAAGTGGCTCGGATGATGGGCGAAGAGGTTCCGATCGGTGTTGTTGTTGCCCTGACAGGGAAATACGCCGAGGCGTATGGGTTTTCAATGCAACGCGGTTTTGAATTGGCACGAGAAGATATTAACAGGCTCGGCGATGTGAATCTGACGTTTATCACTGTGGACGATCAGAGCACGCCAGAGGGAGCGAAGGCAGCCGTACAGCACTTGGTTGATCAAGGTGTACCTGCTATCGTCGGGCTTGCTATCTCAACACACCTTAAAGAGGCTGCGCCAATTGCGCAGGAAAATCAGGTCATCGCTTTCAGTTCGGTCTCCTCGGCTGCAGGTTTGAGCGGAACTGGAGATTTTATCTTCCGCACGAGTCTCGCGACCAATATAAGCATTCCGAGTGGCGTGATGGCGACGCAGGAGAAAATCGGCTATCAAAAAGTCGCGACGATCTATGATGCCATCGATGTCTACGCCAGAAGTAGCAACGAAGTGTTGAAGAAGGTACTTGAAGCAAACGGGGTTGAGGTTCTCATTGAGGAAACCTTCAAAACCGGCGATACCGATTTTTCTCAGCAACTAACGAATATCATGGCGGTGGAGCCGGATGCCCTCTTTATCTCCGCACTCTCACAAGAAATAGCGCAGATTGTCGGCCAAACAGCCAAGGTAGGTTTCCCAGATACGATTCGCGTGATTGCGCCTGATTTAACCATGGATGAAGTCCGAAAGGCGGGTGATGGTGCTGAAGGGACAATAGGTTTTATCGGATGGTCGGGTATGTCTGACGCACCCGGCAACCAAACCTTTATTAAGAATTATCGAGCAAAATACGGGATTGAACCTGAACCGTGGGCAGCACAGTCGTATGTAACGCTTTATGTTCTTGCCAATGCAATTAAGGTAGCACAATCGGCGGATTCGACAGCCATTCGGGACGCACTCGCACAGACGAAGGATTTACCGACTATTTTAGGCGATTTCTCTTTTAACCCTGACGGAGATGCCCTGTATGACCAGATTGTATTGGTTGTTAAGGACGGAGAATTTCAGGTTTTTGAATAGTCTATAGTTGCGTCACTCCAAAAATGATAGGTTGTATTGACTGGAGATGTTGGGTTTCACCGCGTTCAACCCAACCTACAATCCAGAAAAATAAAAATGACAGAACACTGGCTTACCTATCATCTGATTTTGAGTTCGCTCCACATTGTGGTTGTTTTAACACCTGGGGTAACGTTTAATCCGGAGATGGTGAAGGCATCCACCCATGCCTCGCCGATCCACTCGTTCGCGATGTTAATGCCCTCCATAACGAAGCCAAGAATCTCGATTTTATCGAAGTTCGCGTCTTGAAACGATGTGCGGAATTCACCGTTCGCGAACAGCACAAAGTATCCTGAATTAAAGTACAATTCCATCTCTGTGAGGACATCGGTCTCCCAGCGGAGGCGTGGTTCTCTGGAGAGTCGGAACCGGAACGGATGGCTGCTGCCTCTGCCGTTGAACCGGCGTGCCCTGATCTCATCAGGAAAAAACACGTAGAAAAATGGATCGTCTCCAGGGGTGTCGGGGAAGCTGCGTCCGACGCAGAGACCGAAACGCGTTTTGTCGCCGCCGAAATCGGTTATTTTGATGGCGAAGTCCCTATAAGGTGGCGGTATTGCGATGAATTGGTAGAGTTCGTAGTCTATTTCCCATTCTCGGTTCACCTCTACGCGTAGCGAACCGTCGCTTACTTTCCAGATGGAATTCTTGCCGACGGCGTCCCACGCTTCCGGGTTTTCGGTGTCAAAATCGTCGTGCCATGTCTCGGCAGATGCGGACAGGGTGCAGCTGATAATGGTGTAGAGAAGTATGAAAAGGCTTAGGTTTTTGTGTGACATAGAATTATATTTAGCATGACTTACGTAAGAACGGTTTCAGGATTGGAAGGAAACTGGAAGGTTGGAAGAGTGGCGGCGTTCCGACCATCCTTCCGTTTCTTCCATTCTTCCTATTCTCAATAATTGTGTTGTGTGTAGGTCCTATCCTAATTGATTTTTATGCAGTCGTACCAGCGTTGTGTTTTCCTTCCTCTTCGGCTGAGGACACCGGGTTCGCGTTCGATCGGTGGATCGAAGTCCCTGTCGTTCTGTTTTAGGACATCCCAATCTGGCGGGAACCAGGTTCTGAGGGTTTTACAATTCACTTCGAGTGGCTCACCACCCCACCCGCCGATTTTGTAATACATCGGGCAGACCCAGCGTTCCGCCCCGCGTGCGTAGCGTCGCCAACCGACGACGAAGGCTTGTGCGAGGATAACATCGCCGTCGCGCCAGTGTCGCTCAATACCACTCCACGGGTAACCTGTTGTGCCGCCGCCTGCACTAATCTCACTCCACCCTAAATCGTCGCGTAGTGTAATGTAGGAGTAGTTCGTTCCCCACGGCGTATCGTCCGTCGCGAAACGCCACTGCTGTCCACGGTACCAGTGGAGCGCGCCTCGAATACTCGAACGGGAGACGACAGCGTTCTCTATGGTCTCTACGATGTCGAAGCGTCCTCTATTGTTGAACGGATTATGGACCCCCTCGCAGAGGGTCAGCGAGTTGATTTCGGGTCCGAACCATTGCCCGTTTACGCCGGGGGTTCTGTAGTAGGATCCCGAAGCCGCGGGGTTGGCGCGTTCCCCCGGATTCAATCTCGCGCCTGCGTAGGTGCTCCAAAACGCGATGCCGAGAACGATTATGAGTAAAATTGCATCAAAGATGATATCCAGATTTTTTTTAAGCATTTATAGGTATTCGTTTTCGGTTTTACCCCCCTAAATCCCCCTTATCAGGGGACTTGAAGAGTTTTTTTACAATTCGGTTTTTAAATAGGACCATGTTGTTGATAGTTTCCGTTTGGGTGAGACAGCGAGTCCGTCAATTGTGAAGTTTTCTACCCAAGCGTTGCCGACGTTAACGTCCTCTGTTATATACGCTGCTAATACGAAAGCGATCCTATCAATCTGATCGAAATTTGCGTCCGTGAAGTCGATACGGGATTCGCCATCGGCGGAGAGTTGGAACCTACCATCTTTGAAGTGTAACGTCATCTGCTGGAGTTCTGGTGTGTTCCAACGTTGTCCGGGATCGATGAATAGGTTACCGTCTCTTGAGGGTTGCATGTCATTTGTGAAGAAGAGGTAGTAGCCGTATTCATCTTCTATTTCCGGGATCGTGCTTTGGAAATGTTTTGCAAGCGCGACACCGAATCTGGCACGCGATACGCCGACGTTTTCGAGTGTAATCGTAAAGTCGTTGTATGGACCGGGGAAGGCGATGAATTGATAGCGTTCAAAAATCGCGCGCCACTGCTCTTGTGCCTGAATTTCTGCCTTTAGAAACCCGTCTTCGACTGTCCAGATGGAATCCTCTCCTTTGTGTTGCCAGTTTTCTTCTGATTCCCGTTCAAAAGAGTCTTCCCAGAAAGCGGCATCCACGCCTCCAAGAGAAATGAGAAGGATACATACGATTGTGATTGCGTTCAGGAGGTATGTGATGTTTTTCATTTTAGCGTGTAACGGGCGATGAATCGCCCTACTACAAACGGGTTCACTTACGATTTAGATATTGACGTTTTAGAGTATAACGGGCGAGGTAACCTCGCCCTACTTTGTAAAAGGTGTGCCATCCCGTTTGCCGAGATAGATGCGGTATGTGGTGCCTGCAGCTGGCACTTCAACCTGTTTGTGGACGAGCCTCCGTCGGTAGCGTCCTGTGTCAGCATCGTGGACAGCGTGGACGGCACGGATGTGAAGTTGATAGCGCGCATCGGTCAGATTGCTGAATTCAAAATTGCCGTGTGTGTCGGTTTCCACTTCAAACCGATCCAGCGTCATTGACATGTCATGCGGATGCAGCTCCCACGGATACCACGCGCGCGAGACGATTGCATTTGGCACGGGTTCGCCGGTATCTGCCCAGCGTACGTGTCCACGCAGTATCGCTGTCGGTTGGTCTGCTACAACGTGGACTGCTTCAGGTTTTGTCGAAGCGTCCACATCAATGTTGACTGCTGAGATGCCGTCCCCAACGACATAGAGTGTGTATTTCTCGGCAAACAGTCCGTCAATTGTGAAAGTCGGTTCTGACCCAGGAAAATATCTCGACAAGATCGGTTTTTGCAAAGCCAGCGGGTTCAGACTGGGTTTCATATCCGCACCTGCTCGAAAGATTTTGACGGCGTACTGTGCGTCCGACGGGAGACCCTGTGGCAAAACAATACGCCCTTCAAGGGTCACTCCTTTTTCAAGTCGGATAACGGGTGGCATCTTTCCGATGTCCACGTTCTCGTAGACTCTGGAAAAGTAGCCGCTTTTGCTCACGTGAATCGAGAGGAACTGCGGTTCGGTCTCTAAGACCTGTATCTGAAAAGTGCCTGTCTCGTCCGTCTGTGTTGAAGCAAGGTGTGCGCCGTGTGCTTGTGGCGTTTTCGGTCGGCGCGTTGCATAAATCTGGGCGCCTGCTATCGGACGTTCTTGTGTATCAACGACCTTTCCGCGTAGTGTTTCTATCTCCAATAAGCGGACGGAAATCTGATCCTGTCTTTGTGGGTCAATAGATGCTACATAGGCTATAATAACACCGTCGCGAGAAATTGTCAAGGTATACGCGATCGGATAGAGCTCCGTCAATTGGAATTTGCCTTGGGTGTCGATTTTTGCTGCGTGTTCAATCGGTGCAGCGGCGCGGAAGAAGTCCGCTGAGACGTTGTGCATTTTTAGGTTCACGACAAGCCCCGTGAGGTTCCCCGCGCCAGTGACGCTGCCTTCAAGGGATAGGGTGCGTTTCAGTGCGATCTTTCCTAAATCGTACCGACTTTTTCCGGGTGCCATCTCGTGCCGTAAGTGTCTCGCCTGATACTGCGGGTGGATTGCCATCAATGAGAAAGCGTAATAGGTCTGCGGTTCGTTAGGAATCGTTAGGGAAAAGGTGCCGTCTTCACCTGTCGCAGTGGCGTGCTCAAAATCGCGGTCGGGGTAGACGTGTGCGGTTTTTTCAGGTGCAACACGGACAAGCACATCGGCGATCAGATGTCCATTTTCGGCATCGACGAAAGTGCCGTGGATAGACGCGGTATTCGATGTTTCGCAGATACCAACGGTGGCAGTGAAAAAGAATAGTAGAAAAATTAAACGGGTAATATACATATTGTGTGTTCTGTTAAACAGTTTTGTAAGATTATAACATAAAATGGGCGAAAATGCAGTAATTAGGGGTTAGCCGTTAGTGGATGTTTTCCGTTTTAATGTAACCTTTTTGGAGGTTTCGCATTCTTAACTTACGACGAAGTTTCAAATTTAAGGACACGAAACCGAAATGAGCGGCGGCTCTAAAACGGGGTGTAATGGCAATGGATGCGTCACGGGATGAAGAATTGGTACATCAAAGCTTAGACGATGAAGATGAAGGGGCTTTTGAGATCCTTTATCACCGTTATGAGATGGCACTTCTCAATTTTTTTTATAGACGTGTCGGCAGCTGGGAGACCGCGCAGGATCTGATGCAAGAGACGTTTATCAAGGTGCATACACACCTCGGGACGCTTCGGGATCGGAAGAAGTTTTCGAGTTGGATGTTCAGTATTGCGAGGCAGCTCATCGCGGCACATATCCGGGAAAATCGGCGAAACGTCGAAACGGATCCGGTTGACGAAATCTTTGAGACGCATCAGATAGAACCTGAGCATCGTTCACCTGTGGAATCGATTATCGCTGAAGAGCAGATGGCGATCGTCCGTGCTTTGGCGCAGCGGCTGCCGGAATCAGAACGGCGGGCTTTTGAACTGAGATTAGAGAACATGGTGCTTGAAGATATTGCCGAAACTTTAGATATTAGTATCTCGGCGACGAAGGTGCGGTTGCATCGCGCGAAAGCCAAATTGGTTGCTTGGATGAAATCGGAATATCCGGGTGAGTTCGACTATCTATTTCGAGATAAAGATTAGCGGTTGTGGCATATTAAGAAAATTTGCCTGTTTTATGTAATAGGACTTACGCAAAGCGCAATATTTTTAACCCCCTAAATCCCCCTTAATCAGGGGGACTCTAAGAAAGATGCGTAAATCCTATGTAACCTTTTCTGCCGATTTACATTCTTAATTTATAGGACTTACACATGCCGCGCTTTTGTACCACAAACTTCATAGTTTGTGCCATCAGAGTGTTATGTTTTCAGAAAAATTTCATCTAACAGAACCACCTACTGTCAAAAGTGCGTAAGCCCAGCTTAATTTATAGGACTTACACATGCCGCGCTTTTGTACCACAAACTTCCCAGTTTGTGCCATCAGAGTGTTATGTTTTCAGAAAAATTTCATCTAACAGAACCACCTACTGTCAAAAGTGCGTAAGTCCTGATTTATTGAAAGGAGGTGCAACGTCAAGGCACCCATAACCTAAAGGTTAGGGCTTGTGCTTCGTCGCAGTTCGCGTTTCCGAAGAAACGTCTTACGTCTGCTCCACAGAGGGACCCAAGCAGCCCTCTCAACCAAAGTTGACTATCTGTTTTTTTCGAGTGCGTTTACGAACCCACGCTTTTACCTGTGGCAGTTCATTACACCCAAGTTTGTCTATGGCGGTGAGAGCGTAAATACTTTTTTAGTTTTATGCGCCGCAAAGTATCTAACAACCATAGACTGCGGACAACCTCACACACAACTCTGTGTGATCGAACTTTCCTATCAATATCTTACCAAGTTTAGGAAAGTTCGTCAACAAAAAAAGGAGCGGTGTTCCTCCCCGAGCTAAAGCACGGGGTTTCCACACCGAAGAACTTGATGACACCGACGGATGTCAAGGAACTGCTAAAAATTTTAATTGTGGAGGAAGGTCTTCCGATTGATGTTATTGATATGGCACCTTCTCAAGATTTAGAGGCGAAGTATTCAACGACAGAGGCGCGTATTAAGGATGTTATCAGCCAATGGAACAAAGATGGTAGAATCCATGTGCTTTCTCCTGGATTACCAGAAATTATGGAGTTCTATGTCAAAACCGACGCTGATGCACCCGCAAAAGAGTTGTTGGAAGCCGCAGCCGTCGAAGCACTTCTTGAATCTGTCATAGCCGAACGAAGGTTGCCTATCCGTTTCACCGATTGTGGATTCCGGTTGATTACATTATCGGAGGACGACACGACGGGGTACCCTGTTAAAATCCTTCACGGCGGATTCCGATTAGAGAAATGGGGCGGAACGGCGGTAGAACTATCGGAACTTGAGACGGTAGTCCATCGATTTGAGGCTTGGTTAAAGGCGAACAGATTGAAAGCCAAAATGTTCCATCGCGGTTTTCAACTCGAGAAGCGTGCGGAAGCCGAGATACCGCTATCAGATGTCAGTAAGATTGCGGGACAGATACATACAACCCTCAATATTAACTATGTGCTGAATGCTTATGAATACGCGAACTATGATGAAGCCTCGGAAACGAGTTGGACGAGTGCAGGTATCTGTGTCTCTCTGTGGCGTTTACCGTGGCGTTGAATCGCGAAACGGACAGAAAATTTGATTTCAGAAAAGGAGAAAAACGCATGCATCCCAATGATGTCAAAGAATTATTAAACGCTTCAATTGCTGAACTCGGACTGCCGCTGCGTGCCACGAATAGGGGGCCGATGTTGGTCGGTGGGAACTCTGATCGTCCGACGCAGTCGAAGGTAAAGGAAGTGGTAAAACTGTGGATGAACGGAGCCATCCGGAACCACCGTATTTACTTCGGAAGGTCTGCCTCTGAGATGGATGAAGCGACGACTCGACTCGCTTCTGAAACGCACCGTACTCCGGAAGTTGAGGAGGTTCTGAAATCCTTAATTGCCGAAGAAGCACTGCCCTTAAAAGTCGTCAATAGCGGTTTTTGGGTGGAAATCCTCGTAGATGAAGGAATAGAATATCGCTGTGAGGACATGGTGAAACTGGAGACTTTGTTAAAAAAAGAAGGTTTAGACGTGCCTGTTCGTCATGGCGGTTTTTATCTATCGCAGAAGACTGATAGCGGTCATCTCGAATTTACGCAGTTTGAAAGGTTGGCGAATCACCTCGCAGCTGCTTTAAAAGGACACGGATTGCAGGTGAGATTGCGCCATACAGGTTTTGAACTTCAGAAAAACGAAGCGGATGAGGTCGATATTGCAGAGGCGAAGGAACTCACTTATCGTTTAAAAATTATGGTAGGTATTCCGTACGTCCAAAGTGCTTATGGACACATAAAATCCGGGTTGGATACGGAAATCCATTGGACATCTGCGCGTATAACGCCTGTCCTGCCGTTTTAAAATAACAGACAATGGATTGGTACACACCGACAAGAACGGCTAAGATACGCTACCAATCCGATCAAAACATACAAAAAGGAGAAAAAAATGACGTACGTAATTTGTGAACCTTGCATTGATGTAAAAGACAGCGCATGTGTTGATGTCTGCCCGGTGGATTGCATTCACCCACATCCGACCAATGCAGCCGACGAATTTGAAGAAGTTAACCAACTCTACATTGATCCGGAGGAGTGCATCGACTGTGGTGTCTGTGAACCGGAATGTCCGGTTGAGGCTATCTTTATAGAGGATGAAGTCCCGGAAGAGTGGGAAGAATTTATAGACATCAACGCGGAATATTTTGAATAGAGTGCAACGGGTTGGCACGCGAATACCGGTATTTGGGATTGGCGTGCCAATGCTATTTATTAACCCAAGTTGCTACTAACAGATTTTGAGCGTTTCAACACAGTTTTTCAGACACTTTCCCCACCCCAGAGGGGTGATATTGCTTCGCAGTGAGAATAGAAAATGGCGTATTTAACTCTTGCACTCCAGCGGAGTGCTATGTGTTAAACAGGTGGCAAGTTGGGTTATTTATTACGGTTGGATAATCTGCTGTCGTTTCAGCGTTTCGATCTCTTGTGTAAGCACTTCAATTTGTTTTTCGAGCGATCGGTCTTTTCTGCTGCGCCACGCGATAATAACTTGTGGAAGTCCTACGGCAACGACAATTAGCACCATGAGCCACGTCATCATTTTCTCTATACCGTTGACACGTCCACTTAGCGAAGCGACTTCAATCTTTAGCCCCGCAATATCTTCTTTTATAGGCCTGATTTCTTCTTGAATCTCCTCTTTGACAATCAAGCGTATTTTATTCAGGTCCGCGTCGTCTAACGCGCCGAGAGATGGAAGTGCTATTGTGCAAAAGAGTACCGAAAGAACGAGTATCATTTTCATGGTGTGCTCCAGTTTCAGTTCGATTTCTCCGCCTGCGAAGATGGAAGGGTGGCAGACATACCTTACGGCAAGCTTCGCAGTGCCACCCTAAACTGGTTGAAATAGTTTATCAGATTGCCGAAAAATTGACAAGCCTTTTTTGACTCGACGGGGACCCTATCTCACATTGACAAGAGAGAAAGCAACTCAAAAGAGGGGTGCTGATGTTTTTCCGAGCACGCGCGGGAGCCAGAGGCTTAGGTCTGGAATGTATGTCACCAACACGAGTGCTACCAACAAGAGTGCGATAAATAGCAGCACCGAACCGTAAAGCATCACAACAGACCGATCAAATTTCATACTGGAGATGAACAGGTTCATCCCGATCGGTGGTGTCAAATATCCGATTTCGAGGTTCGTTAGGACGATGATGCCGAGATGCGCTTTGTCAATCCCGAATTGTTCAGCGATCGGAAGGAGCAACGGCACGACGATAATGATCGCAGAAAAGATGTCCATCAGACACCCAACGATGAGTAAGAAGATATTGAGTCCGATGAGCGTAATAATCCGGCTTTCCGTTGTTGACTGAATCCAGTCGAGGACTATTGTCGGTACGTCGAGTGTGATGAGGTAGTTGGTCAACCCTAAAGCGATACCGAGAATGATGAGGATTGCGCCAACAAGGACGGTGCTCTCTTTGACGATGCGTGGCAACACCTTCAACGAAATCGAACGGTGGATGACGAGTTCTACAATGCAGGCATAGATGACGGTTAGCGCAGCGGCTTCATCGAGCGTAACGATACCGGATAGATAACCGCCTAACACAACAAACGGCAGCAGAATTTCCCACTTCGCATCCCAAAGCGTTTGGAGAAAAACCTTCCCATCAAACGGTGTTGTCTCAGTCTTTTTGAAGAAGCTCCATCCACAACAATAGATACCGAGAATACTGAGAATAAGCAGACCGGGAATAATACCGGCGAGGAACATCGTGTCGATACGAACCTGTGCGACAATTGCATAGAGGATCAGCGGAACACTCGGTGGGAATAGAAGTCCGATGCTCCCCGAAGCCGTTATCAATCCGAGCGAGAACTTCTCGTTATAGGTTTGCCGTAGTATAGGATAGACCAGTCCACCGAGCGCGACAATCGTTACGCCGGACGCGCCTGTGAACGTGGTAAAGAACGCACAAGTGGTGAGAACGACTACGGCGATGCCACCGGGTAACCAACCGACACTTGCGCGTGCGAAGGCAACTAAACGCTGCGGTGCCTTTCCTTCAGCGATGATATATCCAGCAAATGTGAAAAGCGGGATAATCAGGATTGTCGAATTTCGGGTAAGGCGATTGAAGTCGATGAGGATCGTTGAGATCGGTTCGCCTGCCATGGCGTAACCAATAATCGAAGCACCCCCGAGTAAAACGAAAAGTGCACCCCCGAGAAGTGCGAAACCGACCAATCCGATGCCAATGAGAAGTCCCATCAGTCTGCTTCTCCTTCTGCAATATGCGGTGTGTCGCCACTACCTTTTAGATTGATGCCGATCTGTAGCAGGATATGGATACCGATGAGTACGAAACCATAAGGGATAATCGCCTTCGCCCACCACAACGGGACGTTTCCGATTAAGACAGCCTCGCTTGTCTGTTCATCACCGAGGAATAGGAAACCGTAATACGCTAAAATCGCAACGACGACGAAAGCGATGCCATCAATAACAAGGTTCGTCCAGCGTGTGTATTTACTGGGCAGAATTCGACTGAGTACATCAATGCTAATATGTCGTCGTTCGCAGGTGGCGAGTGCGGCACCGAAGAAGCAGAGCCAGAGCGTCAAGTGCTGAAGCATTATATCGCTCCACAACAGGCTTGCACTGAACACGTATCGCATCACAATTTTAAGTATCGCCAGCCCAATCATCATCGCGATAATGAGGCATAGGAAACCTGTTTCGATTTTACCGAGGAACGCATTCGTGTTTTGCAGGAAAGAGTTTCCAGTAGGAGCATCTTTAGGCATCTGCATTTATTTCTCCGATGCTAACACCTGAATCCCGGCGGAGGGTAGGACAGCGACCTTCGCGTGTGCTGGTAGTTTCTCCGCAAACAAGGCGATCAGTTCGTCAAGGTTTCGGAAGAGGCATGCGCCGCGGTGCTTTTTGTAAAAATCGTCGACTAAAAAGTGTTCCGACCAGACGTGGAGCTGATCTTGTGTCCCGAGCTGGGGTGACGGGAGTTCAGATTCCGTTCGTTCCGCTTTCTGTTCGAGGAAACGGTTATAATCGATCTGGTCAAAGAGTCCGTGGTAGCAGATGCCATCGCTTGCCGGGTTGAGTGCCATCTTATACGCTTTTTCAAAATAGCGCGTTGCCCATAACGCTTTACCCGTCTGGATTGGGTCGCTATCGAGCGGGTAGCAATTCAAGACAACGAGATCGGTCTCTTTTCGGCTTGTTTCCGGTATCTGTGTGCCGTAAGTGTCTAAAGCGAAGCGTGCGCCTTCACGATGCGCCTGTATGAAATCGCCGACAAACAGTCCACAGATTTCACGGCGGGTATTGAGGACGGTATTGACAATGACATCGAGTCCGAGGATACGTGCCACGGCTTCAGCGAAATCGCGGTGATCGGGTTCGTTCCCCTTCTTTTCGATGACAGCATGCCCGCGGCTCGGGGAGAAGGTATGGAAATAGAACATCGTTGCGAAACCGGCGATCCCGGGAACGACTAATTTTGCACCGCCCCCGAAACCGACGGCACCGTGCGGATAGATACCGCCGAGGCATATCTTAAAATCGGCATCAGCGACGACACGGTTGAGATAGATCGGCATCCCGTTATCGAGGCTGCCCAACGCCCGTAGGTCGCCGCTCATGAAGTCGTGGCTCGTCGCTTCATATTCGGCGGCGACATCTGCGCCAATTTTCTTGGCGACCTCTTCATCGGTGAGTGGTCGGTGCGAACCGCCGCCGACAACAAACCGAATCTCAGATTTCGGGACCCCTGCGGATGCCAACTCGCGTAGGAGAAACGGGATCACTCTCGCTGCGGGTGTCGGACGGCTGAGGTCGTCAACAACGATTGCAGCACTTTTCTTACCTTTCGCGAGTTCCGCAATACGCGGCGTGCCGATCGGTTCAGCGAATATCTTCTCGATGTGTGCATCGGCAAGTTCCGGTGCGTCTTTGGGCCCCAATATTTCCACTTCCCAGCCGGTTGGAAAATTCAGCGTTAGTTCTTCATCACCGTACCAAGCGCGGGAGTATACTGTAGCGGTGTTGCTCATGATTGCCCTCCATTGTTGTTGGATCGAAGATTAAACGATCTGCCTCTCCTACTGTATTCACGTTCCTTTGCTTATTCAGCGTTCGCCGGTATTAGCACTTGAATCCCTGCGACAGGTAAGACAGTAACCTTCGCACGTGCTGGTAGTTTCTCCGCTAAGCTTTGAATCAGTTGTTCGAGGTCTCGGAAGAGGATCGAAGCCGGGTACTCCTTATAGAAATCATCTACAAGAAAATGCTCGGACCAGACGTGGAGTTGTCCGCGACGCCCAATTTTTGGGGTCGGTAGTTCGGGGGGTACTTGTTCGGCTCGCTGTTTGAGATAGCGTGCGTAATCGATTCGGTCAAAGAGTCCGTGGTAGCAGCTGCTGTCGCTTGCAGGGTAGAGTGCGACTGTATATGCGTTTTCAAAATAGGTTAAAGCCGCCAACGCCTTATCGAGTTGAATTGCATCGGCATCAAGCGGGTAGCAGTTAATCAAGACGAGATCGGATTCCGTTTGATTCGTTTCCGGTATCTCCGTGCTATAGGTATCCATAGCGAAATGCGCGCCTTTACGATGCGCTTGTATGAAGTCGCCGACGAACAGTCCACAAATCTCACGACGGCTATTGAGTACAACATTGGCGATCACATCGAGTCCGAGAACCTTCGCCGCCAGTTCAGCGGTGTCGCGGCGGTCAGGTTCATCGCTCTGTCCTTCAATTATTGCGGGGCCGCGGCCAGGTGGGAATGTATGGAAATAGAACATCGTCGTAAATCCTGAAACACCGGGGACGATTAACTTCGCACCGCCGCTAAAGCCGACAGAACTGTGCGGATAGATACCACCGAGGCAGATTTTGAAATCGGCATCGGCAACAACGCGATTGAAATAGAGCGGCGTCCCGTTATCAAGATTACCGAATGCGCGGAGATCACCGCTCATAAAGTTGTGGTTCGTGACTTCATATTCCGCTGCGATGTCTGCACCGAGTTTCTTTTTTATATCTTCGTCTCTAAGCGGACGATGCGCACCGACTCCGGCAACGAACCGGATTTCGGATTTCGGGACACCCGCCGATGCCAATTCATGCAGGAGAAACGGGAGAACTCTCCATGCAGGGGTTGGACGGCTCAGGTCATCAAAAATAATAGCGGCACTCTTTTTACCTTTCGCGAGTTCGCCAATACGCTGTGTGCCGATCGGTTCAGCAAACGCCTTCTCAATTTGTGCATCAGAAAGTTCAGGGGCATCTTTGGGTTCAAGGACATCTACGTTCCAACCGGTTGGAAAATTCAACGTTAGTTCCTCATCGCCATACCAGGCACGGGAACGGACTTTAGGTGCGTTATCCATTATTCTTTTCTCCTTCCACGGTCCCTTTTTTACACTGATAGGCAAACACAGCAGTGATGAATTCACGGAAAAGAGGATGCGGTGACAAGGGTTTAGATTGAAATTCAGGGTGGAATTGCGAACCTACCATCCAAGGGTGATCTGTTACTTCGGCGATTTCAACGAGGCTCTCATCGGGAGACACCCCGCTAAAGCAGAGCCCTGACGATTCCAATTGGGAGCGGTATTGGTTATTGAGTTCATAGCGATGCCGATGCCGTTCGACGATAATAGGCTGTTGGTAAGCGGCGTAACTTTTTGTATCTTCTTTGAGGACGCAGGAATAATGTCCGAGTCGCATCGTTGCGCCGAGGTCAGCGACGGATTGCTGGTCATGCATTAAATCTATAACGGGGTAAGGTGTTTTTTCGTCGACTTCTGTGCTATTGGCTTTTTCGAGGTTCGCGACGTTCCGAGCGAACTCAATTACGAGGCACTGCATTCCGAGACATAGCCCGAAGTATGGTATCTTATTTTCACGCGCGTATCGTGCGGCGACGAGCATGCCTTCAATCCCTCGGTATCCGAATCCGCCTGGAACGAGTATGCCATCGGCTTTTGCAAAAACAGCGTCAAGGTTGGGATGTTCTGTCAGCGATTCGGCTTCTATCCACTCAATTTCGACCGCGGCTTCGTTCGCGATTCCACCGTGTTTGAGCGCTTCCTGTACGCTGATATAGGCATCGTTGCCGGTTGTGTATTTCCCGACGATGGCGACGCGAGCGCGACGCTTCGGATTTTTAAGTTTTTCGACCATCTCTGCCCACTCGGCATCCATCGGTGCGCGTGCTTCAAGTCCGAGCCGCTTTGAAACGAGATGTCCCATCCCTTGACGTTCAAAGTTCAGCGGAATTTCATCAACACATTTCGTGTCTAATCCTTCAAAGATGCAATCTTCGGAGATACCACAGAGCAGTGCGATTTTTCGGCGGAAGGCTTCATCTAACCTCTGGCTGGTTCGGCAGAGCAGGACATCAGGTTGAACGCCGAGTTCTTGGAGTTTACGGATGCTGTGCTGTGTGGGTTTGCTTTTGCTTTCGCCGTTAGGTAGGGTATAAATGAGGGAGACGTGGAGGAACATAGTGTCCTCTCGCCCGACTTCGACCGCCATCTGTCGGATGGCTTCAACGAAGGGTGGCATCTCAAAGTCGCCGATCGTGCCGCCGATTTCGGTAATGACGATTTCGGCTTTGTTGGTTTCACCGATCTGGTAAATGCGCCGCTTGATCTCATCGGTAATATGCGGAATCAGTTGCACGGTTTGTCCGAGATAATCGCCTCGTCGTTCTTTTGCAATGACTTCCTGATAGACGGAACCTGTCGTAAAGTTAGAATACCTGTTCAGATCCATGCCGAGAAATCGTTCATAGTTCCCAAGGTCAAGGTCCGTTTCCGCACCATCGTGGGTGACGAAGACCTCACCGTGCTGGAAGGGGTTCATTACCCCTGCATCGACGTTGAGGTATGGATCAATTTTGACGACGATTATCTTGAATCCGCGATTGATGAGCAATCTACCGAGGGATGCGGTCGTGATCCCTTTACCGATCCCCGAAATAACGCCGCCCGTCACGAAAATATATTTTGTCATAAAGATTTCCTTACGAAGTTTTTAAAATCTGTTTTACCCGTTCCAAATCAGCAGGCACATCGACCCCGATAAGCGGGGTATCCGTTTCGACGACATGAATAGGTACTCCGTTTTCCAAAAAGCGTAGCTGCTCCAGCCCTTCAGCGAGTTCATAAGGCGTCCTGCTCCAGTTTGCAAAAGCGAGGAGCTGCTCTCGGCGGTAAGCGTACAACCCGACATGCCGATACACTGGAAATTTGTGTAGTTCGGTTTCACTAATTTTGCCAGGCATAGCTGCGCGCGAAAAATACAACGCATCGCCGTGGAGATTCGTAACAACTTTGACAACGTTAATATCCCGGTAATCGAGAACCGTTTTAACACGCTGTTTTAATGTACAGACCTGGACATCCGGTTTGTTGAGGAAAGGTCGTAGCATTAAATCTATCTGTTCGGGCTTAAGTAGAGGTTCATCGCCTTGTATGTTGGCGATGATGTCGCAGGTTAGGCGTTCAGCGACAACGGCGACGCGTTCCGTGCCTGTCTCGCATTCGCCGGTCATTTCGACGTTGCCGCCGAACCGGATTACAGCCTCGTAAATCCGACGGTCATCTGTCGCAACGATAACCTTGTCCAACGTCTCGGCGCGACACGCGCTTTCATAGACATGCTGGACCATCGGTTTCCCGAAAAGATCTGCCAACGCTTTCCCCTCAAAACGGCTTGAGGCATAGCGGGCTGGAATTATCCCTACACTTTGCAACCTTTTGTCCTTTTGTGGATATTTAAATTTCCCCATTGATTTCCTCAATCAGTTTAACGTAAATCGAAAAAATAAACAAGTGATTTTTCGGAGGACTGCAGGGGCATTCAATTGTAGGTTTTTGGTGTTTGGTGTTGTCCTTTTCACAGGCAAAAATACTTAATATATGTTATGTTTTATAACAAATCGCAGAAAAATTCGCAGCATTTCGCAGCATTTCGCAGCGGATATAGAAAAAAAGACGTAAAATTGAAGGACCTGCGGAGGACTGGGTTTTCAGTGCTCAGTTTTCAGTTACGCTTGACTTCCATTGACATCACTTTTCTATTTTTTATTGCACATAGAAATGAGAAAATGTTAAACTTAACAACAAGAAGTGTATTCGGTTGGTAAAAGCCAATCAATGGTTGTCAGTTGTCGGTTGTCAATACTCAGTTAAGAGGGTTCTTGTGGCGTTAGCAGTTAGTTCAGCTGCCATAAGCGTGTGACTGATAACCTTACTAAACACTGCTGATCAAAAAAGGAGATACTTGAAATGAAACGCAATCTATTTGTAAGACCAATTTGTAAACTACCGACTTATCTGGTATGTTTATTGCTGATTGGCGTGCTCTGTCTACTCTATACAACAGAATTCGCGTCAGCACAGGTCTTAGACCCTGATTTAGTGCTGTATTTCGACTATGAAGAGTTCGCTGGCGATGTTGTTGTAGAAAAATCTGGTCACGGTTATGACGGCGCGATTAATGGGAAGGTCGTGCAGTCGGACGACGGCAAGTTTGGGAAAGCTGCTGAATTTTCATCGGGCAGTTTTCTGGACTTAGACGGTCCGAATATAGACCCTGACCATATTCCGACTGAAGGGATGAGCATCGTGGCGTGGATTCACGTTGATAACGTCACGGATATGGCGATTTTCAATTCTCGCGCCGGTGATGGCACGTGGCTTGTTCACCCGGAGGCACGCGGTGATGGCAACTATCGTTGGTTGAATCGGAGTGCAGGCGGTGCAACGATTTTTGACATTCGCGCTGGCAAAAACAAAGCCAACGAGTGGATACACTACGCCGGAACATTCAGCCGCGCTGATGGTGCAGCCGCCCTCTACATCAACGGTGTGAAAGTGGGTGAGGCAAAAGCCCTCGTCGGTACACCTATCGCAGGCGATTGGGATCAGGGGGCTCGCGTCGGATATAATATCGATAATAACCGACCCTTTGCCGGACTGATGGATGAACTTAACGTCTGGAAACGCGGTTTGACAGAAGATGAAGTCAATTCCATTATGGACCTCGGTATTGAAGAATTCTTCGCTGTCGAGGCGCAAGGCAAACTGGCAACAACTTGGGGCAAACTCAAGTCGAATTAGGTTTAAGAAAAGAGCCATCCACTTCGCATTTGGCGCGCTATTGGAACGTAACAGCACCACCGGTGGCGTGCCTCTCCAATTTGCGTAGTTCTAATAGGAAAACATGGAAAACCGACCGAATAGACTCTGGCTATCTATCCTGATACTCTGCTGTGCCACAGGATTAGATGCGGATGCCGAAACCTTCTTGTCGCGCTGGGACCAAACGCTATTTGATCGCACCTACGATGCGCCGCCACGCCGAGAACCGATGTGGACAATTATGGAAGGGGTTTCAGATCTTGGGGACTACCGAGGTGTGATGGGGGCGTCAATTCTTCTCATGGCTTATGGGAACGAATCGCACCGAAAGACCGGAAAACTCTTGTCCTCAGCATACATGGGAGCGGGGATTATAACGTTCGGTATGAAAAGATTGGTTGGCAGGAAACGACCCCTTGATGAGACCCTCGGTAATCCTGCAATGCCGTCAGGACACGCGTCTATTACGTTCAGTGTCGCGACTATCTTAGGGTATGAGTATCCGAAATGGCGGATCCCGCTTTATCTCGGTGCTGGACTTGTCAGTTTCTCGCGGGTCTACTTAGGACGGCACTATCCATCAGATGTCATTGTCGGTGCGGTCATCGGTACAACGACAGGCGTGCTCGTCTGGCACAACCGGATGACACTATTACAGTGGGAGTTTTAGTGTCTTTTTCAAACCGTTCCGTGATGCAGTGCAGCGTAAAAAAAATAAAACCTTTGACAATAAAGTTCACAAAATGTAAAATACAGTTATATAGGAGGGTGTGAGGCATGATTTATAGGAAACATCAGATCAATTTCCGCTATCAGGTTCTGTGCAGTATCGGCTTACTCCTAACAATAGGCGTGTTGTTAGGCGGATGTACTGTTGCACCACAACCCTCAATTGATGCCTATATAGAACCCATAGCGGAACGTTTTAATACGCAAATAAACCCTGAAACCGGTGCGGCAACAGTCGTCAAAGAGGGTGTCGCCGTTAGCATCAAACCGATCGATGAGGTGGAACTGTTCGGATTGACCGAAGATCCGCGAATGAATCCGTATCTTATCGTCGAAAAGAATGGTGCTGTCGAACCGATCTACACCGTGTTTGAAATGATAACGCACAATCGTGATAACAACCGCGTTGTTGTGGAAGACATGGCAATACTGATTGATGCGAATGGTGCACAATACGCCAACCTATCAAGCGGCTATTTTGATTCACTTTATGACAACGTGAATGTCGCGCGTAGCGATCCTTGGCGTGCCGCCTCCCCCTACGGTTCCATGGCTTATCCTTCCCACTACGGTCACTATCAGTCCTACGTAGATGCTGAGGCATTAGAGTGGGGTCAAATTGTGATAGAGGATACCCTCTTTGAAAGCGGTAAACTGTTCTCCGGTGCGAAACGCAGCGGATTCTTAATTTTTGACCGTCTTGATCGTGAGGCTACGGAAATCAGGATTGTTGTACCAGAAATTCGGATCGTCCATTCAAATGGTAGAGAAGATAAATTGAACTTTAAAATTGACTTCAGGCAGGTCTTGCCGTAAAATAATCATCATTTCAATAACGTGATTCGGATTGATAACACGTAAGATTTGCCAGAAACGAAGGGAGTGTAGATAAAATGAGAAATTGGCTTATAGGATTGTTGATAGTCGGGTTTGTGTCCGTTCTTGGCTGCCAGCCGCAAGATAAGAATACAAGCGAAACGCAGAAAGCACAGAAAGAGTTAAAAGTTGCTGTTGCTGCGCCATTTACAGGTAATGCCGCAGCATTCGGAGAAATGATTAAACGCGGTGCCGAACTCAAAGAAAAAGAAATTAACGAGGCGGGTGGGATCAACGGGATGAAGTTGACCCTACTTTTTGAAGATGATGCTGGCAAAGACGCTGAGGCGAGTCTCGTAGCAGAACGTATCGCTAATAACTTGCAAATCCTTGCTGTTGTTGGCCACTTTAATAGCTCCTGTTCGTTAGCAGGTAAACCCATTTACCAAAGGGCTGGTATTGTTGAACTGTCGCCCGGTTCTACGAATGTAACGGTTTGCGAGGGAAGTGATTGGACCTTCCGCAACTTGTATCGGGACGATTTTCAAGGAAAATTTATTGCCCAATATATTAAAAAAATTCTGACAGACCTGGAATCTGTTGCGGTCTTTTTTGACAACGACGATTACGGGCGCGGTTTAAGAAACGCATTTGTCGCAGAAGCCGAAAGAATAGGACTTAACCTTGTCGCTTCGGAAGCCTACGATCGCGATAATACGGATTTTAAAGCGCAACTCACGAGTATTAAAGCGAAAGGCCCAGATGCTATTTTCATATCGGGGCTCTATAGCGAAGCGGGCTTGATCGTCAAACAAGCACGTGAAACAGGAATAACTGCCCAGTTTTTCGGGGCGGATGGCGTGGATTCACCGGATTTTCTTACAATCGCGGGGTCGTCAGCTGAAGGGACTTATTTGACGACGCCTTTCACCTTTGGTGCAGCAGATGCCAAAGCACAACAGATGGCAGCTAATTTTGAGAACCTGCACGGTGTGGCACCGGATACATGGGCAGCATTGACGTACGATGCCGTTGGAATGATTGCCGATGCCCTCGAAAAAACTTATAACTCAGAAGCATCTGTCGCCGATAACCGAAAAGCTATCCGTGATCATTTAGCCTCCTTGGACACGCCTGAGGAAGGCTATAACGGTGTTACCGGGTTAACCTATTTTGACCTAAACGGTGATACTGTTAACAAACCGGCTTACGTGAAAATTGTGAAAGACGGACAATTTACTGCTGCCGATCAACAATTACGCGAATTAGACTGATCCAGGACTTACGCAATTTTGACGATATGACGCTTCGTTAGCGGATAACCTCTGAAAAAACAGAGGCGTTCTCGGGCCACAGGCGAACAGCGTATGGTACAAAAGAGTAACCTGCGTAATTCCTATGATCTAAAGTAGGTTGCCGCCCTACAACGCATCAGAGATAAAGAGCATCCGAACTTTCTATCAAATCGATACCGAAAGAAGGGAACTATGGCGCAATTTTTGGAGCAAATTATTAACGGGTTGGTGTTAGGCGGCATCTATGCGCTCATCGCTGTTGGCTATACCATGGTTTACGGTATTATTCAACTGATTAACTTCGCGCACGGCGAAATTTTCATGTTTGGTGCCTATATTGCGCTCATGCTTATAACAGTATTCGGTGTGCCTTTTTGGGTCGCATTGCCGCTGAGCATGGTTCTATGCGCGGTATTAGGCATGTTAATGGATTTGATAGCATACCGCCCTCTACGCGATGCGCCGCGCTTGTCCGCTCTGATTACAGCCATTGGCATGTCGCTGGCGTTACAAAACCTTGCCCGAATGATTTGGTCAGCCCGCCCCCGTCAATTTCCTGATGAAACTCTCCCGACTATCTTTCTGAGTCAAAATGCAATATCGCTCCCTGGAGGCGCGACGCTCCCGTATCGGGATGTGTTCATTATCCTATTGGCACTTGTTTTAATGGTTGCCCTCAACAGGTTAATCTACTTAACTAAAATAGGTAAGGCGATGCGAGCTTGCGCTCAAAACTCGGTGGCGGCAAACTTGATGGGAATCAGAACAAACCGAGTGATCGCTATAACATTTATTATCGGTTCTGCCTTAGGAGCGGTTGCGGGTGTGATGGTGGGTCTGCGCGAAGTGGTTACGCCAACGATGGGATACTACAAAGGGGTTGCGGCTTTTGCTGCTGCCGTTCTCGGTGGTATAGGTAACATCACAGGCGCAATGCTGGGTGGGATCATAATCGGGTTAGCCGAAGTTTTTGGGGCTGGATACATTTCTTCAGGGTACCGGTTGGCAATCGCCTACATTATTATGATTGCAGTCATTGTTATTCGTCCCTCCGGACTATTCGGAAAATCAACAGGAAAGCGGGCTTAGGATGAAAAACAAATTAACACCGAAAAATATCCTCTTCGGATTACTTGTCTGTTGTTTACCACTGCTGATGTATGGTGTTGATAGAATAGCACTATTCTTGTCAGGGTATGATATCTATCTCGGTCTGCCGAGCGGCGATTACATGCTACGGATCATTGTCCGAGCATGCTTATATATGCTTCTCGCGATTGGACTCAACATTGTGTGCGGGTTCACTGGATTGCTCGATCTGGGCTACGTCGGTTTTTATCTGATCGGTGGTTACACAGCAGGTTTATTAATGGCACGTCTCGGCGTGACGTACTGGGTTGCACTGCCCCTCGCTGTACTCAATGGAGCGTTGTGGGGTTTACTACGTGGCGCACCTACTTTGCGCCTCACAGGCGATTATTTTGCGATTGTCACTTTTGGGTTTGCCGAGTTGCTTTTCCGTATCGTGAAAAATGAACAGTGGTTGATCGGGGGCCCGAATGGGTTGGTTCGTGACATTCCACCGCCTGCGATTTTTGGATTGACCTTCAATCAAAATTGGCACAATTATTACCATATTCTTATCCTGCTTGCCTTTGTCGTTTTTATCACTTATCGGTTAGAAAATTCTCGCGTGGGTAGAGCGTGGGTGGCTATCCGTGAAGATGAACAAGCAGCAGAGAGCATGGGGATTAATGTCAGCCGTTATAAATCGCTCGCGTTTGCTGTGAGTGCAGCGATCGGCGGACTCGGTGGTGCTTTCATCGCCCAATTTCAGGTTAACATTAGTGCTCCGTTCTTTGAGTTCTGGGAATCTATTTTGATTCTCTGTATGGTAGTCCTCGGTGGTATGGGAAGCATTAGAGGGGCAATGATAGGTGCGGCGATTCTCGGATCATTAGGTGAAATTTTACGACCCGGTTTCATTGTCCCCTATCAATTCGGCAACGCTCGCTACCTTATCTTTGGGATTATTCTCATTCTGCTGATGCGTTTCCGTCCAGGTGGACTCATTCTGAAAAAAGCGTAAAACCAATTGGTTTTTATCGGTGCGATTTGCGCGGCCATAGTCTAAAGTGCAGTCCGTGAAAAATAAGCAGAATCAACGCCCCTGCGACAAACCATTGGAAACGTTCCTGATACGCACCATCCGCTCGGACGGTGAACCGCTGCTTTTCGAGTCGGGCCAAGTCTGTCGCTAACTGTGTGATTCCGGTTTTTGCATGGTAGTAATTGCCGTTTCCTGCTTTTGCGATTTCTTGTAGAAGTTCTTCATCTAATGCCGTTAGCACGAGTTGTCCGTTCACATCACGCTTATAAGGTGTCGCGCCGGTGCTGACATCTCCACGCAGCGGAATGGGGACAGGTCTAACGGGGCTCCCGATACCGACACAGTAGATATGCACGCCTTTCGGTGCCGCTGCCTTTGCGGCTTTGATCGCCTCTCCGCCGTGATCCTCACCATCTGTAAATAGAATCAGAGCCTTCTGCGCGTTAATACCGGACGCTATTGTTGCGTTTTTTTCTTCTAAAAAGAGACGCGCTGTAGCCGTCTCAATGGCGTTAGCGATACGCGTGCCGCTATGCGCAAGCGTTTCTGCGGTCACTGCCGCTAAGAATTCCCTGAGTGTGCCGGTATCACTGGTTAAAGGACACACCACGAAACTCGCCTCCGCGAAATAGAGTAACCCGACACGGTCTCCCTCGAGTTCTGCTAAGAGTGAGAACATAACCTCTTTGGCGCGATCGAGTCGCCGAACGGACTGCCCATCTTCTGCAAGCATACTCGTCGAAATATCCAGAGCGAGGATGACATCCAACCGTTCGGCAACAGATTCGGGTTTCGCGCCCCACTGCGGACGTGCAACCGCGAGTATAATACAGAGACAACTGAGCAGCAACAATCCGGCTTGAATCTTGTGCCGCTGCAGATGTGCGGGATCGACATTGCTATGGAATCGTAGCAGTGCCTTCTGTTTTTGTCGCATCCCAAAAAGGAGCAGGAAAATTAGGGGCGGGATTGCCCATAGGAAGTGTAGATATTCGGGGTTACCGAAACGGAGCCAGTTCATATTTTTAATTAGTGGGTTCTCGCGCCGTATGTGCCACAAACTAACAGTTTGCGGCACAAAAGAGCAGCATGCGTAAGTCCTGTTAGAAAAGGATAGCGTTGCGAACACGTTCAAAAATTTCAATTCCATAATCAAGATGCGCTTTGGTAGCGACGTTGAAAGAGATACCGAAATTTTTGACGGTCACATTCGGCAAGTTGGCTCTGCACTCAACGATATGGAGTGGTGTAAAATCGCCGTGTACGTCAATGCGGAAATGGGTGGCTCTTCTTGACGGGTATGTGTCAAGCCACCAGCGTCCACCGATCGTCATTCGGAGTTTTGCGATGCGCGGTCGCAGCGTGGCACCACATGTGTCAACGTATTCAACAAATTCGTTAGCGACCTGTAGGAGATCTTCATTCACCTGCAGTATGTCAAGGAACGATGCGAGTGTCATAAACTGCTGTGTGGTGCGACCATAGTTCCGTTCTTCCTCCTTGACGACTGTCCCACCGAGGACAGTTTCGGTGGCAACCAAAATCTCATCTGGTGCATGATAGGAAAAATAGGAGATATAGGTGAGATCCAACCCCAAAGCTCGCAGGTATTCGGCGACCTCTAAGACGCGTGTATCCACGCCTTCCGAAATAAGTACCAATCGCTGTTTCTGATTGAATGCCGATTTGCGAATGTCGCCCGGTTCATATTCAAAGAATTCGCTGTGCATGGCGGTGAGTGTCGAGAATTCTTTCCCCTGCTGTTGACACCATCTGTAAGCGAGTTGCTCCAGTTCTATGAAAGAGAGTTGTGAAACACCGGCGGCGTACTCCAAAATTTGTGTGATAGCTGTCCGAGACGGTTTTCCGCGTTTGAGTTCAATAATCACACAATTTCCTTGGCGATCAAGCGCGAGGAGGTCAATCTTCTGTTTCGAGGTACTCAGTGGCGGTTGCCTACTGATAATACAGAGCGGTTCACCGAGAACGAGCGTTGCGTCTTTTTCAAGGAGGTCCTCAAACTCGCGTTCTTCGCTGAAACGTAGCGGCTCCAGCCTCCCAAATTTGCGTTCTTCCCAACGGTAAACTTCCATCTTTTTAATGTTCCTTGCGGTTCGTTCAGGCGAGGCGTATGTGAAATGTCGATTCCGTATCTCTGGCGCGCCTGCCCCTCCCAGTAATGGGTGGGGATCCCGGTTGCGCTTACATGTTAGCGTGAAAGATATATACAACTCCGCTCACAAATTAGAATTTAGCCACCGAATGTGTCCGCGATACGCTTCAACCTCTGCTACGACCTTCGCCGGATTCCAGCCATTTTTCTCACTTAAGAATTGTGCGATTTGTGGGGCACTGTCAAGCCCTTGGCCTCGCGTCCAACCGATACGCGTGCGTCGCCAGAGGAGATCGTCGAGTGTCATCGCCATCTCGCCCCAATAGGCATAGAGGAGTTCTGCTTTCGTGAACGGAAGAGACGGCGTTATCGGTTCAGCGAGTGCCGCGTCGTCGTTAACAAACTGTTGAATCACGCGGTATCCATCGCCATACCGTTCAACGAGACGCGCCACATCAGCGTTTGATAGCGAGTGGTGATTCCTATTTCCGTTCGGTTCCTGCACCGATGCGTCAAGCAATGGACGGGTATCTGTCTTACAGTGACGCGGGACGTTCAAAAAGGCTGCGAGATAGTCTACAGTCTCCTGAGCCATCTGCCGATGCGTTGTGAGTTTTCCACCATATAGATACATCACTCCGCTTGGACTCTCCGTGATTAGGTGTTCTCTGGACACAAAACCTGTTCTTGTGAGTCCTCGCTTGTGTAAGTTCGCTGCGATGAGGGGACGGGTGCCTGCATAAGCGGCGATAATCGCATCTCTGTTGAGCGTTTTTTCAGGAAAAATCCGCTGCGTTTCCGAAAGCAGATACGTCGCCTCGTCAGCTGAGGGACGGACAGATGCCAACGCCTCCTTCGGAGTCGTCTCAGTGGTCCCGACGATAGAAGTCTCGTATGCGCCCGGTAAAATAAAGATAACACGCGGATTACGTTTGCGCTGCTTTTCCGAGCGTGTGCAAACAATCAGACCGTATGCTTCGGAGTCGTTCTGTTTCCCGCAGCGCGGCAAGATGAGATGAACCCCTTTCGCTTTTTCTGTCAGGAGGCGCGGTGTCCCATCGTAACTTGGGTCTTTACGCCATATTTCGTCGCTCCAAGGTCCCGTTGCTGACACAATTTTTCGAGCGGTTATTTCAAAACGTTGTCCAGAGATGACATCTTCAGCAGTTACCGCGGACATCCCATCCTCGGCAACAGTGTCCGATTGCGTGACAAAATCGAGGAACCGGACATAGTTCGCGACGATAGCACCGTGTCGGTGTGCATCTTTGAGAGTAGCGAGTGTTAACCTTGCATCGTCAACAGTGCTATCCCATAATAGGACACACCCTTTTAGGCTATCAGTGGCAATAGGTCCTACCAATTGTCTCACTTTTTGTCGGTCACGAATTACCGCTGTTTTTTCTGTTTCATCTGCTTTAAAGAGACGATTGTAGTAATGTGCAGCGAGTTGTATGCCCGTCAAAGGGTACGGATCGCCTCTGTAATTGAGCAGTGCTATTGGCATCGGTTTGACGAGATTCGGTGCGATGCGTCGGAGGATTTCACGTTCCTTACGTGATTTTTTAACAAGGTCAATATCACGTTTAAGGAGGTACCGAAAGCCTCCATGAACCAGTTGAGAGGTTGCGCTGCTCGTTCCGTTTGCGAAATCGCCCTGCTCAATTAACCCGACTTTGATGCCGCCGTTGAGTGCGAGATCACGAATGAGACCCGCACCGACGATACCACCACCGATAATTAAGACATCCAATCTTTCAGTCTTGAGTGTCTGAATATTGTTGGATCGGGTTCGGGCTGAAAATTCTGTTGACATCTTAGCCTGCCTGACGGACTATCAAACGACTCTGTTCAGCGACTTTTCGGATAGCCGTCAAAATCCGAGGGACGGCATCTACCACCGGTTTTGTTAATAGTGGCAAAAATATGAGCTGTGAACACACTTTTTCGGTTACAGGCAAATCGCCGGCAGCATAGCCTTTAAAAGTACCGCCCATGTCCGTGGTGCAGAGAGGCCCTCGCCCCTTCGTATAGATATCAAGCCCTTGCGTGAAGAGCGGCAAAGTATGCAAAAGTGGATACGGATTACTATTCGTCGGTAGACTCCCTGAAAAGAGGGGTACGGCATCGCCAACAAGGAGCGGATATGGGTTGTTATTTGCCAAAACGCCTTCCCTTCGGAGTGCTTCCGCAAATATGGGGGCTGGTAGTCCATGCATCTCTTCCTGATGATAACGGATCGGAAATCCATAGAATCCTGCCGGTTCAGCCCCTTCATACCTTTCAATCGGAGAAACCCCAGGAATCTCATGTAAGCCGTCGGTAATCTTTTTGATGTAGGCACGACGGTTGGCATTGAGTGCATCAAGTTTTTTCAGTTGTACCGAAGCGATACCGATAGCGAGCGGATGTACCCGAAATTTTACACCCAATCCCATCGGCGGTAGATGTGCGTATTGCAGTGCGTCGGCGGCTTCACCGACAACATGAGGCGGACGATTAACCTGCCCGATCAGACATGCTCGCTCGAAAACTGCCACATCGTTCGTCGCAAGCATGCCACCTTCACCGCCGCTAATCGGTTTATTGCCTTGCAGACTCCACGCGCCTACCTGTCCGATGCTACCACACGGTACACCATTGTAAGACGCGCCGTGTGCGTGTGAGCAATCCTCTATAACAGGGATACCGGTCTCTTCGCTGAGTGCCATCAGGGCGTCCATATCGCAGACATTGCCCCACAGGTGCACCGCCACGATAGCCTTCGTTCGTTCGGTAATGCGTCGTCGGACATCATTGACATCAATCAGCAGCGTTTTCGGATCCACCTCACAGAAAACGGGTGTTGCCATAAGTGTTAGCGCGGGTGTGATTGAAGCCATCCATGTATAAGTCGGGCAGATAACTTCATCTCCGGGACCGACACCGAGCCCAAACATCGCGCTGTGTAAGGCAGCTGTGCCGTTGGTAAGACTCACAGCGAATTGGGTGTGGTGGCGTTCAGACCAGACCTGCTCAAATTCTTGAACCGTTGGAGACGCACCAGACAGTTCGTTGCGAAGCGTCATTTCATAAACAACCTGTGCCTCTTCCGCTGTGACCTGTGTCCACTCGTCTAACTTCGGATAGGGAGCGTCAGGAGATGTTTCAAAGACCGGTGTTCCGCCCAAAATAGCGGGCAGGTCCTTCGTCTTAATCTCATGCTGAGATGATTGCGTTATTTTTCTCTCCACGACATGCTCCTCGTTACCGGTTACGGATTCAAAGATTCGCGGTTTGTTTTAATGCGACATCTATGTTATACTAACAGGCGCGTTGCGGGTCAATGCAATATTATGTATGATAACACGTCCTGCGAATTTTTGTCAAATTTAGCGAAGGAACCGAGAACTCTTGGATATCCGAAAACTGTTTATCTTACTGTTGCAAGGCAGAATATCCGACGCTAAGCAGCTGCTTCTCAATTTTATGCCGTCGCTCTTTGCGATCTTCGGATTCTTTCTTTTGTGCGGGGTTGTCGTACATGCCCGAGGACAAAATGCGTTGGAATTCTATAGCATTATTTTTTCGAGCGGGTTCTCCAGTTTTGACGAGTTCGGCTATGTCCTGTTTAACGCGACCCCTTTAATCTTTACAGGACTCGCTGTCGGGATCGGCTATAAAAGCGGTCTGTTCAACATCGGTTGCGAAGGACAACTCTACGTCGCAGCGTTTGCTACGGCGTGGATAGGTATGCATTTAAACCTTCCTGCTCTCCTGCTGGTTCCACTCTGTATAGCCGCAGCGATGATTGCGGGTGCTGTTTGGGGTGCTATCCCCGGTTATTTAAAAGCGAAATACGGCGCGCACGAGGTTATTAACACAATCATGATGAACTTCATCGCTTTTGCGTTGATGAACTACCTCGTCACATCCATCTACCAAGAGCCGGGACAGATGATTCCGCAGACCCGACAGATCCATGAAACCGCACGAATCCCGCGATTAGCGTCTTTCGTTCCATCGCTACCGGACAGCAATCCATTAAATACAAGTTTCCTGATCGCCTGCGTGTGCGTTGTGTTCTGTTATATACTCTTAACGCACACGCGTTGGGGATACGAACTCCGTCTGGTCGGCAACGCGCGAGACGTCGCGTCTTACGGTGGGATCAATCCGCGGGCTGTAACCGTATGGGTGATGGCGTTGAGCGGAGCAGTTGCGGGATTAGCAGGTGTCGCGGAGGTGATGGGATACCGTTATCGGTATCTTGATAGTTTTTCATCGGGTTGGGGGTTCACTGGAATTGCGGTCGCGCTCTTGGGCAGAAACAACCCTTTCGGTATTTTGGCTGCGGCAGTGCTGTTCGGATTACTAAACAAAGTTGCCTTGGACATCGACATTTTATTAGGTATCCCGCGCGGTCTATTCTTTGCGGGACAAGGCATGCTGATTATCTGGTTAGTCTGCATAGAAGGCATCTCACGGAAAAAGAATGATACTTGATCTGATTCCAACCACTTTACGAATGGCGACCCCGTTAGGATTCGCTGCACTCGGCGGGATTTATTCGGAACGCGCCGGGGTCATTAACCTCGCCTTAGAAGGCATGATGCTGATCGGGGCATTCGGTTACGTCGTCGGCACACAGGTTTCTGGTTCGACAGGGTTTGGATTGCTTACCGGCATAGGTTTTGCGGTAGGATTGGCACTGTTACATGCGGTTGCGTCGGTAACGTTCCACGCCGAGCAGGTTGTCACCGGGATCGGCATTAATATCTTGGCGTTGGGAATCACGGAATATCTTTTACCGCTGCCTAAACAGGTAGGCGGTTTGCCACAATGGCAGCTGCCGTTTATCGGTTCATACAGTTTCATCGTCTATCTATTGCCGGTATTGATGGTAGTGAGCCACATCCTCCTCTTTAAAACGCCGTGGGGTCTGCGTTTGCGGGCAGCAGGCGAATCAACGGAAGCACTTGCGGCATTGAGCTTGAGTCGAGCAAAATGGCAATATATCGGAATCCTGTTAAGCGGTCTCTTAGCAGGCGTAGGCGGCTGTTTTCTGGCATCCGAAGTTCATTACTTTACAAAAGGGATGACAGCAGGACGCGGGTATCTCGCGCTTGCCGCCGTTATTTTCGGGAACTGGCGCCCGTTAAGCGGTGTCTCGGCGTGTTTCCTTTTCGGATTCGCTACCGCTTTAGAACTCGCAAACCGATGGAACATTCCCGGACAATTGCTAAACAGCCTACCCTATATCTTAACAATGGTCGTCCTCATCGGGTTCGTCGGGACATCACGCCCACCGGCGAGTTTAGGGAAGATGAAGTCTTAGTATTATTCCGTTTCGGTGTCTTCAGCTGCGAGTCCGTAGTAGGTGCCGTGCCGACTGTAGTAACCGTAAGACTTCGCGTGCTTCGGATTAATCATGTTGCAGACCACGCCGACCTTTTTGGTTGGGAAGGCTTCTGTCAAGTGTCGGATGCCCATAAGGATATCAAATCGACGGGTTTTCGTGATGTCAAAGACATAAACGATAGCATCAACGATGTTCGCGAGAATCATCGGATCGGCGACGGCGCGGACAGGTGGCGAATCGACGACAATGACATCATACTCGGATTTTGCAAGTTCCAATAACTGGTTCATCATTTCTGAGTTAAGAAGTTCGATTGGGTTCGGCGGCACCGTACCGCTCGGTAGTAGGTCCAGGTCAGGAATACCGGTCTGTTTGACTGTTGCGTGAAGCACGTCGTCGGCGTTCTCCTCGTTGAGATGGATGATGGCTTCACTCAATCCGGGTTTGCGTGTGTCGATGCGTGCGACAGGTAGTTCAGATGCGTTATCTTCTTGAAGAAGTTGTTCGCTTGGAAACGTATTGTGTTGCGATGGTCTACGCATATCCGCGTCTACAAGTAGAACTTTGTTGCCTCTTTGGGCAAGTGCGACAGCGAGGTTCGAGGAGATGGTGCTTTTGCCTTCGCCGCGTGTCGCGCTTGTAACGAGAATCGTTTTCACGGAGGCACCCGGGTTCAGGAACGGCAATTTGGCTTGCAGGACACGAAACGCCTCAGCAGTCCTCGAATTGGGAGCATCGTGTACCATTAGTGGAAGTCGATAGGCACTGCGTTTTTTGATAGAGGGTAGTACACCCAGGAAACTCGGCGATTCTGGGAGTTCATCTAATTGACGGACAGCCTCCTCTAAACGGAGATAGGTGTCCTTGAAATAATTCTTAGCGACAGCGAAGGTCATACCGAGTAGCATTCCGACGAACGCGCCTAAAGCGAGATTCAATTTTAGACGTGGCTTCAAGGGTTCTTCCGGTGCACGCGCCTTATCCAACACTTTGATACTTTCCGAGCGCGCCTGCGAGAAAATCTCCGCCTCGCTCAATTTCGTCTGTAACGCGATAATCTGAGCATTGTAAATCTCAACGTCTCGCTTGAGGCGATAGAACTCTAATTGGTCAGGCGACCACTGGCGGAGTTCCAAAAAATGTGCGTTAATTTGAGCGGTAATCTCATCCTTCTGTTCCTTTAAACTAATGAGTGCCGCCTCCGCTTCATTAACCTTCTCCAAAAGTATTTGATGGAGCGGGTTATAGGAAGTTGTTGTACTTTTTACATCTTTTTCCACTGTATCAAGACGCGCTTTCGTCTCCTCGATCAGCTTCTCCTTAGCAACTACTTCAGGATGCGTTTCATCGTATTTTCCAAGCAGTTCTGCCCTATCAATTTCAGATTGGTTTAGACTATCCTGTAACTTGGAATATGACGGGTTTCGTGCGACTGTTTCCGAGACGACATCTTCCGACAGTTCGTCTAACTCCGCTTGATAAGTCGCCAGTTGCAATTCGGCACCTACCAACAAGTTTATCAATTCATTTTCTTTGACTTGGAGTGCGAGGATGATCTGTGCTTGCGTTCCACCTTCGGCATTTAAAGTCAGTTTCGGGTGTTGCTCTTGGAATGCAAAGAGTGCTTTTTCGGCATCTGTAAGACTCTCCTGCGCCTGATTCAGCATTTCTTGTGGGAGCGGCTTTCGCCACCACTCCGTTCTTTCAATAGCCTCTGCTTCGACAGCCGCTTGAAAGACCGCGGCGATTCTGTTGGCGAGATTCTGTGCGCGTTCCGAATTCCGTTGTTGTACGGTTACAGTAATCACTTTTCCATCTGGTGATTCTTCAACTTTTAACTCCTCATCAATAAGCATTTTGATGAAAGAATCTTCCCATTCGGTAAGGGTCAGTTCTCCCTGTTCCGTTGCATTCTGATCAAGTTTAATACCGCACACACCCGCAAGCCATGGAAAAAATCGCCCACGATGTACAGGCAGTGGCTCAAGAAGCCCTTCATCTCTGAGTTGGCGGACCGCTGGTGTAATCACAAGGTCTCGTGACTGGAGCTGCGCGGCGAAAGCACTCACAGATGCCCCACCGAATAACCCGGATATGGGTAGCTGCGAGAGTAGAGAAGAGGCGGCGGATTGACCGTCTAAAACACGAATGGTGGTCTCGGACTGATAAGCTGGGGGCGTGAAGTCGGTTATGAGAAACGCTACGAAAACAGAAAGCAAAAAAATGAGCAGGACACTCCATTTATTCCGAAAGAGCATCCAAAAATAGTCTGACAATCGAATTTCTCTAACTTCGTCATAGTGCCGATCGGTTGTCTCTGGCATCTGTATCCTCGTTGTATTTTCCTTAATGCTCGGGAAACGCGCCTTCTACGCGCATATCTCAGAGTTACCGGTATCTAATCAGAACGGTAACGAGTAAATTCACAAAAGACGTGGCGAAGGTAATAACGCGCCAGTCTAAACGTGTTCTTTCTCGGACACGGAGTTGATCGTTCGGGTTCAAGTAAATATCCGAGTGTACTTGATCGAAATCCAACTCTTCTTCAGTTCCATCGGCGCGGGTTAGGAGGCACTTCTTCGGGTTTGCCCGTTCCTCGTTGAAACCACCTGCTATAGCAATCGCTTGTCCGAGAAGGACAGGTTCCGTAATGACATATTGCCCGGGTTTCTCCACTGCCCCGGTAACACTTATTTTTGCTTCCGCCAACGGTACATACAGTGTATCGCCGGGACCGAGCATTGCATCAACATCTTCCGTGGTGAGATCGACCAAAATGCGTTTTTCAGTTGTGATGATTTCGGATTTGTGGAGATTCGCGAAATCAGATCTGGATCCGCCAGCGAGTTTCAACGCTTGCGTTGCCGACACTTGCGGTTCGGTTATCGGGTAAGTACCGGGAGCGACAACTGCCCCTATGACGCGCACGGGGCGCTGCTGAAAAATGGAAGGAATGAATATCGTATCATGATCTTTTAACGGAATATCTGGACCGCCCTCACTGATGAGATTAAGATAATCAATTCTTTTCAACAGTTTCCCATCGCGCCAGATCGTAATATCCGTGAGATCCGCGAGTTCATAGTTGATTCCAGCGGATGCGAGTGCTTGCAGGAGATAAACCTGTCCAATCTCAAAGACGTGCAGGTTGCCACGCGCTCGCGGTTCAACCGCACCGAAAACGAGAATCGTTCGTTTCGGTTGCATGAGTGTTACAAACACACGGGCTGTCGGGAGATGTTTTGAGAAAGCGGACTGCATCTCTGCCTCAAGTTCAGAAACTGTGAGACCGGCGACCTTGATAAGACCGATAAGTGGATAGGAGACGTAACCATCTTGTTGGACCGGTACGGGGATCCGCTCTTTGCTATATTCTGGATAGCCATCTACGGTGACAACAAAACTATCACCGACTTCCAATTTATACGTAGACAGGTCAGGGGATACTGCGTCGTTTGGCGAAATTTCTGTCTCAGCCGCCGGTTCCTCGGTAGCAGGATCCTCTGCAAAAACGAGAACGGAAAGACCAAGGTGTGCGAAAACGCACAGAAATACAAGAAAACTGTTAGCGAAAAGTCTTGCGAAATAGTTGCTGCTTCTAAAAAACCGTCGGCATCGAGAAAATATGTTCATGAAAAACCACTACTAACCTTTTTGAGAAGATTTTGTTTGTTTGTTGATTCTCAGGTTCAAGCTCTTCACTCTTTTTCGTATTGCTGAAATATTTTAACAGATAATTGTCGGAAACGCAATTGAAAACTATTTATTGCTTTGTGCATGGATTTATGCTAATATAGTGTTGTGAACTTAAAAACTACTTTTGCTCAACTCCAAGGCAAACGGGTAATCATTATCGGTGATGTCATCGTGGATGCGTATATCTGGGGGGATGTAAACCGAATTTCGCCCGAAGCCCCTGTCCCTGTGTTTGAAACCGAAACAGAACAGGTCGGATGCGGTGGTGCAGCGAATGTCGCACAAAATATCGCGAGTTTAGGCGGCAACGCAATCCTGGTCGGTGTTATCGGCAAGGACAGGGACGGCGAAAAATTAGTCCAGATGCTAACCGAAATGAATCTAAGCACGACTGGCATCTGCGTAGATTCCAAGCGGCCGACCAGCACAAAGACACGTGTGATTGCCCGTGCCAACACTACGAATTTTACGAGTCATGAACGAGATTCGGGACATCATCTACTTCGGATTGACAGAGAATCCAAACAGGAAATCGCTATAGCGATGCGGAGACATCTATTGGATATCGTCGTCTCTCAGTTGTCGGACAGCGACGCAATTATCTTCGCGGATTACGATAAAGGCGTGATCAATGCACATCTTATCGCGGAAGTGATGAAACACGCCAAACCGTACGATATACCGATTATCGTTGATCCGAAGCGAAACAACTTCTGGCAGTATAAAAACGTGACAGCGATTACGCCGAACTATAAAGAAGCGTGTGCAGCTATCCGTGAAGAAATCACCGATGTTTCGCAGCTCCGTACTATTGGTGAGAAGATTTTAAATCGGCTGTCCCTGAAGGCGTTGTTAATTACACGCGACGCGGAGGGGATGTCTCTGTTTCAACGCAAGCCTGATGGCAGCCTAAGTGTCGAAGATCTACCACCCTACGCTAACATTGTGACGGATGTGACAGGGGCGGGGGATACCGTTGTTTCGGTTTTCACGCTTGCCCTTGCAGCGGACGCTGATTTTTACAGCGCAGCAGTCCTGTCAAGTCTTGCGGGTGGCATCGCTGTGGGCAAGTTGGGATGCGCGACCGTCACACCGAAGGAACTGATGAATGCAATTGAAACCGGAGTGTCTATCTCCGCTGGTTTTCAGAAAACTAACACATGAACACTATCTTTCTCGATCGAGATGGCGTTATTAACCAGAATCCACCGAACTGGGGTTACGTCCGAACCTGGGAAGAATTCGACTTTATTCCGAACGCGCAGAAAGCGATCCGGGACCTGACAGAAAACGGCTATCGCGTTATTGTGGTAACCAATCAAGCCGGGATTGGTAGGGGACTCTTTTCAGAAGAGAACCTGACAGATATCCACTCCCGAATGGTTGCTGAGATTACGGATACAGGTGGATCAATTGATAGCATTTATTACTGTCCTCATCACCCCGATGCGGGATGTAAATGTCGAAAACCGAAACCGGGTATGCTAACACGTGCTGCAGCTGAACATCGTATCGAACTATCAAGGGCATACCTGATTGGCGATTCTACGACGGATATTGAGGCGGGACAACGTGCCGGTGTCTCAACAATCCTTGTCCTAACTGGACACGGCAAGAAAAGTTACCAACATTACACTCAGGCTACGCTTTTTCAACAATCAGGCACAGATGCCATTGGGAGCCGTCGTCGGCGTACGGCGGATGAAGGACTTGCGCTTTCATCTCGATACCGTCCCGAAAAAATTTTCACGAACCTCTATGCAGCAACGTGCTGGCTAATAAAAAATGATACTTGAAAAAATAGAAAACCGCACTGCTCACGCAGGAATCATTGGACTCGGTTATGTTGGACTACCCCTTATGGTCGCCACGGCGAGTGCGGGATTCCAAACGACAGGCATTGATATCTGTCCGCAAAAAATAGAGCGGTTGAAACAGGGTTTCTCCGATGTGCCAGATGTCCCGAATACAGTACTCGCGCCCCTGATTACGTCCGGACAAATTCAGGTGACGACAGACTTCAGTGTACTCGAAGACTTAGATACAGTTAACATCTGTGTTCCGACCCCGCTGCGTGAGGACCGCACACCAGATATGCAGCATATTGTTGCTGTAGCGGAAGAAGTTGCCCAACATCTCCACGCTGAACAATTGATAGTTCTCGAAAGTACGACCTACCCCGGCACAACCGAAGAATTCGTACTGCCTATCCTTAACACCCATCTTAACAAAAACGCCCAGACGCAAAGTTTAGAAATCGGACGCGATTTTTATCTTGCGTATTCACCGGAACGCATCGAACCGGGAAATAGCACCTACTACGTTACCAACACCCCGAAGATTATCGGCGGCGTTACACCGGGCTGCACGGAGGTTGCCAAAACCTTTTACGCGCAGTTCATCAACAAAATACACACGGTATCCTCATCTCGAACTGCGGAGATGGTGAAACTTCTTGAAAACACATTTCGGAGCGTCAATATCGGACTCATCAATGAAGTTGCGCTGATCTGTGATCGGATGGATTTAGATGTGTGGGAAATTATTGACGCTGCTGCCACGAAGCCGTTCGGGTTCATGCCCTTTTATCCGGGTCCCGGTGCCGGTGGTCACTGTATCCCTGTTGACCCGCACTACCTATCATGGAAAGCACAGAAATATCAATATCATGCCAGATTCATTGAACTCGCCAGTGAAATTAATAACGAAATGCCTAAATACGTTGTCGAAAAAATCAGCCACGCTTTAAATCTTCAGCGCAAAGCACTTAACGGATCGAAGTTATTAATTTTGGGTGTCGCTTATAAAAAAGATGTCAGTGATACCCGCGAATCACCGGCACTTGAAGTCATACGTTTAATTCTTGACAAAAAAGCGGAATTTGTATATCATGACCCGTACGTATCAAATTTGTCTCTTGACAGCAAAACAACCTACCATTCACAACCGTTGACAGCCAATTTGGTAGAAAGTGCCGATTGTGTTGTAATTCTGACCGATCACGGTGCCGTAGACTATAATTGGCTCGTTGAACATGCCCAATCCGTTGTTGATACGCGTAATGCAACACGCCGTGTGCAGATGGGACAGGAGAAAATCATCAAAATTTAATTACACCCTATTCTTCGGAGCACAATAATGTCACAACCACATTTAAAATCACAAATACATCGTGATCAACTCACCTGGTTCTTCGACCTGCTTTTAGATGAAATAGAGATTTTCCAGTTGAGCGTTTCTACGGGTATCATCCCGGACGTAGACAGACTTTATGCCTTACCGAGGCGGGAGTTATTAGCGAATCTAACCGACGCATTTTTGGCGGTAGAGAGTAACACGAACCCGACAGATGAAAACAGCGACGCTCAGGCACTGAAACCAGAAACACATAACGGAGAACCGTCCACCAAAGAATTGGCGAGCCGATTTCTTAGTGAGAAGGCAGAAGCGGCGATCTCGCGCGTCGGCTATATGGAGGTCTCCGAAATCGAAACGTTTTTTAGGACATCTGATATCCTCATAGAATCAGGTGATTTTGCCGAAATTGTATGGGCACTTCTCACCGACCAACGTACAGCAGTCGTCGAACACGGTTATAAACTCCTCAATACAACATACGAATCCATAAAGGTCGAATACACAAACGGATACGAAAACCTTACAAATCGTGAACAATCAGAGGCAATTGTAATTCAAGATACCGACAGCTTAGAAGCCGAGAACCAGCTGTCGGAACAGTCAGACCAAGAAATTGAGCACCTCGAACGCCAATTAGCTGACTCGAGAGCGAACTACGTTTCACTCGAAAAGCAGCATAGCCGATTAGACCAACAGCGAGCGTTTCTCGTAGAGGAGAATAAAGGGCTGAAAACCAAAGCCGAGGCATACAACGATAATGAGAAACGTTTGAAGGCACTTGCACAAGAAAACGAAAGACTCCATGAACAGGTCGCACGGCATACTGAAACCAAGGCAGAACTACAGCAACTCGCTGCGGAGCGCGAGCATCTCCTTGCTGAAAAAGAACGGCTAACGGAACAGTTGAAGGAATACGATCAAGTCCGAGCAGCAAAAGAGGGGTTCTCCGCGGAACTCAAATTAGTTGAGGAGGCGATTTACAAGGGGCACCAAGAAATCGAAGAATTCCAGACCAGTTTAGATAGTTATTTCGATGCCTTAGAAGGTTGTCATCAGACGGCGCGCGGCGCACTGGCGCAAATTCGCCAAACCCTTACCTATTTAGATACACCGCAACCCAGCGAAGGTGAAACGGGGTATCCGATGCCCTCTGAGCAACCGCGTGTCGGTGTTTTTGTGGATGTGCAAAATATGTTCTACGCCGCGAAAGACAGGTTCGGCAGGAGAGTTGATTATATCAAACTCCTCGATCTCATCGTCGGTCCGCGCTACCTTATGGTCGCTTATGCCTACGTCGTCCAGATACCGGAAATCAATCAATCCAGTTTCCTATCCCTTCTCGAACACAACGGCTATACGATTAAAAGCAAAGATTTACGCTTACGTGGCGACGGATCTGCAAAAGGTGATTGGGATGTCGGTATCGCTGTGGATGTCGTCTCAATGCTCGGTTCACTGGATGTCGTCATCTTAGCAAGTGGCGATGGCGATTTCTGCCCACTCGCTGAACTGATTAAGCAACAAGATAAACGGGTCGAAGTCGTCGCTTTTGAACACAATACCTCCATGGACTTGCAACAGATCGCAGACCAATTTTTCCCAATCGGAGATGAACTGCTCATATAATATGAGTTCGGTAAAGGGGGCGTGTGCGTGCGGCACTTCAAAAACACCTCAAATCATGATCCTCTCCTGCGATCCTTGATTCGCCTCGTTCTCATGCCCCTTTTTGTGTTTATTGGAATCGCACTCGCACGCGCGGAATGGTCATCCTCAGCAACACAGAACCTTCCATTATGCACAGCAGAAAACGAACAACGGTTCCCCGTCCTCGTCAAGGATGCGGAAGGCGGTGCGATTGTTGCCTGGAGCGATGCCCGGCACGCGAATCGCGATGTTTTTGCGCAGCGTGTCAGTGCTACAGGCGATATGCTATGGAACGCCGACGGTATCCCGATCTGCGATTTGTCTTCATCGCAGAGTTGGCCCCTAATCGTTAGCGACACCGCAGGCGGTGCGATTCTTGTATGGGGTGACACACGGCACGGAAATCAGGACAGTTATGCCCAACGCATCAATGCAAACGGCAATAAACTGTGGAACCCTGAAGGCGTTCCTGTCTGTACAGACCCTACATTGCAAGATGATCTAAACGCTATCGCTGACAGCAGAGGCGGCGTAATTGTTGCTTGGGAGGATTGGCGCAACGGAAACCAAGATATTTATGCACAAAGAATAGACGCGACAGGAAAACCGTTATGGGAAGCGAACGGTGTGCCGGTCTATCGCGGTGAAGGCGATCAATACGATCCGGTGCTAATCGCCGATGGTGAAGGCGGTGCCATTTTTGCGTGGTGGGACATCAGCACGCCGGATTGGAACATTTTCGCACAACGACTCTCAGCAGATGGGAAACCGATGTGGAATTCAGGTGACGGTGCGGAAAATACACCTATTCCGGTCTGCACGGCAATAGGGAACCAAGGTGCACCGGTCGCGGTGAGTGATGAAAACGGAGGTGTCTTCTTCGTCTGGTCGGACTACCGGAACGATCCGAACTTTTATACACGCGCACAGCTATACGCACAGCGTATTACCGCGAATGGCGACGCGTTGTGGACAGCGGACGGCATCCTTGTCTGCGATCTAAAGGTCAATCAACAACAACCCGACTGTATCCGAGACGGACACGGCGGTTTCATCGTCACATGGTGGGACGAACGCGATATTTTCGCCGACATCTATGCACAACGCATCAACGCAAACGGTGAAGCACTCTGGCATCGTGAAGATTCAGACGCAGCAAAGAGCGGTATCCCTGTCTGTACGGAGGGCGGCGTTCAGCGGCTCCCGCAACTCGTTCCGACAGACGACGCAGGTGCTATTGTCTATTGGCTCGATTACCGAGAAGACTTCGGGGACACAACCGAGGATGCGATCTACGCACAACGCCTTGATGCCGATGGTAAACCACTGTGGGAAATGGACGGGATCCCTGTCTGTCGCGCACCAAAAGCACAAATCACACCGAAAGCCATCCCGACAAGCACCAACGCTGCAATTGTCGTCTGGGGGGATGCCCGCGGTTCAGACGAGGACATCTATATCCAACGGATTCCGTAGAGGGTTGTCAGTTGTCAGTGCTCAGTCGTAGATTGGGTCAGGGTCATTTATAGTAAAACCAGCAATTAATCAGACACTTTTCCTTTAGTAGAAGACAGTTCGTAGGGGCGAGGTTTCCTCGTCCGTTTTTCAAAGTGTGTCTTATTATTTTAAATGTCACTATAGTTTTAAATATTTACTTTATATCTATGTATAGTCTCTTCGGTAGGAGCGAGCTGTGCTCGCGATCTTGCGTCTAAACGTTAGCTTCTGTCAACCAAAACCAAGAGCGCAACCGAAAACTAAATCGTCCTGCAACTTGCGTTATAATAGAGTTAGATGCCACACGCGCATCCAACCATAAATTAGACCCGGATAAATTGGCGAAGATATTGTAAAGGAAACCAACTGTATGAAAGCACATTTTTCCATAATAGCACTTCTCGCCTTTGTAACACTCGGCTTTCTGCCCAATAGTTTTGCACAAGAGGCAGCCCCCGAACGAATGGTGCGATTGATTTACTTTCTACCCAACGACCGGCCATTCCGCCCGGAAGTGGTACAGAAGATGAAAGATGAAATTCGCAATCTTCAGACCTTCTTTGGTGAACAGATGCAGGCACATGGACATGGCTATAAAACTTTCCGCATTGAAACCGACGCACAAGGCGAGCCGATAGTGCATCGCGTGGATGGGCAACACCCGGATAGTCACTATCACAACAGGACGGCGAGCTATCGGCTGGAGATTCAACAGAAAATGGGAAAAAAAAACGTTCACTTCATTGTCTGGGACAATAGTACGAATTCAATCTACGGTGTTGCAGGATGGGGAGGTACTCAGAACGTTGACGGAGTACGAATTGGAGGGGCAGCGGAAGTTCCTGACGAATTTGGATTTTCTACAGCGGCGCATGAACTGGGACACGCCTTAGGACTTTTCTGGCACGATTTCCGTGATGAAAGATACATCATGGGCTATGGTTCCGGTAAACCCTCTTTGTCTGCTTGCGCTGCCGAATTTCTATCCGTGCATCCCTACTTCAATCCGGATATCCCACTTGAAAAGACATCGCCGTCCATCATCGAACTCATTTCTCCGCGCACGTATCCGGTAGGCACAAAACGCCTCTCTATTCAACTCAAAGTCAGCGACCCTGATGGGCTTCATCAAGTGCTTCTACTAAGCAGAGGATTGAAAATGTGTCGTAGTTTGAAGGGCGAAAAAGAAGCCATTGTTGAATTCGACTATGATGTTATCACTCCATCTCCTGTACATGGGTTTAGTGTTATTGCCGTTGATATGGTGTCGGATGTCGACCCCTATAATTTTATTCTTACGGAGGAGATTTCCCCACACCACATCGCCACGCTTGAAGGGCATACACGTACAGTTTTTTCTGTTGCGTTTTCACCCGATGGTGTGCTTCTTGCTTCTGGGTCTTTTGATGACACAGTTAAGTTGTGGGATGTTGAGACGCGAACAAACATCGCTACCCTTGAAGGGCATACACGTTCAGTTTCTTCTGTTGCGTTTTCACCTGATGGTGTGACCCTCGCTTCTGGATCTTCTGATGGCACAGCCAAGTTGTGGGATGTTGCCACGCGAACAAACATCGCTACCCTTGAAGGGCATACACGTACAGTTTCTTCTGTTGCGTTTTCACCCGATGGTTCGCTTCTTGCTTCTGGGTCTTCTGATGGCACAGCCAAGTTGTGGGATGTTGCGACACGAACAAACATTGCTACCCTTCTTCATGATGGTATCGGTAGTAACCCTTGGGTTGCTTCTGTTGCTTTCTCACCAGATGGCGAGACGCTCGCTGCCGCGCAAAGGAATACCATCCCTAACATGATTAGATTGTGGGATGTCGCCACGAGACGCAATATTGTCTTCTTTGAACCACCTGGTGGTATTGTATCCATTGCGCTTTCACCCGATGGGACAATCCTCGCTGCCGCGCAAGGAAACAATGGAAGGGCCGGACTGTGGGACGTTGCAACGGGCGCACAGATCGGCGTTTTTCCACATACGTCTGGGGTCTGGTCTATATCGTTATCGTCCGACGGAACGATTCTCGCTTCTGGAACAGTTGATGGAACAATCGAATTGTGGGATATGTCGCCGTACATTACCGCTACTACATCGTCTAAATTTTCGGCGGAGGATGTCAATCAAGATGGTGTTGTGAACATTCAAGATTTGGTGTGGGTCGCTTCAAAATTCGGGGAAACAGGCGAGAGTCGTGCAGATGTCAACAACGATGATGTTGTGAACATTGCAGACTTGGTGATCATTGCAGGTGCGCTCGGGGATGCAGCGGCTGCACCTTCAGCACATCCACAGACACTAAAGATGCTCACCGCCAGAGATGTACAACAGTGGCTCATCCAAGCGCAGCAATTGTCCCTCACTGATACAAGGGCGCAACGCGGCATTCATTTCCTTGAACACCTCTTGACCGCGCTAACACCAAAAGAGACGGCACTGTTTGCCAACTATCCGAATCCGTTCAATCCGGAAACGTGGATACCGTATCAACTCGCGGAACCTGCATCCGTGCAAATTGATATCCATTCCGCGGATGGGAAGTTGGTTCGGACATTGGTGTTGGGGATTCAGGCTGCAGGTATGTATCAGGACAAGAGTCGTGCGGCATATTGGGATGGCAAAAATGATGTAGGTGAGCCTGTAGCAAGCGGTGTCTATTTCTATACGCTGGCGGCGGGAAATTTCACGGCAACAAAGAAGTTATTAATACAGAAATAGTATCAAATGGTGCGCTCTATCAAGTAATGTCAGAATATCGGTTTGATTCCGATTCGGTGAGACACACGCCGCATATCTTACTCTAACTGCGTTGTTGGAAACAACAGGGTGGAAAGCAAGAGGAAATGGCGCATGCCTGAGGCGAAGGCGAACTCGCAAGAGCGTCCGAAAATGGCACGTCCGATAAATAACGGACAGGAATAAGCGAAAGTTGAACGTTTGTAAGCCTCGTTAACTATGACATAGAACGCTTTGAAAAACTATGACATTCTTAAGATTGTTTTCATTTGTGGCAATCTCCTGTGTCTGCTAAGAATGGAAGGTCGTATGACGACTCATCGGGGTATAGAACGATTCTAAATCCGTCAATGAAGTCTAACATTAGGAAGTTAGAGAGAACCTAAGTAGACTCACCGAGTCTATAAGGTTGAGGAGATTAGGTAGCGTCTTTGACGCAAGCATAGTCAGGTTGAGTGCTTTGAAACATTTCTGAAAACATTTTATCTATAGGCTTGAAATCTTGTGAAAACATGCGGTCTATAGAAGTCAATGACTTATGAATAGGGAAGAAAATAAAAGTGGTTATCATGACCTAAAGCGTTTACCGCCACACTCGACTGGAAAGCCATGTGCGGTGAAAGTCGCACGCATGGTTTGGAGGGGGCAAAGGAGGTGCGAACCTCCCGCGCTATCCTACACTATAGGATAGCTGGAATGCTGATGAAAAGTGAATTTGACCTTTTGAACTTCTTCTGTTATAATAGGACTAAATGCCATACGTGCATTCAACCATTTTTGAATAGGAGGCGGAAAACATGTCAGATCAGGATTTCAGAGAACGAATATTGAGTGCCATTGAAGATCTCAAACGCACAACCGATCGAATAGAAAACAGAATGGAACGGATGGACGAAGAGTTCAACCGAACGATAGAACGAATGGACCACAGAATACAACGAATGGACGAAAGAATAGATGGCAGGCTAACAGCTGTGGAAAAAGATGTAACTAATCTTCACGGTGATGTTAGATGGATTCGAGGTAAGCTGGAAGGCAGGCAGGAAGCGACATCAAACAAAGACGTAAAAACTGCGATATGGATAGCATTAGGCTCGGCATTAGCAGCCATCATATCGTTGGTTAAGTCCTTCTGGACCTAATGAATATAAAGGGAATGTTTATGTCAAAACGCACACAACTCGCGCCAGCGAAACGCGCAATTATCGTCGGAATGGACGGCGCGAGCATGGAATTGGTTAAAAATATGATTGATTGGGGACACGCGCCGAGTATGGCGAAACTGCTTCGGACCGGTGTCTACCGTCCGATGATCGGCGTGTTTCCGACGCTAACACCCCCCGGCTGGACAGCACTCTCTACCGGTTCATGGCCCGGCACACATAAAGTCATGGATTTTAATATACGTGCTGTCGGGGAACGGCTCGATAAAACGGTTTGGGGTATCAACACCGGGCTGTGCCAGTCCGAATACCTCTGGAACCTCGTCGAACGCGCAGGCGGAAAACCGATTTTAGTGAAATGGGAGATGTCTTGGCCCCCGACCGTCAAAACCGGTATTCAGGTAGAAGGCACGGGACCGGGTGTTTCTAACCATCATCAGATTGCAGGGTACCACCTCTTCGTCGCCGGGAAATGGGCACCACGTCCCATCGGCGGACAGCGCGACCCAGAGACGTTGGATCCGAGCGCACTGCAGAAGGTCCGCAATATCGATCCTGTGACGATTAAACCTATTGAAGATGGGGAGTGGAGTGCGTTGCCTGATTCCGCTAAACCGGTACAAGAGGTCGAACTCACGATCCAACCTTTGGCACGCGGCAGAGAAGATGTGATGCCGTCTGCCCATGTCAAAGGCGACGGTTCCGACAGCACACGGGTTCCGAAACCGTTTTATGGACTCGTTTACGCGTCTGGTGATAACGGTTACGATCGGATACGGATTTGCCGAAGCCGTTCGGGCGACGATGCTGTTGCCGATCTCGGTGTCGGTGAATGGAGCGACTGGTGGTTGGACAATTTTGAGATTGACGGTAACGGGGTAGAAGGTTACGTCCGGATGAAACTCGTGTCACTCACGCCGACGGCAGACGCTTTTGAACTCTTTGTCCCGCAAATCTGGCCCCGAGCGGGTTATACGGTTCCTGACACAGTTGCCGCTACAATCGACAAAGAAATCGGTTCATTCCTCCAAAATCCTGCTCGCGATGCGCTCGGACAGATGGACGACGATACCTATTTTGAAGTCTTGGATTATCACCACCAGCGTCTTGCGGATGTCGCGACACATCTCGCCGAAAACAACGATTGGGACGTTTTGATGGTGGAGAGCCACGCGCCGGACTATGCCAGCCATTTCTTCCTCAGCCAAGCGGATGAAATCAGTGGTGCATCGCCTGAGACCATCTATCGGTGCCGTGAAGGGTTACGACGTACCTACGAATCCGTTGATCGGATGATCGGACAGTTGATGGAACTCGCAGATGAGGAGACGGTTATTCTCGTCTGTTCGGATCACGGGGGCACACCGAACCAATTCCGCGCCGTTGATATTGAGAAGGTACTGGAAGAGACTGGATTTATTGTCAAAGACGCAAACGGGAAGATAGATTGGACAAAAACGCGTGCTTTCAATGTCGGTCTGGTACATATCTTTATTAATTTAGCGGGACGTGAACCGAACGGCATCGTCGCTTCGGAAGACTACGAAGCAACACAACGTGAACTTATTGCAGCACTCCATTCTTACAAAGATGAAAAGACCGGACGGCACCCGTTCACATTAGCCGTCACGCGTGCCGATGCTGAGATGTTCAATCTACACGGCGAGTTGGTCGGCGATGTCGTCTATGCGTTGCGTCCAGAATTCGATGGCGCGCACGGGAAGCAGTTGCCCTCCGTGAGTTTCGGGATCGGTGGACAGCACTCTACATTCCTGTTATCGGGTGCTGGGGTTCGCGAAGGCGTTGCGCTGGAACGGCAGGTTCGTGTCGTCGATGTCGCACCGACACTCTGCTATCTACTCGGTCTGCCGATGCCTGATAGGGTAGAGGGTGGTGTCGTTTATGAGGCGTTAGCGGATCCGAATTGGCATCTGACGGCACTCACGGATTTAGAGTCGTCTTAAAACGGAACGCCGATCCCGTATTTTTCGCGCAATTCTTCCAATGTATAGGTGTTAATGACTTCGGCTTTGGTGAGCCAACCGCGACGGGCAACGTTTAAACCGGTTCGTCGGTGCGCCAACTGTGGAATGCCGTGTGCGTCGGTATTGACGGATAGTCGTACACCGGCTTCTTTTGCCTGTCGCACAAACCGAGGATCCAAATCCAACCGACTCGGTGATCCGTTAATTTCTAAGACGGTGTTATGTGCTGCGGCGGCTTCAATGATCGCTGCAATATTAAGCGGATACATCGGTCTATGACCGAGCATCCTACCCGTCGGGTGACCGATGATATTGACGAATGGGTTTTCTATGGCGCGGATGATGCGTTTTGTCATCTCTGCCTCGGTTAGGTTAAAATTACTATGAACGCTTGCGACGACGATATCGAGTTGTGCCAGCACCTCGTCGGGAAAATCGAGTTCGCCGTACCGCCGAATATCGACCTCAGAACCGGCGAGGACCGTGATACCGTCAACCGCTGCGTTCAATTCACGAACCTGCTTTACTTGGTCAAGGAGCCGTTGCTGATCCAAGCCGTTTGCGACAACCGAAGAGACAGAGTGGTCGGTGATGGCGAAGTATTCGAGACCTGCCGCCTGCGCTGCTGCGACCATCTCCTGAAGCGTCTGTCGTCCGTCACTCCAATTGGTATGTGCGTGTAAGTCGCCTCGTAAATCCGTAAATTCAACGAGTTCCGGTAAAGCATTGTCCTTAGCCGCTGTGACTGAGGTATCGTCCTGTCGAAGTTCAGGCGGAATATAGGAGAGTCCGAGTTTTTTGTAAATCCCTGCCTCTGTTATATCGGGTTCAGTCGTTGGCAAGGCAGAGCAGTCGGGGAGTGCGTTAAAATGTGCGTCCGTTGCTGTCGTTAAGAATAGCGTCAACGTGTACGTTGCCGGTGTGCAAAGATAAAGAGAGACCGGAAATTCTCGGTCAATGGAGAATTGGAGGACAGGGAGCGTCTCGCGGACATCATCTGTCGGTTCGGTCTGACCGGTTTCAACGAAAGTGGCAGTGTCGCTGTCATACACGTACGCAATGCCATCGCCTGTTTTGAAGGTTATCGGGTTTTCTGAAAACGGTTCGAGAAACGAGCGTAGCGGATCGGGGACGTTGCCATCCGCAAATTGGAAAGCGGATTCATCTTCACAGACAACGATCAATTCTATGCCTCGACAGACCTCTTCGAGCCTTCGTAGATGTCCTGTCGATTCGGGTGCCTGTTTCATCCACCCGTCGGCGATAAGCGGCGTTAGGCTTCCGACAATCTGCTCTGTGAGATGTAAGGTCTGACGTAGCGGGCGCGCCTTTCGCAGTTCCATCCGAAAGGATAGACTTTCGGTTATCATCCGAAGGGTTTTCTTCCCGATGCCTTTCATTTTACTAAGCTTCCCGCTCTCCAGCAGCGTTTGAAGGTCTTCGAGGCTTCGGACACCGAGTTCCTGATAGAATCTACCCACAGTCTTTACACCGAGTCCTCGGATTTCGAGTACCTCCAGTATCCCCGTCCCCATCTCTGCGATAAGGTTATCATAATACTTGCAGTGTCCGGTTTCGAGCATCTCAACTGTCTTGTCTTCGATAGCCTTTCCGATACCGGGTGTCGCGCGGAGTTGTTGGACGGCTTCCTTGTCATAACTCGGTGCATCCTCTTTAGGAGTTCCGCCGGACAATTCACGTGGGAATTTATTGATTATCTCGGCCGCGCGCTCATAAATGCGTGCCCGGAATGCGTCGTCTCCTCGGATTTGAAGGAGCGAGCCGATAGCACTGAAAATATCACTAATCTCACGATTTGTCATATTTTTAAATTTTCCTTGCGGTTTGATTAGGTTGGTAATAAATAGGATAGAAACTGCTATACGTATTTCCGGTGTGTGGCAACGCCGACGAACAACCCTATTAGCATCCCAGCAACGACGACCAAGATAATTTGATACATCGCGAGGAAGTGGACACCCCCTAATTGGGACTGGAACACATAAACCATGCCATAGAAGCAGCCGAGACCACAGATCGCACCGAGACTACCAAGGAATAGACCGTGAACAGCGAAAGGAAGGAGCAGATGGTTCCGGAACATACCGAGCAGTTTCATTAGGTGAATCTCCTCGGCGCGCGCAACAGCGGCTCTTTTTATGATCGAACCGATGATAAACCACACGACAACAACGGCGATGGCAGTGCCAGCGAGCATTGTTCGTTCCGAATCACGCAACCGATCTTTCAACTGTCCGTGTCCAGTCAGCATGACATCTTCAATTTCATCGTGCGTCTTTATCTCTAAGGCGATATGTTCTAACGCTTTACGCGTGATTAATTCTTCATCCACATAAATATTAAGGGATGCCGGAAAAGGGTTTACACCTTGGGTCTCTGCAAACGCCTCCTTAATCAGCACCCCTAAATCTTGGAATTCGGTTTCGCCGCGTGCAAGTTTATCCGCCTTTGAAGTATAATCCACAGCGAGAATCTGTCCGTTTTTCTCTAATTGGCTGACCAATGTGCGTCCATTCGACTCATCGACCGTATCTTTTAGAAACGCGACGAGGGTCGGTGAGTGACTCTTAAATTCAGATTGTTCTGATATCAGGGAATGATTTAGCAGCAAGGTCGTGAGTAGCGCAGTGATGAACCCGACACCAATAACGCCTATCAGGCTGGAAGTACCAGCGCACGTGATATGAGATATAGCATTTTTCAGACGATAACGCATTTTTAGTAGTCTTCAGCCTTCAGCCTTCAGCCGTTTGTTATGACCTTTAGTTTTCTTGTCGCATTCGCACACAGCAAGACTGCTAACTGCTGACAGCCCATGGATGATGGCTATTGGATTCCACCATCCCGCAGTTCTATGATCCGCTTATTACATTTCTCAGCGAGTTTGCGGTCCGTTGTCGTGACAAAGACAGTCATGCCTTGAAAATTGAGTGCATCAAGAAGTGCCATTAATTCAAGCGAAAGCCGTAAATCTAAGTCTTCTGTAGGTGCATCAGCAAGTAACAGCACGGGGTTGTTGATAACGGCTCTGGCAATAGCGAGTCGTCGCCGTTCATTGTTCGATATCTCTGTCGGGAGTGCGTGCTGATGGTGGCTAAGTCCCATCTGATGCAGGAATCTGTTGACGTTCTCTTTAACGAGTTTCGGTGCCGTGCCTGCCAACCGCTGTGGCAGCGCAAGGTTTTCGCTGACCGTCTTGTTCGGCAAAAATTTGAAGTCTTGAAACACAAGCCCTATCTTCTGACGAAAGTACGGTAAACTCATCTTGTCTAATTTCGCGAGTTTCTGTCCAATCACACTCAGATCACCGCCGAGTGGCATCAGGTCCGCGTATAACAGACGCAACAGCGTCGTTTTACCAGAGCCGCTCGGGCCGACGAGGAAAACAAATTCGCCACGCTCCACCCGAAAACTGACCTGCTCAAGCACGCTAAGTTCATTATAACTGTAACTGACCTGATGTACCTGTATCATTTTTTTATAGTTTTCAGTACGATTTTTTCTCCAAAAAAATCTTTCAGTTATCAGTCGTCAGTTAAAGAGGTTTTCTGTGGCGGATACAGCAAAAGTAGCCACCACAAGCGATTAACTTATAACTATTGAAAACCGATAACTATCCCTTAGTATAATCACAATCCGATGTGCGGCAGCTGACTGTGATGATGGGTGTCTCGCTGCCTCTCGGTTTTCTGGTTTTCTCAACGAGGAAGGGTGCGTTGCATTTTGGGCACGGTTCTTTTATTGGCTTATCCCATAGTGAGAATTCACATTTCGGATAGCGACTGCACCCGTAAAATATTTTGCCGCGCCGGCTGCGACGTTCACCGAGGTAGCCATCGCAATCGGATTCAGGACAATCTATGCCCATCGGTAGCGGTTTGGCATTTTTACATTTCGGGTATCCACTACACGATAAAAACTTACCACCGACGCGGCTGGTCTTGATAACCATCGGTTCACCGCACTTGTCGCATGGCGTGTCGGTCATTTCGGGTTCCGGTGCGGGGGTGTCATCTGCGCTTAGGGATTTGATATTCGTGCATTCTGGGTAATTGGCGCATCCGAGGAACCGTCCATATTTCCCCCATTTGACGATCATGTTTCCGTCACATTTATCGCATTTCTCATCGGACACTTCTTCGAGTTCTTTTCGTGCCTCGTACATTTTGTCGGGTGCCTCATTGAGTGCGACTTGGAAGGGCGGGTAAAACTGTCCTAAAGTTTGCGTCCAATCCACTTTCCCATCAGCGATAGTATCGAGTTGTTCTTCCATTTTCGCGGTGAATTCAACATCAAGAATGTTAGGAAACCCGTGAACTAAGAGATGGTTGACGAGGCGCCCGACATCTGTAGGCATCAACCGTCCGCGTTCCTTGGTCACATATTCTCTGCCCTGAATGGTTGATAGAATAGAAGCGTAGGTACTGGGGCGTCCGATTTCTTTGGCTTCCAGCATTTTGACGAGCGTTGCTTCGTTGTAGCGGGGTGGCGGTTGCGTAAAATGCTGCTTCGGCTCTAATTTGCGCAGGTTAAGCGTCTCGCCTTCCTTAACAACAGGTAAAATAGCATCCTCTTCATTGGAGGCACTTTCATCAGCCGTTGTATCGTCTTCACCTTCCATATAGATACGTCTGAACCCGTCAAATTTGATAACCGAACCGGTGGCTCGGAACAGATATTGACCTGCTTTGATGTCAATTGTTGTTGCGTCGAGAATAACCGGATTCATCTGACACGCGATGAAGCGTTTCCAGATAAGCTCATAAAGATTATACTGATCCTTGTCCAGATGAGACTTCAATTCCGCTGGTGTGCGCAGCGGTAAGGTCGGACGGATCGCTTCGTGTGCGTCTTGTGCTCCCTTTTTGCTGCGATAATTCACGGTACGACTTGGCAGATATTCTGTTCCATAAGTCGTCTTAATGTAGTCTCGTGCGGCAGCGGTCGCCTCTTGGGCGATACGCGTCGAATCGGTCCGCATATAGGTAATAAGTCCAATCGATCCGTCGTTTCCGATTTCTAAGCCTTCATAGAGCTGCTGCGCCACAAGCATCGTTTTTTTAGCAGAAAAACGGAGTTTTCGCGATGCTTCCTGTTGCAGGGTGCTTGTGATAAACGGTGGGACAGGTCTCTGTTTCCGCTCTCTTTTCTCGACTTTCTCGACGACATAATCGTGTGTTTTTGCGTCTGCGGCGATCTCTTTTGCCCGCGCTTCATCTATCTTGAACCCGTAGTTATTAATTTCACCTTTTTTTCTTCCAATTTTATGCAATTTAGCAGGAAACAGGTTCTCAATTGGGGTCGGCGTAAGGGTCGCGGTAAGCGTCCAGTATTCTTCGGGTTTGAATGCCTCAATTTCTGCTTCGCGTTCACATATCAGTCGGACAGCAACAGATTGGACCCTTCCTGCGCTGAGTCCAGGCTTGACGCTACTCCACAAAATCGGGCTAATCTTGTATCCGACGAGTCGGTCTAAAACGCGCCGCGCTTGTTGTGCATCGACGAGTGACATATTGATCTCACCCGGTTTTTCGATTGCATCTAAGATTGCGCTTTTCGTGACTTCGTTATAGGTTATCCGGTAGATAGGCTTTTTTGCCTTCTTCAGTTCCTCAGCGAGGTGCCAACAGATAGCTTCACCTTCGCGATCTGGGTCTGCAGCAAGATATATGTTGTCAACCTTGCGCGCCTCGCTCTGAAGTGCCTTCACGACCTTGCCTTTCCCGCGAATAAGTACATACTTCGGCGTAAAGGCGTTGTCGATATCAACACCAAGATCATTCTTCGGTAGGTCCCGAATGTGCCCAACAGAAGAATCAACAATATAATCCTTACCCAAAATCTTTTTGATGGTTTTCGCTTTCGCCGGCGATTCAACAACGACGAGTGACTTCGACATGTTTGATTCCTATTATTTTTCTGATTGCGTTGATAGTTGCACGGGCTGAATGTGCAACGATTTTGGATTTAGTATCAGCAAGTTCGTCGCGAAGGATAAAAAAGTATAAGGCGTGCCACACTGACACGCACCCGTATAACAGTCCGAGGTTATGCGATAACTCCACACTTTATTAGACATTATATTAATTTAATCTTGAGGTGTAGGATACACCCAAGGTCTGAAGTTTAATCTAAAGTTGTGTAAGCCACAGCAGGTTTCCATGACGAGATCTGCGAATCCTTTCTTCGTGTTGCGCAACGTGTCTTTAA
>JAJEEK010000121.1 GCA_022821065.1 Candidatus Poribacteria bacterium
GCTGACGGATTTCGGGTTGGCATCCATTCGACACCGGATTGCGGCGAGTCCGTGGTAGCCGGTTGTGGAAAAGAGCCGATAGCATTTGTGGACGTTCCCGATGACCCCTTCTTGAATGAGTTTACAGACGAACTGTTCCACGGGGATGAACGGGAAGTTTTCGGATGTCTGGAGTTTCACGTTATTTTCGGTGGCATCGTCGATCATCATATCCATGAGCCCGAGTGTCGGTGCGAGTCCTGTCTCTACATTGTGCGAAATACCGCGTCGGGAGAGGTAACACGAGACGATATGATGCAGTTGGACAGGCACGACGACATCACAGACATCGGGTGAGATTTCATCGACCATTTTTCGGACATCGGTGTAGGCTTTAACACCGAGTTTCGCTGCACCCGCTTCTGCGGATTCTCGGTGTGCGTCACACACAGCGACGACCTGAAAGGTATCTTTTAAGGTTGCGGCGGTTGACAGATGTGCTGCGCCGCGTCTGCCATGGCCAATTAAGGCGTATTTTAAACGTGACATTTCTCTTTCAACTCCTACGGAATTCGTAGTCTGAGTTCTATTAGTTTACCCTACAGCAGTATAAACATTATACCCTCATAAGGCGTTGATTCACTCCAGGTTCAGTCTTGCTGTTTGAGTCGTCCCCATGTCGTTGTCAACTTGTCTTTGGCATTGACGGGCAGCGTCAGCGGATGGGAAAGCAACAGTGACTCTATCTTGTCAAGGCCTCTCTCCCGCGCGAGTTTAAGCGCAGTGTGTCCCTGCTTGTCACGCAGAAACGGCTTGATGTCAGGGCGTTTGAGCAACATCTTGATTACTTGTGTGAGCTCACGCGACACCGCGTAGTGCAATGCCGTCATGCCGTGCCTGTCTTGTGCATTGACATTGATACCTTCGTCTTGTTCGAGAACGAAGCGGACGGATATTTCTGTAGCTCTTTCTGTATACGGCTGATGAAGGACAAAGATTAACGGATACGTCGGCGCACAGCCGAGAAATGGCGACTCCTCCAGTTGGTAATTGGGGAAGAAACAATCTTTGAGTGCTAATCCTTCGTAGGTGTGTTTATAGAGCCAGAGTATACCGTTTCTATCGTCTAAACCCAGTGGTACTAAACCTTCAAGAGGAATTAAATCATCCCAGCTGATGCCGAGGCCGCCAGCGACAAGGCCACTCATAATTGAGGAGGGTTGTGAACCCTTGGTGCCGTCAGGACCGCCGGTATCAAAGCGCGGGTCGCCTTCAAATTGGATCGATAAATAGGTATCAGCTAAACCAAATAGATGACCGAGTTCGTGTATAATTGATGCCATCCTGCGCCACGTCAGGTTGATATCCCTTGTTTTATGCATGATCTGCAACGGCTTGAAGGTTGCGTAGGAGTGCTGCGGATCACAGCGGCTGATGATACTGAAGTCGGGGGCATGCCAGTCTGTGCTCAGTTTGTATCGGAAATCGTTAACGATCGGACGATTGGTGTATTCCCGCAGCGGTTGTAGCCACGACTGGATAAATTTTGTCACTATCTGTTCATACCTTTCTTGCGTCTCCTTATCCACCTCTCCACACCCTTGAAAAGTGTAGTGAATAGTCCAGTGTGGTGCATGCACCTTTTCTATCAGCAGCCCGTCTAATAGATGGTGCCATTCAGGGTGGTGATCCCAAGCGTGTTTCAAGACGATGAACCCTTGTGCAGGTAGGACACAGCTGAGGCACAAGATGCCTGCGAATACGAGGCTGAAAGCAAGGTTCGCCCGTTTCAAACGGTGTATAGAAACTGTGAAGGGACGAGACAGATGTCTAAATGGCATTGGGTTAGTTTCCTTAAGTATTACCGCCCAGCTTTTCATAGTTAATGCATTGGTAGCCAACTGCCTCAAGTTCATTTTGAATTTTATTAACTTCGGTTGTCGACAGTTGGCGGAGCGGTCGGCGCATCGTCATTGACGGGAATCTGCCCATTAACCATCGGGCGCATTTCATCCGCTGGTGCGCGTCGCTGCTCGGTTCACCGAAGTTGTAAACGATCCGTGCGAGTGCGTCTACTTGACTGCGTGCTTTACGTGCCCCGATGAGATCATTGTTGAGTGCGGCGTGGACGACATCCACCATCAGTTCCGGGACAAATCCTGCAAATCCGATGAGCGCGCCATCACTGCCTTCGAGGAGCGAAGCGAGCAGATATTCATCGTGGCAAGTCAAAACTGGGACATCCGGCGCGGCTTCTTTGAGTTGTTCGTAATCCCATCGCCAGCGCGCCATATCGCGGGTGCCCATTTTGATACAGACGACTTGTGGGATTTTCACCATCTCCAACATCTCTTCGAGGCTATAGCCTGCTTTTGTCCATGCGGGGTATTGATGCACAATGATCGGTATACCTGCGCCTTCGGCGACATCTTGAAAGAATCCGACTGCGGTTACGGGTGTTCTTCCGAAGCGTAACCAATGATGCGCGGGCATCAATAGAATAGCATCTGCGCCGGCTTCTTTCGCTGCGAGTGCGTCATCAATTGCTGGCAGACTGCCCTCTGCACTAACGCCGGAAACGACTTTGACTCGGTCGCCGACCGCTTCGGCGGTAATTCGCGTTACGTGTTGTCTTTCATGGAGACGGAGTGACATGATTTCGCCGGTGTGTCCGTTACAGACGACTCCTTTTATGCCCGGAACACCCGCGAGTTCCCGCATATACTCGCGCAATCCGTCTTCGTCAATGGATTCATCTTCATCGAACGGACAGAGCGTTGCTGGAAATACACCTGCCCATGGATGGTGTTGCCAATTCAGTTTCACCTAATCTTCCTCTTGTTTGCGATCTTGTTACTGGTTTTGCAAGGCGCGTTGAATCATAAGATTCCGTAAGATTTTCATTTACTGCTATTTTAACTTGATTTTGCAAGTAAAATCAAGTATTATTTTAAACAGAAGAATTCAGTCCGCTGGTCCGGTCGGAAAATCAGCCTACGGATTCGCGTTTCAATGGGGGTGTGCAAGTGAAAAAACAGAATAGGTTTAAAATCATCGCTGCAAGTGTCATTTTGCTGGCGGGTATGACGTTTTTGGTGGTCACTATGACGAGAAGTACGAGTATGCGGCATTTTACGCCAGCTTTGCTTGTAGCAGATAGCAGTAGCGCAGATAAGCAACAGGTCCAAGTTGATGGACTCATCGCAGAGGGGAGTTCTAAATGGGATGCTGCTAATTTTGTGCTGACTTTTGCTATCCGTGACCAGGAGACCGATGCAACGGTCAATGTGATCTATAAGGATCAACTTAAACCGGATAACTTTACGGATGGTGGTAGTGTTTTTGTCGAAGGCAAATACGACGCGGCGCAGAACCTTGTTGTGGCGACGAAACTCATGACGAAGTGTGCCTCAAAATACGATGGTGCAGAAAGTGCTGTGCCTACAGATGAGACTTCGTACAATTCTTCAGAGTAAGAAAGACCGAACCCTTAGTATTATTTTTGCCGATACCTTTTTAAGGAGGTACAAAAACGCATGACTGCGGAAATCGGACAAGCCGCTATACTCCTCTCTGTGCTTTCGTGTTTGTGGGCGATTGCGTTTCTTAGCGTCGGGTTGCGTATAAGAAATTTGAATGCTATCCAGAGCGGTAGGAACGCTGTTATTGCAACCTTCATTCTTATCAGTATTTCGACGGGCGCGTTAGTCTACGGTTTTTTGACGGATGACTTCTCAATGCGCTATGTTGTTGAGGTATCAAGCGCAGCCCAGCCGTTATTTTATAAAATCACTGCACTCTGGGGACGGATGTCCGGCTCCCTCCTTTTCTGGCTTTGGATTCTTACAGTTGTAGGTGCTATTGTTGTCTGGCAGAATCGTCAGCGCAACGAAGAGACACACGATACCTTAGCAGACCATGCGCTAATTCCAATCGTTGTTGTCCAGCTTTTCTTCACAGTTCTTGTCACAGGTTTGATTGAAGGGATTTATAACCCACTTGCTCGATTTCCTGATGGGCAGGTAGCCGCTGACGGACAGGGAATGAATCCGCTTCTCCAGACACCGCTCATGGCGATTCATCCACCAACTTTATATATCGGATGGATAGCTCTGACGGTGCCGTTTGCTTTTGCGGTTGGTGCGCTTACATCCGGTAGAGTCGGAAGTGATTGGATATTGCGTACCCGGCGGTGGACGCTTTTTTCTTGGATTATTTTGACGCTCGGTATTGCGCTTGGCGGTAATTGGGCATATAAAGAACTTGGATGGGGTGGTTATTGGGCATGGGACCCCGTGGAGAACGCATCATTTATGCCGTGGCTCTTGGGGACTGCGTATCTACACTCTGTGATGATCCAAGAGAAGCGGAACATGCTTAAATTGTGGAACATCCTCCTGATTACGCTTGCGTTCCAATTTACACTGTTAGGGACTTTTATTACTCGGAGCGGTATTATCACGTCGGTGCATGCGTTTGCGCAATCTGATATTGGCGCGTATTTCCTCGGTTTCATTTTAACGTCAACTGCTGGGGTCATTGGACTTATCATTTATCGTTGGAAACGTCTTAAGAGTGCGAACCGCCTTGAATCACTCCTCTCACGTGAGAGTGCGTTTGTGCTGAACAATTGGCTCTTGGTAGGTTTAACTCTGATTATTCTCTGGGGGACGTTGTGGCCGGTTATCTCTGAGGCGATTAACGGCGAAAAATCCTCTGTTCCTGAATCCTTTTTCAATAAAGTCGTTATTGTTCCGGGGCTTTTGCTTCTCTTTTTAACAGGTGCTGGACCGATTATCTCGTGGAAGAAGATTACGGCGAATAATTTCAGACGACTTTTTGTGTTTCCGCTTTTGATCGGTTTAGCTGGCGGGGCTTTGACATGGGGATTCCTTGCCTTGATAGGATATACTTTCCCCTTGTACTCAGTGCTCTGTAGTTTTGCAGCCGTCTTTGTGCTTGTCGCGATTTGTGCTGAATTTTATCGAGGGGCGAAGCTCCGCGCCAAACGGCAGGAGACCTCCTTCCTCAACGGGTTAAACCTGCTTATTCAACGGAATAAACGGAGGTACGGCGGATACATCATTCATATCGGCATTGTTATCCTCTATATAGGGATTATGGGATCGAAAGGGTACTTTCAACTTGAATCGAGAAGTATGACGCTCGGAGAATCGATGGAGGTCGGTAAATATCAACTGACAATGCGGGACTCGTTTCAGAAGGATTATTCAAACTATCGCCGAACGACTGTTGTTTTTGATGTTGCCAAGGATGGGAAAGAGATAGGCAGTATGGAACCGGCGCGCCATTTTTACTATAGGGTCGGGCAAGGTGAACAGGATACGATCGAATCTGCTATCCGTCATTTCGGGGTCAATGATCTCTATGTCGCTCTCGGCAACATCCCACCAGATATCAAGGCAGGCGGCGTTGTGAACGTGCAGGTGTACCACAACCCTCTTGTCGGTGTTGTCTGGATCGGTATTGCTGTGATGGTGTTGGGCGGAATCGTTGCTATAGCCGAGAAATCTGACCGGAGCCGAGAGGCTTAATAAGTGAGGATTGGGACTATGAAGACTCAAAGATTTTTGCACAGTGCCTTGTCCGACAAATTTATTATCCATAATTTGGCTCGGTTTATTCTCATTTTTGTTGTGTGTAGTTTTATGATTACTGGACACGCGGAGACAGAAACAGAGTTAAAGACTGTAGAAGATCCGGCATTTGCGTCCAATTTGGAGGAGCTGCTAACGACGGTCTACTGTCACTGTGGTTGTACGCGGGAGACCATCAAAGTTTGTGTGTGCGGCACGGCACTCGCGATTGAAGCCTCCTTTAAAGATGAACTTACTAAAGGTAAAAGTGTTGAGGAAATTCGCGCAGCGTATCTTGAGCAATATGGACCCCAGTTTTATGCGGTTATGCCAGCGGAAGGTATTAACGTATTCGCTTATGTTATGCCTGCGGTTATACTTGTCCTCATCGGTGGTATCGTTTTTGTCGTGCTTCGGAGGTCAACTCGGTCAGTGCAGGGATCGTTCGTAACTTCGGACACGCAAGGGACATCGGAGTCCCAGGTTTCTGATGCTGCTGTGAAACAGGTTGAGACTGAACTCGAAAGATACAAGCAGGAGAACTAAGCACAGCAAGTTTTTCTTTTTCAATAGATTGATATCTACGCTTTATAAGGTCGTGTATTCACTATGTCTTTTCTTCTGCTTTTATGGATGATAATTTTTGGCGTTGCCCTGCTTGTCTATCTGGGTACTCCAATTTTTTCAAAAACAGGTTCGCAACCTGTGGCGACTTCAGAAAATATTATTGCGGAACGACAGCGAACACTCGCTCAGGAACGTGAGCGTAGTTACGCCGCATTGGTGGACCTCGACGAAGATTACGAAACGGGAAAACTCTCAGATGCCGATTATCAAGAATTGCGCGAGGAACTTTTACAAGAGACAGCACAAATCATTGTGCAGCTCGAAAGTGAGTCGCAATCTGATGTAGAAGCAGAGATTGAGAGATTTAAACAGCAACAACGTGGAACATAAGATGCATACGAGCAAATTTTCATTCAGTACTTCGATGGGCAACTCGCAATATTGCTATCTCACCGAATGGTGTATGTGCAGTTTGTTGGGAGTTGTCCTGATTTTTTTCTGGCTTCCGGATTCTCCTGCGCAAACGACGGGATCTGGCAATATCGTAGGGACAGTTGTTGACAGAAAGCTTGAGAAGCCACTTGTCTCGCATTCAGTGACGCTGACTATTCATAGGACCGATGGGAATGAAACCCAACAGGCGGTGACGGATGAAGATGGCAATTACCGTTTTGAGGATCTACCGCTTGACCCAACGGTTCATTATACCGTTTCGACTGTTTATGAAGACACAGATTATACTGAGGCGGACGTGGTTTTGTCGGCTTGGGCACCAAATATAACGATCGACTTCAATATTGGGGCGTTTACGGATGACAAGACCCAGGTTCGGATTAAAACGCATTCCTTTATCATTGGTCCACCGCCTGAAGGACACGCACCGGATGGTGCTGTTACAATTATTGAAGCGGTCGGCGTTGAGAACCGCAGTGACCTATCTTTTCAAACGAAGCGTGGTGCGGAGACTGTCGGTTTCCATTTGACGCTTCCAAAAGGGACTGAAGGGTTTCAGGCGCATTCACCCGCATCACTCACCATGGATTTTTCTACCAATCAGATTCTGCTTAAAACACCATTACCCCCTGGAGAGTTACAGTTAGGTTATACTTATATTTTTCATGTTGAGAGAGATGGGCTGAATTTATCTCGCCGTTTGGATTTTGATACGGCGCAATTCATGTTTTTTGTTCCTGATGGTATCGGTTTAGTACCAAACGCTAAATTTTTCGGTGCGCCGAGACGCGAACAAATTCATAATAATATTTATCTTATTTATCAGAGCACTCCGGATCAAGTTTTTGAGGCGGGTACGACGGTTGATTTAACACTTAATGTAAACATGGGGACAACCGGCGGTACTGTTCCAGGGCAGAGTTCTAATCTCGGTCAGTTGATTCTTATTGCTGTTGCGGCGGCATTGACGGGTGGATTTTTTGTCGCTGCACTTTTCAAACTCCGTGCCGCCAATAATAGCACGGTGTCTGATACCGATGATACTTCAATATTACGAGATGCGGGCTGGCTTCGTAAACTGACCCCGGATGATCTTGAGCATGCCCGTGTCGCAAGGCTTGAATTTATTACGCATCTTGATGATAAATACGAGAGGCAGAAGATCTCGGAGCGCGTTTATAAACGGTTGCGACGAGAACAGACAGAACGCCTCACCGCACTCTTAGAACAACAAAAAAGGGGAAACAATGCATAGCAAACACCGCATCGCTGATTTGATAGTTATGTTAGGTCATTTTGATGAAAACGTTCGGGACACTGCGAAGGCAGAATTGATTGCTATCGGTGAACCTGCAATTCCACAACTCATCGATGTCCTTACCCAAGAGTGTTGGCATATATCCGGGTATGGTGCTGAGTTCTACACCCACATAGAGGAATCTGCGATTCCAGTATACATGGAACAGATGGCGAATAACGCTTCGGAGATCTTGGCAGAGATCGGCGAGTCCACTGTCCCCGCACTGACGGCAGAATTGACCAGAGCCGAACGCGAGTTTTCGGAGTGGTTTTATAAGTACTTGCGTCCCGAACAGACAGACCGTCTTATCACAATGTTGGCGTATGTTAAGAAAGGTGAGTAGCGAGTAGATGGACAACGAAAGCATTATAGCCGACTTAATCTACGATTTGTCAGAGTTGGATGACGATATCCGTGATGCTGCGAGAGAAGAGTTGGTTGCGATTGGAGAACCGGCGATCCCGCAACTCGTAGAGGCACTCGCTGATAATCTTGGGGATGTGGTTGAACAAGCCACTGATGTCTTGGCTGCGATTGGTGAACCGGCGATCCCTGCGCTTATTGATGAGATGGCGATCGCTGAGCGGTACCATGCGCTCGCTCTCGGTGATACGCTGAGCCGTATAGGCGAACCCGCGGTCCCAGTTTTGGTTGAAGCGTTATCTGATAAACTTAATGAAGAGTTCCGCGAATATGCAGCTCGTGCGCTGAATCTGATGGGGGTTGCGGCAATGGGTGCGATGCCTGCGCTTATTCAGGCTTTGAGCGATCCGTCGGATGATGTTCGCTCTTATGCTGCGTACACGTTTGCTAAACTGGAGGGTGCAGCGGCGGATGCGGTGCCTGCGCTTATCAAGGCACTTGCTGATGAATCCGAAGAGGTCCGAAATCATGCGGCTTTTGCCTTAGAAAAAATTGGGACCTCGGAAGCGAAACAAGCACTTGAAGCGTTCAGCCAGTCTTAGTGGAGGAATACCCGTGAAGAATGAGAAAAAAAAGACGCAAAAGCAGGCGAATGAACTTGACGGCAAAACATGGCTGCGATATTCGGTCTCAGTATGGAGTGATATTAGGAAAACAAAGGAAGAGATTGAACTAAAACATCCTGCTATGTTCCCGGGTATGCTTGCCAAGCGTCTTATTGAGTGCTTTACACCTCCCGAAGCCTCTTTAATATTAGACCCGTTTGCTGGGATTGGGTCCACGTTGCTTGCTGCGAAAGAGTTGGGTAAGGATGCTATTGGATTAGAGATTTCTCCAGAATTTACGCAAATTGCTGAAAGACGTGTAGACCAGATGCTGCCCTTTGCTGGACAAACCGAAACTAAAATCCATATTGCCGATAGTCGAGAACTTTACCGATATGTTTCTCCGAACAGTGTAGATATGGTAGTAACGTCGCCACCTTATTGGGATATTTTGCTACAGAAACGGACTGCGGATAACAAGGAGCAGCGGGATTACGGAGAAGCCTTAGCAGATTTAGGAAAGATTCGGAATTATGAGAAGTTTTTACTGGAACTTCGTAAGATTTTCGAGCAGGTTTACAGCGTGATGAGACCCAACAGTTATTGTTGTGTCATTGTTATGGATTTACGGAAAAAGAACCGTTTTTACCCATACCATATTGATATTTCGCAGTTTATGCAGGAGGTCGGTTTCATTTTCGACGACCTCATAATATGGAATAGAGGGCAAGAGTACAACAATTTACGTCCACTTGGGTACCCAAGTGTGTTCCGAGTCAATAAAGTTCATGAATTTATCTTGATTTTTCAAAAACCCAAGGATGGGAGTTTGTGTGGTGAGCTTAATTGAAGATATAGACTATATTGATGCAGATGTCGCCTATCTCCTTGGGCTGATCACGGCAAGGGGAAAAATTTTAGAAGATTCTGATGTCCGGCGAATTATAATAGAATTTCCGTATAAGTCTCTTGAAATTGAAGGAATCTCCGCGCGTTTCGATACTGATAACTCGATAAAACTTGGCTTGCAACAAATCCAAGAGCGTATCTTGGATGTAACAGGTGCTGATGTAAGTATCAGTAGTACGGATAGCAGCATTACGCTTGTGCTACGCTTTTTCAGGAATACGATGGTATGGCGAAACATTTTGATGCACACGCGGGCAGATACTGGATACGAACATTTTCGAGTGCCAGATATATTCTTTTCCTCGAATATCCCGACAGACTGGAAACGAGAGTATCTTAGAGGTTTCGCAGATGTTGCAGGCAATATCAGACGATCAAATCGTTATATTGATAACTCTAACCGGGTCCGGCTTGATGTATTAAATTACCCAACAAACTGGGACATGCCTGTTCAACTTTGTACCCTCTTGGAAGAGCATTTAACAATACCTGTTCAGTTAATCACCTGGGGGCATCCCAATATGGGGCGCAACTTTCGGGAGCATCAGATCAACATTTTCGCTGTGCCATTTGAAAATATCGGTTTCTCATTGCCGCATAAACAAGGCATCTTGGAAGAATTTATCGAAAATGATAAGGATCAATATCCGAATAAGATTTACAACCCTTGTGTTGGGAGAAGAAAAATAAGGCAACAAAAATCGAAGGACGATCTCGAAAACGACGAACGACTTGATGATCGGTTAAAAGGCAAACATTTTAATGCCTATTGGCAAATTTGCAAAAAACTCGGTTGTCCACGTACGCCGAAAATCCTTCAAGAAGGAGGGTGGCAGACTGACCACCAAAGTGCATTAGAGGAAGTTCCAGAGGATGAAATATAAGTCTGAAAGTGATATGTACCCTGATGTTCGTCAATGGTTAGAGGATTTTCTAAAGGGGCGATTTCGACAGGCTGAGGTTGATGTCCATGCCCTTCCGCATACTCCAATTTCCCGCTTTGTCAGGACCTATAACCGAGGCAGCTTTCCTGGAGAGTGGGTTACATGGAACATTAAGGTTGATGTCGTTGGATTTGTTCATCATCCAAACCGACCAACGGATTTGGTTTTTGTTGAGTGTAAAAATACGAAACTCACGTTGGCACACCTTTCCCAACTTCTCGGGTATAGCCGTATTGCGCAACCTTTATACTCGTTTTTAATTTCCCCTGTAGGCTTTTCCGCATCGCTTGTCTCTTTGCTTCAACACTATCAGAGACGCGATGTGCTGGAATATCATTGGGAGCCCGGAAAATTGCCTCGGCAGGTGATTGTGGCGGAGTGGGAGATGGCGACTTGTCATCTCAACAGACACACAATGATAGGGGGTGTAGGTTTGTAAGATTTGCTGTATAATGCATTCCGTTGAGACTTAAAAAACTTGAAAAAATGAGCAAAATGTAGTATAATTAAAAAAAGTAGAATGTTATTATGTGTTCATGAAGATTAAAAAAAAGGTGCAAATATCGCAATGTAATTAATAAACGAATCAATTTGCTTATTTGTCCATCCATCTGATATCGCTACATTGATTGAACCAAACTGTGGGGTATTTGCGGTATCAGAATGGAATACAAAAAACTATTAGAAGGGAGCCAAGATGGCAAAGTACGATTTTGCAATCGCCGTAGGAGGGGCACCCGGGCAAGGTATCGAAACTGCAGGCAAAAGCATCAGCCAAATTTTTGCCCGGTATGGGTTGAACGTTTTTACTTACACCGCCTATCAATCCCTTATCCGCGGCGGTCACTCCTTCCTGACTATTCGAATCAGTTCTGAACCGATCGCCAACCATGGCGACAAAATTGACTTGATTATTGCCTTAGACCGGGACAGTGTAGAAAAGCATTTGCCGCACGTCTCACCCGGTGGTGCACTTATCTATAACAGCGATGATGTCAAACAAGAACCGGAACGTGATGACATCCAGTTGTGCCCTATTTCCTATAAAGAATTGACTAACGATCCTGATAGAAAAAGGTTAATGCTGAATGTTTGTGCATCCAGTGTCGCTTTGCAGTTAGTCGGTGTGGATTTAAGCATGCTTGAGGATATCATTATCCGTGCGTTCCTCAAACGCAAGGGGCAAGCCGTAGTAGATGCGAACGTCGCTGCTGCTCAGGCAAGTTATAATTACGCCGCTGAACACTTTACACCGTTTGATGTCCAATTTGAGAAACAGGACCCGCCATTGGCGTTTGGTAGTGGTAATATGTTGATGGCAATGGGCGGTGCAGCCGCAGGTGTTAAATTTTATGCTGCCTATCCGATGAGTCCATCAACAGGTGTTCTCCACTGGATGGCCCCGAACGCTCGCGATCTCGGTATTATCGTCCGGCAATGTGAAGATGAAATCAGCGTTGTCAACATGGTCATCGGTGCTGCGCACGCTGGATGTCGAGCGATGTGTGCAACGTCAGGTGGCGGTTTCGCACTCATGTCGGAAGCGATTGGCAGCGCAGGCATGATGGAAATTCCGATTGTTGTTGTTAATGTTCAACGCGGAGGTCCCTCCACAGGTTTACCTACCAAAACCGAGCAGGGAGATTTATGGCAAGTTCTCGGTGCAAGCCAAGGCGATTTTCCGAAAATTATTGTTTCACCTACCAGTATTATGGACGGATTTAATACGATTCCTGAACTCTTTAACCTCGTTGACAAGTTTCAGTGCCCCGGCATGGTACTTACGGATTTGTCGCTGGCGGAAGGTCACACGACATTCCTGCCGGATTCCATCAACTGGCAGCCGAAAATTGACCGTGGTGAATTAATCACCGAACCCGGACAAACAAATGGTGAATATCTGCGTTACCAAATCACAGACAGCGGGATTTCACCGCGTGCTATCCCTGGCACGCCTGGTCACATGCACGTTGTTGCTACTGACGATCACGATGAAGATGGGGGTCTGATTAGTGATGAGTTCACGAATCCGCACAAACGTCGCGACATTATGGAAAAACGGCAGCGGAAAATGGAAGGTATCACGGAACTCCTCCCGCCCCCGACGCTTGAGGGACCAGAAGACGCGGAAGTTACGTTGATTGGCTGGGGGTCCACGCATGGTGTGATTAGTGAAGCGGTGCAACTGTTGACCGAAGCTGGCATTGCCGCCAACCATATCCACTTCAAGTGGCTCTATCCGATGGATGAAGATGCTGTCAACGAAGTGCTTTCAAAATCTGCACACGCCATTATCGTTGAGTGCAACTATACGGGGCAATTCGCTCGGTTCTTACGGGGTGAGACCGGCTTTAAGGCGGACGGACACATTCGCAAATACGACGGTGAACCGTTTATGCCACACCACGTTGCTGATGGTACCCGTGAACTTTTGAACAGTAAAACGGATCTTTATGTCCCGTATCAAGAGATTGTTGTCTAACAAAGGAGGATGAATCAGATGGCAAGAAGAGCGAGAAAAGAAAGACCTATTCAAGGCGCACCTACAGCGAGAGATTTTCGCGGTGATGTTAGTCCGGATTGGTGTGCCGGTTGTGGTGATTTCGGTGTGTTGAACGCGCTACAAAGTGCTTATGCCAAACTCGGTCGTGGCAATCATGATCACCTGACAGTAAGTGGGATTGGGTGTTCCTCCAACCTCCCTGGCTATATAAGAACTTATGGCATGCACACCCTGCATGGTCGTGCGCTTGCTGTAGCGACAGGTGCTAAATTTGCGAATCACGAGTTAAATGTTGTTGTCACCGGTGGTGATGGTGATGGTTACGGTATCGGGGGAAATCATTTTATTCATACGATGCGAAAAAATATTGATCTCCTTTATATCGTCATGAATAACGAGACGTATGGGTTGACTGTCGGACAAGCCTCACCGACGACGATAGTAGGAGAACAGACGAAAAGTACGCCGTTCGGTAATTTAGAGACACCTCTGAATCCGGTTGCGATGGCAATTGTCGCGGGTGCGACTTATGTCGCAAGAGCATATAGTTCTGACGGACCAAAGCTCGCCGAATTGATGTATAACGGGATGCAACACAAAGGATTTGCATTCATTGATGTTATCAGTCCTTGTGTGACTTGGAAGGGAGGGGCGCGAGTAATTTTCGATTACTGGAAGGAGCGGGTCCAATACCTTGAAGATCATGACACAAGTGACAGGTCCGCTGCACTTGAACAAGCGGTCAAGACGGGGCATGAAACGCAGCTTGGGTTGTTCTACCACGATACGAGCCGGCAATCACTGAATGATATGGAACCTGTCTTAGAAAACGGTCCTATAGCACATCAACCGCTCGGCATCAGCAAAGAACAAGGCGATGCGATCATTGAGAAAATGATGTAGCAATGGGTTATTGTACGCGTCTATTATCCGTTTGATTTTTGATATTGGCTGTCGGGTGGGTTGTGTCCCACCCACTGCCTTTTTTATTGCCAACTCTGAGATCGTTCATATCATGCGTCTTCTTGCTTCCCAACTCACAAAGGAATTCGGACATCGTGAGATTGTCAAAAATGCCACATTTTCGGTTCAACCCGGTGAAGTGGTTACGATTTTCGGTCCGAACGGTGCCGGTAAAACAACGCTCATCAAGATTCTCGCAACCCTCCTGAAACCGACATCCGGGGATCTTGAGATTGAAGGGACAGATGCGATTGCGGATTCCTCAGATGTGCGCGGTGCCTTGGGAGTCGTTATCCATGAGGTGCTTGCTTATCTGGAATTTACGCCTTATGAGAATCTCAAGTTTTTTGGACAGATGTACGGCGTTAAGCAGTTAGAGGACCGTGTGACGACGCTTCTTGCTGAAGTCGGTTTGCAACGCTTTACCCACGAACCTCTGCATATCTTTTCACGCGGCATGACGCAGCGTTTTATGATTGCCAGAGCCCTTCTTCATGAACCTTCTGTGTTATTATTCGATGAACCCTTCTCTGGATTAGATGCTTCCGCGAAGCAGTTTGTTTTACAGCGCGTTTCAGAAGAACAACAAAACGGTAAAGGGATCGTCATTACCACACACAATACGGAGTTAGGCTATCTCGTGGGAACACGGTTTTTCTTTATCATAGATGGCGAATTGGAAGAGGTAGCACGGAAAGACGAGATTACGGCGGAGACGTTACTGCTTATGTACGAGGAGCGGCTCGCGCTTTGACGATTCCGTTTCGCGCTGTTTCCTTCATCAGAATTGGTTGCTGTGAAGGGATGACTGACAGGTATTCTGGTAAAAATTGAGACAAACATGCAGGCACTTCGTCAAATTGGTGCGTTGATTCGCAAGGACCTTGAACTTCAATTCCGTTCAAAAGAGACACTGGTACTCATCTTTGTTTTCAGTGTATTGGTTGTCCTGATTTTTGCTTTTGCGTTTGGTCCGATTTTTCCAGAGCGGGCAGAACGGGGGAAATTGGCTGCCAGTGTGCTCTGGACAGCATTTGTTTTCGCGGGAATTATCATCTTGAATCGTTCATTCGTCGTAGAACGTTCCCATAGTGCTTTGCAAGGCATTCGCCTGACCGGTGTTGATGCCAGTAATCTCTATCTTTCTAAAGTTGCCAGCAACGTTGTGTCTCTGTTTCTGTTGGAAATTGTCATTACGCCCATTGCACTCCAATTCTTGGATTTGTTTAATGTAGTGACGGTGGGTGTATTACTGAAATTGCTCGGCGTACTGAGTATCGGTACGCTTGGATTTTGTGCTGTTGGTGTGCTGTTGGCTGGGATGTCTACAAGTACACGCGGTGGTGAGAGTTTGCTCTCTGTTATTCTGCTTCCCGTTGTTGTTCCAATTATTATTGGTGGTGCGAAATGCACCGTTTCGCTTTTGGTAACGGGTGGCGTAGATAATTGGTTTTGGTTGAATTTGCTTATCGGATGTAGTTTAGTCTTTTTGGCATCCGCATACCTGCTTGCGGGTGCTGTTATTGAGGAATAGCGTGTCAGTTGTCAGTCGTCAGCTAAGAGCGGCTTGATTATGTTAGGCGTAGTGAAATTTGGACCCAGAAACCAACTTTTACCTTCAAAAGGAGGAATGCTTTGTCAGAAATTATCCATATTCATGGGCGCGAGATATTAGACTCGCGCGGTAACCCGACGGTCGAGGTTGACGTTAATTTAGCATCGGGTGCGTTCGGACGCGCTGCCGTCCCGTCTGGTGCTTCTACAGGTGAACATGAAGCGGTTGAACTGCGTGATAAGGATGCCGACCGTTATTTGGGAAAAGGTGTTCGGAAAGCGGTTGAAAACGTCAATACTGTCATCGCTGCTGCGCTTGCAGGCGAAGATGTCTTTGCGCAGAGCGATATTGACGCTGCTATGTGTGCGCTTGACGGTACAGAAAACAAGAGTCGTCTCGGTGCAAACGCTATTTTAGGTGTTTCATTGGCTGTGGCTAAAGCGGCTGCAGACGAGGCGGGATTGCCGCTCTATCGCTATATTGGTGGCGCGAACGCGAAAGAACTTCCGTTGCCGATGATGAACATCCTGAACGGCGGTTCTCACGCTGATAACAACGTTGACATCCAAGAATTTATGATAATGCCCGCAGGCGCGGAGAATTTTGCTGAGGCACTCCGCATGGGTGCCGAGATTTTTCACAAACTTAAGGCGGTCTTACAGGCACGGAATTGCAACACTGCCGTCGGCGACGAAGGCGGGTTCGCACCAGATCTCGGTTCTAATGAGGAGGCGATCGCTGTGATCATTGAAGCCGTTGAGCGTGCAGGGTATGTTCCCGGTGATGATGTGCTACTGGCATTGGATGCCGCTTCAAGTGAGTTTTACAATCGCGACACCGGTACCTACGAACTAAAAGCGGAAGCACAACCGACGAAATCACCTGAAGAGATGGTCGCCTTTTACATAGGACTCTGTGAGAAATATCCGATTGTATCGATTGAAGACGGTATGGATGAGAACGATTGGAAGGGTTGGAAACAATTAACCGAGGCGATCGGTGATAAGGTTCAACTCGTCGGTGATGACCTCTTTGTTACGAACACCACCCGTTTGGAACGCGGTATTGAGGAACAAATCGGAAATTCTATCCTAATCAAAGTTAATCAGATTGGCACCTTGACAGAGACGCTTGATGCTATTGAACTGGCACGACGTTTCAACTACACGGCTGTTGTTTCACATCGGTCCGGTGAAACAGAAGATACGACTATTTCTGACTTGGTCGTTGGGACGAACGCCGGACAGATAAAGACAGGATCGCTCTCTCGGACGGATCGCGTCTGCAAATATAACCAGCTCCTCCGTATTGAAGAAGAACTCGGAGAGAGTGCTATTTTTTCTGGGGAACGGGTTTTCTACAATTTGGCAGCTCTCCGTTAAGTCAGAACATTTGTATAGGGCAGCCGTTGTGCTAACCCAAAGTCCACTTTTCAGAGGTCACCTTATGCGTATTTTTCGCCCTATCTTATTCCTGATCGCACTCGGTTTACTCTTGGTGAGTGTCAGGCAATTCATGAAAGGTTATGATGATTGGCAACAGGCACAGATTGCTGAGAAAGCATATCGTGCGGAGATACGGGAGTTGGAGGCTGAGCGCGATCGGCTTAAGCAACGCGTCGAACTACTGAAAAATGACGAACTGACGAAGGAACGACTCGCGAGAAAACGGCTCGGCTATATTAGACCGGGTGAACGCAAGTTTAAGGTGGTTAAACCTGATACTGTTAGGTAATTTATAATTGCGTTCAATTTTGTTTTACTTTTTTCTTTCTTCTGCTATAATGATGGAGAATATGGTGTAACATACGATAGGTACTGTTATGCCGAGGATATTCACTTATTTATTAAATCTTTGTTTACGCTGAACACAAGTTTTGACTAACAATCTATGTAAACAGGCAATGATGTCTGTTATATTGATGATACCAACCTATTACGCAATGTTCAAAGTAAGGGAGGAGAAACAGAATGTTCAGAAGAAGGAAAACAGCAATGATACCAACAATTAGTTCCGGGGTTGCAGGACCGCTTGGGGTGTTGCATCTTCCACGATTCTGGTCGAAAGTGCTGATGGATGCTAAGGGTGTCCTCCACGAAGATTATCCGGCATGCGGTGCAGGCTTTGATCAGATGGTATTAGATGGACTCGGACTGGATAAGGATGCTACGCTGGCATACATTAGTGACAATTTACCGACTTATCCACAGTTTGAGGCGTGGGTTTCGGAAAACGGAAGTTTTGACCAAGCGGCAGTTGATGAACTGAACGCCGCAATCACGGGTTACAATCACGATGACGATACCCGAGGGAGCATCCTCGGGGCAAGCGGTATTAACGACGACGGCTCTATCTTAGACGCTGTTAATCTCAACAACCTTGATGACTGGTATGAATTGCACGCCAATTTATAGTAAAATCTTCAGATATTTCATGTAGGCGAGGGCTAACCGCGCCTACATGAAACCCCCTTTTCTTTTCTAACTACCTGTCCGCTTCTGTTGTCAATCCAATTGCCTGACCTGTTGCAGAAGATTCAAGTCCTGCGAGTAGAATTTCAGTAACATGCCGCGCCGTATACACATTAGAAAGTGGCGGCTGAGTTCCTGCGCGGATATGTTCAGCGAAATGTGCGTGCATCCCGCTCGGTGCAGCATCTGAACAGTCTATCGCTTTGACATCAACTGGCGCATGTTCACGCGTATAAGAGGTCGGTGTCAATTGACTGAGTGCTGCGCCATCTTTACCCGGCATTACGAACTTACCCGCTGTGCCGTGGACACTTCCTTCACCTGTGCGCGCCGGATCGCACCAACTCGTTTCTGCAGTGACAATTCCACCGGATTGCATTTCAAGCACGAGTGTCGCGACATCCTCTAATTCTGTGGGTTTGTCGAAAGTAGAAACGAAACCGGTTACCCGTTTAAAAGTACCGAGCATCGCAACAAGGCTGGAAACGGCATAAACCCCCATATCGAAGAGTGCGCCGACGCTTGCCTGTTTCGCATCGAAAAACCAGAGGTCGTCCCCTGTTTCACCAAAGATGTCTCGGATCTCCGCGTAATAGATTTCCGGTCCGCCGTGGCTGCTCCGCATCCTTGCCCCGGATACACGTCCGATTGATTCTTCAGCAATTAATTGGCGAATTTTATAGACAGCGGCATTGAAATGCGGGAGACACATGACCGTCTTACCGCTCGCTTCGGCTGCTGCAACGAATTGGTTCGCCTCGTCCATCTCGCCGCAGAGTGGTTTCTGCATGAGCACGTGTTTACCGGCTTCCAATGCTTTGACACCCCACGAGACATGCAGCGGGTGTGGTGTGCCGACAAGGATGGCGTCAAGTGTATCGTCAGCGATGATAGCGTCGTAATCTTGTGTCCATTGCGGTATATCGAATTCTTGGCATTGGTGTTTGAGGCGGTGTTCACGTCTGCCACCGATGACACTGACTTCAAAGTCGGTGCCTTTTGCGAGATCGGGGAGGTGCAATCGGCAAACGATGCCGCCTGCACCAATAACACCCAGTTTAAGTTTTTCCATATTTTTAAATGTTCCTTCTACAATACTGTTGGAACCAAGTATAAAGATCGCGAGCACAGCTCGCTCCTACAAGAAGATTGTAGTCTCTAACCAAGTACTTTGTGATTTACAGCCAATAGTTTAAGCAGGTCTGAGTATAACATTGCGATAGGCAACAGGCCCGTGGTCGCCCTGCAAGAGCAGTGGACCGGTAGCGGCTTCATTTTCAAACATTGCGCCGCGTGTGCAACCGACAACCTCAACATCTTCATGGGCGACTTGTCCATTCCAGACGACCTTAACGAAGGTGGCGTTGGCAGTCTTGTTGCCGTCGTTATCAAATTTTGGTGCTTGGAAGGAAATATCGTACGTCTGCCATTCACCTGGTGGTTTGCTGGCATTGACCCGCGGTGGTACACCGTCTACTGGTTTGTTGTCGATCCAGCGGCAATAGACCCCGCCGCACGTGCCGTATCGCAGCTCTGTCTCACCCCAACTGTCCAAGATTTGAATCTCATATCTGCCCATGAGATAGACACCGGAATTAGAACCTTGTGGGACCATGAACTCCACGTGGAGTTCGCAGTCACCGTGTTCTGTGTCCGTGTAAATGTCAGCGGTTCGTCCTGTGGCACCGTTGTAGAAGATGCCTTCGCCGGTTTTCGTTGTAAGTAGTTTCGCGTCGTTTGCGTTTAAGGTGACACTGCCAGCGGCATCCCATTCATGTTGTGGTGCACCGCCGCGTGCGAACCAACCATCCATATTTTTACCGTTGAAGAGGTTTATTCCACTTTCGGATTGAGACATCAAGATCCCTCCATTTTTTCCAAATTGTGCAAAATTTTAAGAGCACAGCCTATCGGCTTTCGGTACTAAAAAGTGTTGACATATTTCGCCGAATTGGGTATGATATTTACCATCAAGGGTTATTAGGCAAGCGACATAACCGTGGCGAATTAAACAGAAATTGTGTGAGGATAATAGACACTCATGAAACAGGTTTTCTTATTTTTAGGACTATCCGTGCTAATGGGCACGATTGTGCTTTTTACGCTTTGTAGTTACGACAGAATTGCGGTGCTTCATGCGGCACCTGTGGAGAATGGAACATCTGATACAAAAACGCCGTTTGCTGAAGGCTGTGATAAGTGTCATGGAACCGAGCCTGCTTACCAAGAATGGCAACATGCTGGACATTCACACGCGCTTGTAAACCTGATTGAGGGGCCGTATGAGGTGCAGACATCCTGTCTGAGTTGCCATTCTGCTGGTTACGAAATCTTTAGCGAGCGCGTCTATCCAGGGCATACTTATAACATAGAGACAGCGGTGAATGCCGTTTCTTGTTCGACGTGCCATTCACACACGAGCAGAACGGAACACTTATTGGTGCAACCTGCAAAGAAATTATGTGTCAGCTGCCACAAAATGGACTGCGGTTGCGCGGGGGCTGGTATCGTTCACCAGTCACAGTCCGAGATGTTCCTTGGACGCGAAGGAGCCGGTGTTAAACGGATGCCGTCGCCACATGTGCGTGTGATGAAGAAGCGTTGTGTGCAATGCCACATGGTAAAAGAGGATCCTGAGGCAGTTGCGAAACACGGTGGACATACGTTTATCGCCGATATGTCCGTATGTAGTACTTCCGGTTGTCACGATAGCGCGGATAACAGTATGGAGACGAAATTGCCGCAATATCGTGCTGAGATAGAAGCGAAGATGAAGGCGGTCAAAGCGATGCTTGATGCTGCGCCCGACAAAACTTCGCAAGACTATCTCGACGCGAAGTTAAACTACGACATGGTTAAAGGCGATAGTGGGTATGGACTCCACAATATGCCGTACGCGAATGCACTGCTCGATTATAGTCTATCCCTGAAAAGTGAGCTTGAATAGTGCGTGGCGTACAATTTCGCTGTAGATATTGTCGATTTGTTACGCCTCCGAACCGAGTTCAGCGCGCAGCGGTACATCTTGGTCTTTCGGTATATAATAACTCATCGGCTCGCTAACGACTCCGATTAATTGTTGTTGAATCGGATTGCATTTTGCAACCAGCTCGTCAGGCATCGTGATATAGTCCATCGGTTTGACCCAACGATAGGCGTAACCCATAAAGATTGTTTTTCGGGGGATGCTGGACCAGTTGTGTCCGATACCGTGCCAAGTCCGTTGCTCAAAGAGGAATGCATCTCCTGCGTTGATATTCATGGAGATCGCACCGCGTGCGCGTCCGGTTTCGGGATCGACTGCCGGTCTGCCTTCTAATCGGTTGCTTCCGGGGACAAGAACTGTTGCACCGGAGGCGGGGTCAGATTGGTCGCTGATAGCGTAAGCAATCTTAAGCATAATACGCGGATGCGGTTCCTGCATTTCTCGGTACGAGCTGCCACCGTCTCGATGTAGACCGATTCGGTTCTTGACTTCATCGGGGGGTTCTTCTTTGGGTGGTAACACAATCAAGTGCGATGTGATCATCTGGACGTTCCAATTCAGCACGCCGTAGGCGAGTGGGACCGTCTTCTGCCAATCAAGCAGTTGGAGAAATGCCTCGTGGTGTACGATGCAGTTACGTAGGTTCAGTTTACCATTTGCTTCAAGCCGTCCTGCGGCTTCTTCTTTCGCGTAGACTTCGTCAACAGCGGCATCGATTTCCGCGACGACATCGGGCGGTAAGGCGTTCTTAATTAAGAGATACCCGTTGTTTTCGACAAATTCTTTGTGCTGCGGAGTAAATACGGCTGCTTCGGCAGCATCGGTGATAGTATCCATAAGGTTTTTCCTTTTAGTGATATTGAGAGTGGCCACGATTTGTAGATCGGGCTCCTAATCGTGCTATACATTATACAAGACACAGAAAAAAAAAATCAAAGTAATTTTATTTTTTTACTTGGTAGTGCAATTTAATATCGAAGCAAATGTAGAACAACCTGAGCCTGACGAGCCCTCCTTTCCGAGTGGCAGATATGATACGGTGGCAAAAAGCGTAATTCAAAGGGACCCGGATGACTTAATCAGATTCAGCCTTGGCATACCCGATGCTGAGGTAATTCGGATTCTTGAAACAGAACAGCCGGTAGTGAATTGGTATCTTGCCGATAGTTTCATACACGCGAAAGTCCGGGGCAAGGAAGTTATCGTGCATCTCGAACTTCAGACGCACGATAGCACAGAGATACCAATGCCGCGCCGCGTAGCTGGTTATGTTGGTTTAGGTATTCGGACATTTGGAATGCCTATCTATTCGCATGTTATCTATTTCCATCCGAATGCGGGTCTCAATGATCCGGGGGAATACGTCCAAGATGGGCAGGCGTACGAGATCACCATCAAATACAAGGCTATCAGATTCTGTGAGATAGAGGGGCAAGACATTTTAGATGAAAGGCTGAAAGGACTCATCCCGTTCGCACCATTGATGAAACCGCCAGCGGAGATGGATTCTAAAGAATGGTTGCGACACTGTGTTGAAGTTGCCGAGACTGTCCCAATGGACGCTGCAGACAAGCCCAATTATCTTGCCTCTATGGCTATCTTATGTAATGTTATCTTCAATTTCAATGACATTCGTGAAATTATACCGGAGGAAATCCTGATGCAATCAGAAGTCGTCCAATACTTCAAAGAACAAGGCATACAACAAGGCATACAACAAGGCGCGCGGGAAAGTATCATTGAAGGTATTCTTGAATTGTTAGAGTTTAAATTTTCTGCCAGAGGTGTGCAAGACCTAAAACCGATGCTTGAAAACGTTGAGAATTTACAGCGTCTCAAGGAACTCCGTCGTGAAGCGTTGGGAGCCGATAGCCTTGAAATATTTAGACAGGTACTGCTGGAAAATAAAAATTAAAGCAATCCATAGATAGCAATGCGCCGTTCTTCTCAAAAGTTCGCGGTGTCGTTAAAAATCGCCTGTTAAACACACGCCCACTTACGTGTTGTGAAGAGGAAGCACCACACAATTTGAAGAGCCAATTAACTTCAGAACCTTATAGATTTAGAAATCCTTCCGAGCAAAATAGTCGAAACGCTAAATTTGGGGCATCGTGGCGCGCCATTCTACTGGGTACTGCGCTGATCGTTCCGAATATGTACTGGATTTTGGATTCTGCCGGACAGGGTTATCCGACGACTATTTCCCTCTATTTTAACGTCATTTTCTGTATCTTTGTGATCACAGGTGCTAACCTCATCTTGATACGGTTGACCCCCCGGATCGCGCTGCAGCAGGGCGAATTGTTAACGATTTACGTCATGTTGGCGATCGCTTCTTCATTGGCAGGGCACGATGTGCTTCGCGTCTTGATCCCGATGATACCTTATGCGTTCTGGTACGCAACACCAGAAAACGACTGGGCAGATCTGTTTCATCGGTATATCCCGGATTGGATGGCTGTTAAGGAGAGGACATTCTTAACGGCGTATTATCGCGGCGAAACGACGCTCTACGAGTGGGAAACCGTGCAAGGTTGGTTGACAACAACTATTGCTTGGGGTGGTTTCCTTTGTGCAATGGTCTTCCTGATGGTATGTATCAATAGTCTCGTCCGAAAGCAGTGGACGGAGCACGAGAAACTGAGTTACCCGATTATCCAGTTACCACTTGAATTGACAGGCGGCGGTAGAAAAAACTTATTAACGAACAAATTGATGTGGCTTGGGTTCGGGATTGCTGGCGCGATTGACATTCTCAACGGACTCCACCATCTGTATCCGACTGTTCCGAGTTTGGGGGGCAGGCTCTATGATTTGCGTCCATTTTTCACACAGAAACCGTGGAGTGCTGTCGGGTGGACCCCTGTTGCTGTCTTTCCGTTCGCAGTCGGTATGGCGTTTTTTATTCCGCTTGATCTGTCGTTTTCGTGTTGGTTCTTCTATCTTTTCTGGAAGGTAGAGCGAGTTTTCGGGGATGCTCTGGGTGTGCGCGGCATGCCGAACTTCCCGTTCACGGATGAACAGTCTTTCGGCGCGTATCTCGGTCTGTTTGTTATTGCGATTGTGGCGACACGGAAACACCTCGCACAGGTTGGACGTAAGTTGTTCAGGAATGACCAAAGCGTTGATGATTCAGACGAGCCGATGTCTTATCGAGCGACGACATTGGGGCTCATTGCGAGCCTTGTCTTTATCGTTGGGTTCTGCAAAGCCGGAGGTATGTCTATCTGGGTGGTTCTTGTGTTTTTCGGTATCTATTATGCGATCTCTACTGCGGTGACGCGAATGCGTGCGGAACTCGGTTCGCCGGTGCATGATTTGCATTTCATTGGACCCGATGAGATGATGCCTCGTATCTTTGGAACGCGGCTGCTCGGTCCACACAACCTGACGATAATGGCGTATCTGTTCTTTTTCAATCGCGCCTATCGCGGGCATCCCATGCCGCACATCTTAGAAGGGTTCAAGTTAGCGGAACGAACAGGGATTTCTAATCGGCGGTTGCTGATTGCGATGTGCATTGCGATTGTTATCGGGACATTCGCCTCGTTTTGGGCATTCTATCATATTTCCTATATTGAAGGTGCGCGCGATTGGTTCGCGGGCAGACCGTTCAATCGGCTTCAGAGTTGGTTGACTTCACCGAGGGCACCAGATGTACCAGCGATTGTCGCGATGTGTATCGGTTTCATTATTACCGGTTTTCTGATGATTATGAGGATGCGGCTCTTTTGGTGGCCCTTTCATCCGGCAGGATTCGCTATTTCGAGTAGTTGGTCGATGAACGTGTTTTGGTTTTCGATCTTGGTGAGTTCCGTAATTAAGTGGATTATCCTCCGGCACGGTGGAGTGAGTGCACACCGAAGACTGATTCCGTTTTTTCTCGGTCTAATTTTAGGCGAATTTATCATCGGTGGTATATGGAGTCTTATAGGTATCACAACGAATCAGCCGATGTACCGGTTCTTGTTTTAGGGTGCGTTTGGTTTGTTAATGACTGTATACTATAGCGGTTTAATGTAGTGAATCTGCCTTGCGATTTCTGTGAAACCCGTGTTTGGATAAAAACTTGTACCTACGGGATTTTGCTCCAAAGTTTCGATTCGGGCATAAAGCATCCCTTCTGACCGCAGATAAGCTAAGGCTTTTTCTATCAGTTGTTTGCCGATACCGCGGCGTTGAAATTGTGGTAGCACAGCGAGGTTCGGAATACCACCAATTCGCGTTGTGTGATTAATTCGGGTTGTGATGTAACCTGCAATCTCGCCGTCAACTTCTGCGACAAAAACTCCGTCTGGGTTTGCTTCTGTATCGTCATTGATATGGGACATTTTGCGTTCTTTCCAGTCCATATCACCAATACGTCCAAATCGGTCTTCGATATTTTTGTCTATAGAGACGTTCTCGAAACAGATAGCCGTGATCTGTCGAAGGGTTTGCAGGTCGCTGGATTTATAATTTCGGATCATTTTTTTCTCTTTATATAAGATGTGTTTTGATATGTTATACTATCTAAAAATAAATTGCAAGTTTCTTCTCGGTTGGATTCAGAGGCATTCAATTGTAGGTTTTTGGTGTTTGGTGTTGCCCTTTTCATAGACGAAAATGCTTAATATATGTTATGTTTTATAACAAATCGCAGAAAAATTCGCAGCATTTCGCAGCATTTCGCAGCGGATATTGGAAAAAAAGACGTAAAATTGAAGGCTCCTGGGGTTGGATTCGGATGTCGTTCTTGAAATATCTGTGAACATTTGCTATAATTGTAAGCATCATAATTTTCAGGAGGAATACTGCGTGATTCGTGAAGCAATTCAGAAGGTCGTGGCAGGAGATAATCTCACCGAAACAGAGATGGTTGGGACGATGAACGAGATTATGGAGGGTGAGACGACAGATGCACAGATCGCCTGTTTTCTGACTGCGCTGCGGCTGAAAGGTGAAACAATAGCGGAACTGACAGGGGCAACGCGTGCGATGCGTGCTAAATCCACACCTGTTCCCACACGCCATGAATCTGACTTACAAGGGACATCGAAAGTTCCACGCCTTGTGGATACATGTAGTACAGGCGGCACCGGTTTAAACCATTTCAATATTTCGACGACTTCGGCTATCGTTACTGCTGGCGCAGGTGTGCCGGTCGCGAAGCATGGAAACCGCGGTGTAACCCGACAAAGCGGGAGCGCGAATGTACTGATGGCGTTAGGTGTGAACATAGAAATCGGTCCCGAACATGTTGGACGCTGCATTGATGCGGTCGGCATCGGTTTTCTGTTCGCGCCAGTGCTGCACGGTGCGATGAAATATGCTATTGGACCGCGGCGAGAAATCGGGATTCGCACGATTTTCAATGCTATAGCACCGTTGACCAACCCCGCCGGGCCGCAAGCACAAGTAATTGGTGTCTATGCGCCAGAACTAACTGAAGCGCACGCAAATGCTCTCAAAAATCTTGGGTGTCATCACGCGTTTATTGTGCGTGGGGATGATGGCTTAGACGATATTACAACGACAACAACGACGCGTGTCTCGGAACTCCGAAACGGTATCGTTGAAACGTATACACTTGACCCGACGACGCTCGGAATCCCCAAAGCGGACCCTGAAGCACTCTTGGGTGGCACGCCAGAGCAGAACGCTGAGATCATTGTGGATATATTGAACGGTGAGGGTGGACCCAAGCGTGATATTGTTGTGCTGAACGCCGGTGCTGCGATTGTTGCAAGTGGAAAAGCGGATAACCTTGCGGCAGGCATCGAACTTGCATCGCAATCTATTGATTCCGGTGCGGCACTCGAAAAGTTAGAAGGACTCAAGAGGGTTTCAAACGATTAATTTTTGCGGTAAAGAGGGCGACAGATTGATACTTGATACGATCATTGCACATAAGCGGAAAGAGTTGGCAATTGAACAGGGGCAGATACCCCTTGCAAAGTTGGAAGACCAAATTTCAAACCTTCCTCCGACACGGGATTTTCAAAAGGCTATCACAGGTCGCGATGCCGTCAAGCTCATCGCCGAGGTAAAGAAAAAATCGCCGAGTAAAGGCATTATTCGTGAGGATTTTCACCCAGTGTCGATTGCCGAGACCTACGTCGAAAATGGGGCAGCTGCCATCTCTATACTCACAGATAGACATTTTTTTGCGGGTGAACTCGCTTATCTACGCGCAATTTGGAATGCCGTTGATGTCCCGTTGTTAAGGAAAGATTTCACGATTGATCCGTATCATATCTATCAAGCGCGTGTCGCTGGCGCGGATGCGATTTTACTGATTGTTGCGGCGTTGGGGGCATCACAGTTGCAGACCTTCATGGGTATCGCAGCATCGTTGTCATTGGCGTGTCTGGTGGAGGTGCATACACGTGAGGAGTTGGCTGTTGCGTTGGACGTGGATGCACAGATTATCGGTATCAACAACCGGGATTTGCGGACGTTTCACACGGATATCGCCACAACGTTTCGGTTACGTGAAGCGATTCCATCGGATAGAGTTGTGGTGAGTGAGAGCGGTATCTATTCGCGTGAGGATGTGTTGCAGCTGCAAGAAGCCGGTATCCACGCGATGCTTGTCGGTGAGTCCTTGATGCGGAGTCCTGACATTGGAGAACAGGTGCGTCGTTTAACACTCCCCGTCAAATCCCCATGCTTTAGCTTGCGGGATGTAGACGGCTGTGATATTGCGTAAAAAATAATCTTGACAATCTAATCAAAAAGTGGTATAATTGCTATTAGCACTTGGTTAGGGTTTCCACCTCTCTCAATCTCTGAGAGAGTCCTAACCTACCCCGTGGAAAGGGTTGTGAGTGCTAAGTGCCATACCACTCTAAAAGTATATTGGATAGCGTTCATGTAAGACGTATTGCGGATTTATAACCCTCATGCCTTGTATCGCTATCCACCTAAGTCTTTTTGCAGGCGGGGGGACCCAGGACAAGAATGCCTGATAAAACCGATCTGATTCGGAATAATCGCCTGCTGGTGGAGTGACAGTAAGACGGTGGACTCATAGAGAAAACCGCAGTTGCTATGAAGCCGAAGCCCCTACCTTTAGGTAGTGGGTGGTATCACTCTCTTGGTAAGATAGGTTCGTGGCAGAACGAGGTAACCTCGCCCCTACCGTTTTCTAAATGGAAGTGACAATAATTCCGTGCCGTTTCAGAAGTGCTGTGGTTACGCCGTCGCCGGTTGTGAGTGTACCTGAAAAAGTGCCATCGTAGATGTTTCCACAACCGCAGGAGGGGCTTCTGGCTTTGAGGATGACGTGTGTTGCACCGTGCGATTGCGCAACCTGTAAGGCGTGATACGCGCCTTTTAAATATGCATCCGTCACATCTGTGCCCTCAACAGTCATGACTTTTGCTTTGCCGTTGAGGACAGCATCACCGTCTCCACCGACGATCTCTGCAGGCGGTCGCGGCGTTAGTAACCCTCCTGCCTCTTCCGGGCAGACCGGAATCAGTTGGTCCGTTTCCTTTAATTTTATGGCTGCTTCGTTTCGGCTGTCGCCACCGTCATATCGGCAGCGAACTCCCAATAGACAGGCACTCATCACGATTTTCATCTTCCCGTAATTCCTCGAATTGCTTCATGATTAAATCCGTTTCGCCTGCCTTCAGCTGCAGGTAGGTATTCTCTAATTGACACAGTATCGTGTGTAGAAGTGCCGTGCGACAGATTTCGGTGTCCTGATCTTCTGAATTTGCGGATGCTATCCGAAGAGATGTTGCGATTTCGCGGAGTTCAGGCGGAAAATCCGCTAAGGCGATATTGACATTAACACCGAAACCTAAGACAAAAAACGATTGTTGCTCCGTGTCGTAAGCGAGTTCTGTGAGTACGCCCGCCACCTTTCTTTTTCCAATACGGACATCGTTAGGTAGTTTAATGCGTGCATCAAGTCTATATGTTGTCCGAATCGCGCGCGCAATCGCGATTGCGCCGACGAGATTTGGGAGATGAACTTGGTCTTGTAGCAACCGGTGCCTAAGGACGACTGACACGAGTAAGCACTTTCCGGGGGGTGCCTCCCATCTCCTACCGTATCTTCCGCGCCCTGCGGTTTGATGTTCCGCGATGAGGACTGTTCCCTCTGCTGCGCCTGCTTTTCCACGGACGATGGCAATATCGTTAGTGGAGCGGACTTGGTCGTGATGCTCAATTTGATGTCCGATAAATGCGGTCTGAAGCGTTGCCCTGAAACCCTTAATATCCATAGGTGCTACTGATGCAAATGTTTTTCTGCTTCAATTTTCCACTGTTCCGGTGGATCCAAGTCAAGGAAGCGTTTCCATTGTGCTTGCGCCTGCTCGTGTTTTTCCGTATACTCATACATCAAGGCGAGATTATAGTTCGCTGTCAGGTTCCCCGGTTCGAGTTGTATGACACGCTCAAACTGTTCCGCTGCAGCACCAAGTAGATCCATGCTGAAGAGGTTATTGCCATAAGCGAGCAGCGTCGGTACGTGTGTATCGTCTAAATCGAGTGCTTTCTCTAATGTCTCTTTTGCCTTATTGTAGTCTAAGGCGTGAGCGTAGTAGAGATCGCCGAGGCGTTGATACGTCTGGACAGCGATGTCGTCCCCTTTTTCTGGGGGTTGTTGGATAAGTGCTTCTTCGGCTTCGTAGTGTTGGATTGCTTCTTTCCATGCCTGTTCCCATTCTGCGATTTTTCCGAGATGCAGATGGATGCCTCTGTATTTGGGGGCATAGGAAAGCATACGTTTAAATGTCTCTTTCGCAAGACGGTGTCGGTCGATTTCGAGATAGATGGCACCGATGTTGTAGGTCGCCACGAGATTTCTGGGTTGCATTTCAGCGACCTGTTTAAAATCCTCTAAAATTTGGCTATAGCGGTAAAGCGTTTTGCCAATCTGCCGATAGCGCAGTGTGAGCATTCCACGGTAGAAATAGGCATCTGTATAGTCCGGATTTAAGGCAATCGTTTTGGTATATTCCGTGACAGCCATTTCGGCGTGTTTGTGATAGTCTTCTCCGAGGGTCTCGGCATGCTGATCGAGAAGACGTGCGTAACTGTAGTGCCAGTCGAAATTGTCAGGGTTGTAGTGGTTCGCCAGTCCGTAGTATCGGATGGCGTTCTCGCGCTCGTCCTTTTTGTTTTCTCCGTCGTCTTGCAAGCTGCGCTTTTCAAAGATAACCGCAAGAAGGTGGTGGACTTCGGGGTGTTCGGGTTCAATTTCGAGTGCGGGTTGATAAACACGAATGATGTTGTCTTCATCGTTACGTTGGCGATAGATTGCGCCGAGACGGAAAAAGGGTTCCACTTCTGTCGCTTTAATCCCGGGAAGAGGGGTTTGTAGACTCCGGCCTGTGTCGCTTTCAATTAAGGTTGTGTCGAGTGCAATCGTTTTTTCATAATGTTCAACGGCGTTGTCTATCTCGCCGTTTTGTTCAAACAGGATTGCTGCGTGGTAGTGCGCTGCGACATCGTCAGGACGCAAACGAACGGTTTCGAGAAAGGCGGGGAGCGCGTTGTCCGGTTGCTTTAGCGAAAGATAGGACAGTGCCATTAGGTAGTGTGCTTCGGTGGTTTCCGGTTCGATTTTAATAATTCGTTGTAAAGTGTTGACTGCCTGCTGATATTCTTCTTCTCCTCGATAGATGTAGACCATTTTGAAAAGCACATCGGGTCGTTGTGGGTCTAATGTCAAGGTGCGTTCATAGAAACGGATTGCGCTGTCGGCATCGCCAGTGGCTTCGTAGCTTTGTCCGAGGAGATAGTTGGCACTCACATCTTCTGGAAACAGCAGCAGGTGAATATTTAAAGGCTCAATGGCATCTGTATAGTTCGCGTTGTCAAAAGCACTTTGACCCTGCGTGATGAATCTATCTGCCAACGCTGGGTTCACCTCCAAGGCCCGTCTGAAGTAGCGGACGGCTGTGTCTATATCTCCTTGTTGGTGGTGAAGTTCACCGAGTTTGAGGTAAACGTCATTAAAACTCCCGAGTGGGAGTTCAGTTTGTAAGTGACTTGTGTCTGCTTCGATAATTTCGAGTGTCTTTTCGTAGTGTTTGATGGCGACTTCAAGGTTGCCCGCATCCGCTTCAACGGTGCCTGCATAAAAGTAGGCGCGCGGGTCGTCAGGGAGGACAAACATCGCTTTTTCTAAAATCGGCATCGCTTGATCGGGTGTCATGAGTCCTGCGAAGTAGGGTTCCAGGGGTTCGTAAAAGGTATCCTTGATACTTGGCATCAGGAAGAGTGCTTGTTGGTAGTGGTGTAGGGCAGTTTCGGTATCGCCGCGGGTGTAGAGACTTTCGCCAAGTGCGAAATGCGCTTGGACGTGCGTTGGCGCAATCTCAATTGCGCGTTGGTACAGTTGAACCGCACCCTCGGTGTTGCCTTTTTCGTCAAAGATCACCGCGAGGTCATAAACGTCTTGTGCGGCGTAGTCTTGATATTGCGATGCCTTGGCGTATTCTGTGAGCGCGTCGTCGAAGAAGCCTTCTGTGGCGAGAACTTGTCCGAGTTTAATATAAGCGGGTGCGAACTTTTTCTTTTGATGCGTAAGATTTTCAAATGCTTCGCGAGCACGATTGGTCTCACCTTGTGCGAGGTAGACGAGACCGATACCGTATTGTGGGTATTCCCATTTTCGATTTAGTTTTCGTGAAGTCTCAAAGGCTTGAAGTGCTTCTATGTAATTCTGCTGTTTCAGGTGAATTTCGCCCATCCGGTAGTAGACCGGATAGTAGTTAGGGTTCAAACGGACACAAACCTCAAATTCCGCAAGTGCTGATGCGTCTTCGCCTTTTTGCTGATAGATGCCACCGAGATTAAAACGTGCCCAAAATAGGTCAGGTTCAATCTCAAGTGCGTGTTGGAGATAGGAGATTGCGGTATCAAACGGAGCTTCGGTATTTGTAGCCTCAAGTGCGTGTATGTAGCCTAAGCCGTAATAGAAAGCGGACTGCATATTTGGAGCGGGTAACTGCTCGACTTGGGCGTTCTCTTTTGCTGTTTGATAAAGTGTCAGGAGTGTGGAAAGTTGCCCCTGTTCCTGCCATTTGGCGATGAGTTCGCGGTGTTTCTCGGCGGGTTTTTTCTTTTCTCGCAGGACCTTCGCGAAGTCTTTCCTCATGTTCGCTTCCCATTTTTCTTCAGCCGTGGAAACCTGTGCCAAAGATATATTGAATATTAAGTTTATAATTAGCACTACAAATATGGGATTTAGCGTTACTTTTTTCATTTTATTTTTTCCTTTGATGGATTGTCCAATGTGATTTTTTGTTCTTTAGGATTTATGCTGCGTATATGTTCGGGCGAGGAGACCTCCGCCCCTACGTTGAAGGTTTGTTGGAAATGTGTAAGTCCTACTGTTTTCATTTTTTTGATTTTAGTAATCGTTCAACTTTCGTGCGTGTCGGCATGGACGGTGTTGCACCGATAACAGTGACCGCTGCTGCACCCGCTGCGTTTGCAAATTCGACTGCTGATTGTAAATTCTCGCCGCTTGCCAAGGCAGTTGCGAGTGCGCCAGAAAAGGCATCACCTGCGCCGGTTGTATCTACGGGTTGGACAGGCAGTGCGGGGACAAGTTCTGATGTCGTCTCTGTCAACATCAAGGAACCTTTTGCGCCGAGCGTTAGCACGACAGCACTTTTTTCACCATCAACCATGCGTTCACGTAGTGTTTCCGCAGCGTGCCGTGCGTCGTCATGACTGTTAACGGACATCCCTGACAACAATTCCGTTTCGGATTGATTGGGGGTGAGAATATCGACATACCCCAAAAGATTGTCCGGTAGCGGTTGTGCAGGTGCTGGGTTTAGTACCACCGTTGCTCCGTGTTGTTTGGCGATGGCTGCGGCGTGTTCGGATGCCGCAATCGGTGTTTCTAATTGTAGAAGGAGTACATCTGCGTCCGCGATGCAGTCCGTAGCGGCATCTATATCTGCTGTGGTGAGTGCCATGTTTGCGCGCGGTACAACGATAATGCTGTTATCGCCGTCCGGTTCGACAACAATCGTTGCTATGCCAGTGCCGATGTCTGTCCGTCTTGTGATGAACCTGCTGTTGATGTTTTCTTTTTTCATTGCCGTGAGTAACAGGTCTCCGAAAGGTCCCGAACCGATGCTCCCGACGAGTGAGACTTCTGTGCCTAACCGTGCTGCGGCGGTTGCCTGATTAAACCCTTTTCCGCCTGTGAAGATGTCGAAAGCATCACCGATGATCGTTTCGCCTTTGTCTGGTCTCCGAATTGCGTGGCAGACCAGGTCAATATTCAGACTGCCGACGACGGTAACTTTCGGTGTTGCACGGTTCATTACAACTTGCTCCTGTCTTTTTAACGGTTTTAAACAATTATAGTTGACATGCAGTACCATTGTCAAGGGTTTATGGGAATTGGCAGTTGTCGGTTATTGGTTTCGCGCCGTGCCTGCTATTGAAAGTTGAACTGTGATTTCTGTGATTGATATGATTTTCGATGAGAAGCGGTTATTCAGAAATGGCATTAGGCAACCTTGCCAGCGAAAGGGATGTGTGAGTCCTGTTAATGAACGGATATTGGCTTCGGACCTGCCTCACCGACGCCGGAGGAAACTGCCCTTGAGTGTGAGCTGCCTTTGTTGTCCGTTCTTTTTGAGTGTGACGTGCTTGGTTTGAATGTCGGTGACATAGGTGTTGGAATCAAGTGTATCACCAATAGTGATGATGTGTATCTGATTTCCTACGGTGTCTTGGATGATGGCTTTCGGAGGGGTCTTTGCGTCCCTGGGGATGATGGTTCCAAGCAAGTGATAGGGTTCTTTTGGACGTGGCGGTGTCCAACCCAACGGACGAAACAGGTTGTTGTCAATAATCGTACGATAGAAATCAGAGTTCTGAAAATGCTTTAATTCCATGTCTTCATTTGTATGGACGGAAGGTTGAAAGTGGACACGCAGCGGGGTTGTGCTGACCGCAGAATGCGTCTGTGTTTTGAGCGGTATCGTTCTATTTTCAGGGCGCGTGCGTCTGGCAGTGTAGAGCGAAAAGAGTATTGCAAGAACAAGCCCGGTGGCGATGTGTTTTCGGTGTTTCATGAAGGTGAAAATAGGCGGCAGCGGGTGATGATGTTTGCTAACATTTTTATTCAAGTTCTAAAGCCGCGTCTATTTCTGAAAAGCCGGTTTTGAGGTATTTTAGGTCGGTTTTGATGTCTGGTGGATAATGAAGTTTCCAGACTTTTATTGAGGCATTGTTGAAACCCTTCTTTGGATAGATCGGTAGAAATGCGTCACTTAAATCCCCATGTAGAAAGGAGCGGCTTGGGTCCTTTCCGGTAAGCATAATGTGTGTTGCGCCGTGAGTTTTTAGATATGCCAAAGCCTCGTTTTCGGAAGTGGCGTTGTGTACGTGTCGGTTATAGAGAAGTATCCAGTTTTGGAGGTAGGTGTCTTGGTCAATGATAGTTTTAACACTACCAATCACGTTAAGTTGACTGCCATAGCCCCAATGCGCGGCAACAATAGCGGTGTTCGGGAGCGTTGTTTTCATATAGTGTAATGCATTTTTTACAGCGGTTATCGGCGTTACTTTTCGCATACGGGTTGCGGCATAAATGGAACGTTTTGCGTGGGCACCGAGGGACGGTAAGAACAGTATCCCCGCCAACAGAACGATTGCGACACCGGTTTTCAGGGCAGCGCGTTGTCGGTGCTGTTTCACGGAACGACTCAGCGTGTTGGAAAAGAAGGTTATCATTTCCGCTGCGAAGAAGGCGAGTGGCACGCCGATAAAGAAGTCGTAGCGTTTGGCATCCCGCGAGAGTGCGACCCAGAAAATGAACCACGCCATAAAGGCGACAATCGACATCAGCCGCGGTTCTTTAGATTTTTGGGGTTTCCAGGCAGAGATCAGAAATCCTATGCCAATACAGATAAGCGCGATGGAAAAGAAAAAGATGCCGTGGGACGCGCTCCAGATATGTTTTTGGAGTGGCTCTCGGAAAAATGTTGTTGCTACAAAGAGGACGAATGGGATGATTAGGCTGGTCTGATTGTAGTAGCGTTTACTGGCGACTATTAACCCGATACTGCCAAGGATAAAGACACCGCCGTATCTGAAGACCCAATATCCGAAATGCGGGGATCGGAGCTCTGTCATCGCTTGCATCACAGGACTGTCACTGATCGGGACGGTGGTATTGGCAAAGGTGTTTTGTTGTGTCCAGATATAGCCGAGGATAAGGGCAGCACTTGCAAGTATCAATCCGAGGGACAGGGTGCGTACGTGTGGACGCAGGCGGTGGACTTTTGAGATGAGCAGAGACCGAATCGCACGCATTGCTAAAAGAACAAGAGGCGGCATTAAAACAAACGCTGCGAGGTGCTCAGCGAAGCCGTAGCCGTTCCGATAGGCAGGAGAGGCGAGGTAGAGTGTCGGGACGAAACAGCACACCCACAAGGCATAAAGTCCTAACCTCTCCTCTGTTTCGGATGTCAAGAATCGCCACAGCTCCACAACGATGATGACACTCAAGAACACGCCGAAACCTTCCCAGCTTATACCACCGAGAAAGACAGTAAAGCCACTGGCAAGCGTCCAAATCAGGCGTTTGCGGGGTGTTTTTGTTTGGATTGACACGAGATAGGTGACGACAGCAAGGATACCGATCATCAGACAGAACGCGTCACGGTCACCGAAGCCTGCGGTAGAGCGTTCGATACTGCCGGGCAGTGTTGCTAAGATTACGCCCACTATACTTGAGAAGAGAAGTCCATAGGTGTGGTAGAGATAAAGACAGAGTGCACCGAGACCGATACAGAAGCATAAGACAGGCATGTAGAGGCAGACGTGATAAAGCGTGATGTTCGGAAAAACCCACGCGAGGACTTTCTGGGTATACGCGAGAACGTAGCCGTAGAGGTTTAGGGTTTGTCCTAAATCCCTACCGACAGGCAACCACCGGTGCATATCGCGTGCCGGGAGCTGTCCGTCTTCGGAGATGAGTCCCGCTTGCCAATAGTAAAAGTAGCCATCCGTCTCGGTGAACTGTCTATCAGGGAGGCGTTCAATGCTTTGAATGCGTATCCAGAAGGCGAACAGCAGAATGCTGCCTAAACCTAAGAGAAGGTAGATATTGCCGCGAAAATCTGATTTCTCAAAACTTCGGCTCAAATCCATACTTGCGGAGTTCCTCTATATGCTGATTTATCATTTCCTTATCAGTAGTTTCTGGCATAGCTTGTTTAATCCGTTCAATAAGTTTCTCGGTTTGTTCAGAGTAGCCTCGGGCTGCTCCATCAGTGTTCAGTCTTTCAAAGAATGCTGACATGAATTCCTCTGCAATGACCTTTCCACTCAGGTACTCCTCCTCAAAGTAAGCAAGCTGTTTTTCAGCTGAAAGAGAGTTTAGTCTCTTTGCCAACGCATATCGCCTAGCCTCGTTATCCTTCTCACTAGCTGCTAAGAAGTTTCGATATTCTTGTAGCCGAGTTTTTCTTTCTTGTTGTCTAGCTTGAAGTTCTTTAGCGTGAAGTATTTTGGCTTGAATCTCTTCATTTGTGAATCCTTCATTGTTTCCTTTGTCGTTTTGCTCGGATTTCTTCAAGTCGGATTCTTGTTGAGCGGCTTCTCCAAATGCGGTATTTGAATCCACGTTGTTAGAAGATGGGGTTGTAGGTGTTGCTCCAGAAGTATCCACTGTTTTTGCACCTCTTTGATCGTTTGAAGGACGATGCGTGTCGTTTTCGATGGAAGACAAGGCATCACCGTGGTTCTCCTTTGTCGGGAGTTCCGTGACACCATATATCTTAATAGGTTCTTGTTGGACGTTGTTAGCGTTGAGATAGTAGAGTACTCCGCCTATGCCTATAAATAACAAGACCCCCAAACCGGTCAATGAATGTTTCCAGAATTTCCTTAACATATTTTCACCTCTGTTTGATATGTACAACATTTGAGAGGAACACGTTTCCTTTATCGGAAAAGTGTTCCTCTCAAAGAAATAAAACGTTGTTCAATATCCTTAGTGGATTCAACTGCCATCGTCACAACTTCCACTGTCACAACTTCCACTAACCATCCGCGTCTCCGGTTGAGATTCTAAACAATCAAAGTAAAGTTCGAGGAGTGAAGTTGCTATTTTATCGGCTTCCCCGGCAGCAATAAGGGCAGCTTCAAGTGCTGCGGTTGCTGCCTTTATAAGAAAATTAATGCCGGTTTTTTCGGCAAGTCGGAGTGCCTCCATCGCTTGCTGTGCCACCCAAGACAGTCCTTCAGCTACCAGGTCAGCGGCGTGGTAAGCTTCTAATATTTCGTCACAAGCCTCGGCTGCGGTGTTTATCGTTACAAAAACCATCATGCAAAGCACAATAAGACTTATCACACTGAGCAAGTTGGTATTTAACTTCGGTAGTTGAATCGGTTTGAAGTTCCAAATTAATATATTCGTCATTGAAATCTCCTATCATTATATCAAGTTTTAGAATTAATTGTCAAAAAATACGATTTTTTGACATTCGGATACAGTTTCTATCCAAACATTAGCGTTTGGGTGAACTTCGCAACAGTTGCGAAGTTCCTTAATTGATTGCCGACATCGACTGAACAGGAGTCAATCTGTGTTGGCATTGGGTTGAAAAGTTATCTCTCCTTCTTAACCATTGCGGAGACGGGATCTGTGGAATTGTCTTTTGCGGCTTTCTTCCAATCCGCTATCACACGTTTCACTGTTTCCTTAACGGTAGCATGAGAGATGCCGAGGGCTTTTGCAATCTCCGAGAGCGGTTGTACATCCAAGAAGTACCGTTCCATAATTTTTCTGTCCCTATCTTCTGGGAGACAGTTTATTAACGCTTCTAAGTAGCGCATAACCGGAAGGACCCATATTCTGAGTCGTTTCCATCTTTTCTCAACCGCACCGGGGGTAGTGTCCATGTTCTGTGCTATCGCTTTTTGAGAGAGTCCATTACGCATAAAGACTACAATTTCTCGGTCTGGACCTTCGAGGAGACGGAGGAGTTGCGCTATCTGCTCCCGCTCTGCTTCGGCTTGTTCAGCATCGGTTTCTGCGAGAGATGTTGCGAAGGGCTGCTTTTTTTCAACATGAAAAAAGGTGCCAACCGTCTCAACTGCCAAGCGTCGCTTTTGGCGTGATTTTCTTATCTCGTCAATCATCAAATTTTCCGCTACCTTTATCAACCACTCCAGCAACTTCTCCGGTTCTCCGATCTGCTTCCGCTTGTTGAAGGCTTTGAGGAAGGTTTCGTTAGTGATTGCATCGGGGTCTACGACGGTATCCGGATGATTCCATCGTTTTTTATTAATTGTGTCAGAGACGGTTTTGTAATGCGCGTTAGAGAGTAAGCGAAGTAGTTCACGCGCCTGTTCCTCATCGTCCGTTTCTACAAATCGCCGATTTAAATTAACGTCGTTCACCTTCCCTGCTACAGACCCCATTTCTTCGGAGATGTATTTATGATTGCCTTCATATATTTGCGATTTATTTTATCTATTTATGATTGCCTTCATATACAATCACGAAAATTTGGGGCGAATTCCGACACAATATAATTTTTTTTCAAAGAAATGTGTGTATTCATACAGAATTTTCTTTTTTAGGGTTTACGCAAATGGGTGATGAATCGCTTTACTACAAACAGATTGCCTTGGAAGGACGTGTTTTTCTCAAAAGTAGTCCGGTTCGTAGTAGCGCAATTCATTGCGCGTTGCGTAAGTGCTGTTTTTGTAAGGTGGGTTTGATAATAGGCACGGTTAACTTAGTAACGGGCGGGAAGACCCCGCCCCTACGAGATGTATAATGGTATGTGTAGGGTGTTTTTGCTTGGGTGTTTCTCCAGGTTTCCGAACCCGAACTTTTGGCTTGCAACGGACATCAAAAGTTGTTATGATGCACATAAGTGAGAATAGGTGAATTTACACACCGAGGACACTGATGAATTTTAGACTGAAATATATAATTGGTATTTTAACTTTTTTGGTACTCTGCTCTATTTTCTGGTGGCGTGCAGGACAGGTTAGCAATACCGAGACACTTGTGTGGTACAGCATCATCCCGCCGTTGCTTGCTGTCACGTTAGCGATCGTGACGGCTCGGTTGTTTCCAAGTCTCTGTATAGCTGTCGGTGTTGGACTTCTGCTCTCGTGGTATCAGCAAGGTGGGACGCCGAGTAATTTTTTGGCGGAAGTCGTTTGGTTTGTCCGTGCTGTGAGTGTCGGCAATGATGGGATAGACCTCTTCAATTTCTGGGTGGTGCTGTTCGTATGTCTGATCATGGCGACGATTTCGGTGGTGGTAGCGTCTGGCGGTATCAACGGTGTGGTGGTCTGGCTCTCGCAGTTTGCGAAAGGACCGCGTTCGGCGCAGTTTATTACAGGTTTGATGGGGATTGTTATCTTTATTGGTGACTATTCTAATGCGATGCTCGTCGGACCGACGATGCGTCCGTTGACGGATCACTATCGCGTCAGCCGTGAGAAGTTGGCGTTCCTTGTCGATTCGACAAGTGCACCGATTGCTGGACTCGCGTTTGTGAGTACATGGATCGGTTATGAAGTCGGACTCTTTGAGGATATATCGGGGACGCTTGGACTTGGACGTGACGGGTATTCCATGTTCTTTGATGCGCTCAGTTTCCGGTTTTACTGTGTGCTTGCGATTATTTTCGTTATTGTCAACGCCGTGAGTGGTAAGGATTACGGACCGATGCATGACGCTGAGACGCGTGCGCGGGAGACAGGAGACGTTGCTGCCGCAGATGCCGAAGCCCTCGGACACGCCGCATCCTTTAATAGTTTACCCAACGCCATTGTTCAACCTTTGTCGGCTGTCTTGCCGCTCTTCGCACTTTTTGGATTGTTATTGGGTGGGTTCTGGGTAGACGGTAACGGCACGGGGTCTATTCTCTCATTGACTGCTTGGCGGAACGCACTTTCGGAGGCAAACAATGTTATGGTGCTGGCAAGTGCAGCGGCGAGTGCGTTTGTCATCTCAGTTATTTGTGCACGCTGGCTCTCGAAACTGCGATTCTCAGAGATTATGCCGGTGATCTGGCGTGGCGTAAAAGGGAGTTTCACGCCGTTGGGCATCCTATTGTTAGCATGGGGTTTAAAAGCGAGTTGCGATAGGCTGATGACGGGTGATTTTCTTGCGATGATGCTCAGTGATGTCGTCTCACCACTCTATTTTCCGATATTCGTCTTTATCTGTGCTTCCGTTACTTCTTTTGCGACGGGCACGAGTTGGGGTACCATGGCGATCCTGATTCCAACGGCTGTTCCGGTGGCGTTTTCGCTTGACGGTGATAGTTATGGACTCACGACGATCATCTGTCTCGGTGCAGTGCTTGATGGCGCGATCTTCGGAGACCACTGCTCGCCGCTTTCAGATACGACGATTCTCAGTTCTATCGCCAGCAGTTGTGATCCGCTGCATCATGTGAGAACGCAACTGCCTTACAGTCTTACTGTTGCGAGTATCGCACTGTTTTGTGGGTATCTTCCGGCTGCGCTCGGTCTATCCTCAGCGATCGGGATTGCGTGTGGAACGGCTGTGATAATCTTGTTATTTTTTGGCGTAGCTCGCAAGCCAAAACTTGCTGTATAAACGTATGGGATTGCTAACTTCTGTAAGGTTCAAGGAAGGAAATGATATGAAGGTTGCACTTGAAGGACAGGTCGCGGTTGTCACAGGCGGTGCGCAAGGCATCGGTCGCGCTATCGTAGACGCGCTGATTGCTAATGGTGCTTGTGTGGCAATTGTGGACATTGATACACAAGCAGGTATTGAAACTGCTGAAGAAGTTCGGCAAAGCGGTGGCGCTTGTCTGTTTGTAGAGGGTGATGTGTCAGACGTTGAACAGATGGAAGCTGTTTCAGCCGAGATAGCCGGGCACTTCGGCAAAATTGAGATTCTGGTTAACAATGCCGGCATAAACACGAAGAGCGATAGGGTGCCGATTCACGAGTACACTTTAGCGGATTGGCACCGTATTTTGCAGGTAGACCTCACGGGTGTTTTCACGGTGAGCCGTGCTGTTATCCCGTATATCCTTAAAACGCATAATAGGTCTGGTTCTGAAGATGCGACTGGACGTATTGTGAATATCAGTTCTATTGCTGGGTTGGTGCCGCTGCGTCTGCAAAGTGCTTTTGTTGCGGCGAAGGCTGGGGTTGCGAATCTGACGCGTTCGATGGCGTTGGAACTCGGGCCGGACGGGATTCTTGTAAACGCGGTTGCGCCGGGTTCGACGTTGACGCGCGGCACGCAAGCACTCTTTTATGGAGAGGATGGTACGTATACGGAAAATGCTGCGAGTCTGCTGTCGCATATTCCGCTTGGGAGATCGGGAAGAACGGCGGAGATCGCCGCAGCGGTGCTGTTCCTTGTTTCGCCGGATGCAAGTTATATCAACGGTAGTATTCTTACGGTGGATGGCGGCTGGACTGCGGGTTATACACGAGATTGGTAGATGTGAGGGTCCGTAAATCGCGAGCCCAGCTCGCTCCTACAATTAAGGGAAATGAAAACAATTAAGGGAGATGAAAAATGGCAAAGATTACTATGTTTAAAGGGTATCAAGGTGAACCTCCGATTCCGAAACCTGCACATCAGGTTCAGGCGAATGTTGTTACGGTTCAGGATGGCGTGCCTGTAAAGTATCCGGGTTGTGAGGGTATCGGGGTGCGTGTCGTACATCCTGCGAATCCGAAAGCACCTGCACAAAATTTAGGGCTCGTTGTATTTTTTGTGCCACCACATGTTGTTCTTGAACCGGGGAGTCATCATACCGAGGAATGCTATCTGATTCTTAAAGGAAAGGGTGTTATGACGCTTGCGGATGAGAAAGTGCCTGTTGAAGCAGGGACGTTCATCCATCTTCCGCCGTGGTGTGAGCACGGAATTGAAAACACAGGCGATGCGTCTATGGAGGTGCTCATCTGTACGTCTCCACCGAATCCATAAATCCACTCGAAAAGGTTGTTTTTTCGTTAAGTGCCTGATTTGTTGGTTATTTGTGCCTTCGGACAGGCGTTTTCCATTTTTAATTCAACTTTTCCGCCACTTTTTCGTTAAATAAGGTATCTTAATTGTTTATGATACCACACGTTTAACTTGTGGGGGATTGATTTATGCGTGATTCGATGGGAAGTTTCGACAGTGGCAGGTCATCTCGGCGGAGACGGTCAAGTTCTTATAGTAATGGAGGCGGACGGCTCCGAAAGTTGGACCATGACCCCCTGTCGACGACGGAAGAGGTGCCTGAACTTTTAAAAGAGCAAGCAGAGGCACGACTGGAAACGGGTGAAGAGATCAAGGTTTCTGTTTCGACGGATCTGCGCTTTGATGGGACCTATGGTAAAGATTGGCTGTTAATTACGAATAAGCGGCTTATGGCTTTTAATCAGAATGGTGTTCTCGGACACCATCTAAGAGAGGTGCCGCTCTCAGCCGTCGAAGATGTTGAAATCCTTGAGATGTACGGGAATAACATTCTCAAGGTGAGTACTGCGGACAACGCATTTGAACTGTCGCGCTACTCAAAACGTTTGACGCCGAAGTTCGGTCTTGCTGTCTCAGAGTTGGAACAATTGATTCCAGAACCTGAGGCGAATTCAGACGGTAGACCTAACGGTAGACGCGGGCGTGGCAAGCGTGGGCGGGGTCCAGGCGGAATGTTCTCAGGTGGAGATAAAGGACGATGTGAGCAGTGTGGTCATCCTATTCCGAGTTGGTCAGGTGTCTGTGTCAATTGCGTTCAAAAAGGGAAGCTCATCTTTCGGCTCCTGAAGTACGCTATTCCATTTTTGCATGTTATCGTACCAGCGTTTATCATCATGATGGTCATGCGTCTCGTTGGATTGTACCCGCAAATACTCACTCGTGATCTGGTTGATAGGATTATAACACCTGTTGCTAACGCCGTTGGTACGGAGCAACCGATTCCGGTAACAGACTGGGGGCACCTACAAGGGACAGTAAACTTCTTAGGTCAATGGTTTGAGAATATGCCGGTCGGCGGAAGTTTTGGACACCTTGTGGGTATTGTTCTGATCATGGCGGGTGTTCGCGTGTTTGTGATGGTAGCCTCCGCTATACGTGGCTATATGATGGCCTGGGTAGGACAAAATGTTACAAGACGGCTCCAGAACGAGACTTATGAACATTTGAACGCGCTTTCGATCGATTTTTTTCATGACCGAGATACAGGAAATTTGATGTCAAGAATCACGCACGATGTATCACGGCTTCGAGATTTCATTGCCAATGGTATACAGGAAATTGCAGGGGATTCTCTCACAATCATCTATATGTGCGCGATTATGTTTACTATTAATTGGCAGCTCGCACTCTGGACGTTGATACCGATTCCGTGTTTGATCTTCTTCACAATCTTTTTTGGCAAAATGATGGGTAAGGTTTATCATGTTTTATGGAAACGGTATGCGAACATCAGTACGATTTTAGCGAGTACAATTCCTGGGGTTCGCGTTGTGAAAGCGTTTGCGCGTGAACGCTACGAGATAAGCCGTTTTAACGAGTCGACGTATCAGGTATTTACCGGTGAGATGAGTGCTGCGCGGATTGGGAGCCTTTACCGTCCGATTATGGAATTTATCGCTTATTCGGGTTCTATCATTATCTGGTTAGTTGGCGGGTGGCAGATCTTCCAAGATGATGTGACCCTTGGCACGTTGGTCATGTTTCAGGCATATATGATGCAGTTTTTTGGACCGGTGCGTACGCTCTGCCAGATGAATGAACGTTTTATCCGGGCGGGTACTTCCGCCGAGCGTGTATTTGAAGTTATGGATACACCTCCGAGTGTGGCGGATAAGAACGATGCGGTGGCACTGAGAGATATTCGGGGTGCTATTGAATTTAGGGATGTCCATTTCTCTTATGATAATGAAAAGGATGCGCTCAACGGTGTCAGTTTTACAGTGGAACCGGGTGAAATGATAGGTTTAGTTGGGCACAGCGGTGCGGGGAAAAGCACGCTCATCAACCTGATCACGCGCTTCTATGACCCGAATGATGGGAAAATCATGGTTGACGGCTACGACAGTCGCGATATCCAGGTTAAGGCACTGCGTCAACAGATCGGTGTGGTCTTGCAGGATCCGTTCTTATTCCAAGGCACAATAGCAGAGAATATTGGTTACTCGAAACCGGGAGCCTCTCGGCGGGAGATCATTGCTGCTGCGAAAGCGGCGAATGCCCACGATTTTATCGTCAAGTTCCCTGACGGTTACGACACCATGGTCGGTGAAAGAGGGGCACGGGTTTCTGGTGGCGAGCGGCAACGTATCTCTATTGCACGCGCAATTTTGAAAAATCCACGCATCCTTATTTTAGATGAGGCGACATCCTCTGTTGATACCGAAACCGAATCCAAAATCCAAGAGGCATTGGAACGACTCGTTCAAGGGAGGACTGTGTTTGCTATTGCACACAGACTATCGACCCTTAAATATGCTGATCGGCTTGTGGTGCTGAAAGAGGGTGAGGTTGACGAAATCGGGACGCATGAGGAACTTATTGCTAAAGATGGCACCTATGCGGGTCTGTGTGAGAAGCAGACTGAATTGTCGAAGATTCGTGCGTGGTAATCTCGGTGTGAAGCAGGATAGCGGGGTTTCAAACCCCGCCTGCATAGGGTGGTGTGAAGGAAGGGCATATTCATGAAGGAAGCGATTAAGGTTACAGATGAATTAGAGTTTCTTGATGCAAGCCGTATCAGGATTGAGCGGAACGCGTTTGAAGAGTTGGTCGTCCAACTTCCAGATGGGACGGTTCAGACGAGAGTTGAGCCGGTCTACGCGTTTCCTGTCAGTGAAGCCAGCCGCTATGTTTCTCTTATGGATGAAGAATCTAATGAGATTGGCATTATTGAGGATATAAAGCATCTACCACACGAGTCTCGCAAAGTGCTCGTTGAAGAGTTAGAGAAACGCTACTTTATGCCCAAGATTACCAGAATTAACGCGATTGAGGGGCAGTTCGGTGTTACGCAGTGGGACGTTGAAACCTCTCAAGGAGATGTACAGTTCGGTTTACGTACTCGATATGATATTGATTCGCTTGAGAATGGACGTGTCCTGATTAAGGACGCAGATGGTAACCGTTATGAAATTGAGAACTATAATAAATTGGACCCGAAGAGTATAGCTCTACTTGAGACGCAATTATAAATTTTTAACTATTGGGTTTCTGCTTCGCTTGTGCTGTTGCTGCCAGCGGGTACCTGATGCGTTTCGACTTTTCTAATTCTAACAGGATGAACGAAATAAAGAAGAACAAAAACGCAGCTTGGAACGAAGTGGAAAGCGGAAAAACGGAAACGCAGCTGCAACCACAAACGCTGCTAACCGAACCGCAAGGAAAATTTAAAATACCGAACCGTAAGGAAAATTTAAAATATGGTAGAAAACGTAAAAATTGAACGTATTGAATGGGCGCGTTTAACAGGCGAGCGGCCGCGCAAAGCGGGTTGCAATTCTCGGCTTGGCGAACATGGGCTCCATGTCCGTCCGCCGATTGCTCGTTTAACGACAACAGGCGGTGTGAGTGGTTTCGGTTTTTCATCGATTTCGCGTGATCAAGCCGAGGCGATCGTCGGATTTCAACTCAGCGATGCATTTGATGCAGACAATGGTGTCGCCGAAGAATTCAGGATGCTCGAATATCCGCTCTGGGATTTGGTCGGTCAGTTAGCAGAGAAACCGGTCTATGCGCTGCTTTCTGGCGAAGATGGTGCGTTTCGCGCACCGTGTTACGACACCTCACTCTATATTGATGACTTGCATCTTGATGACAATGCTGAAGCGGCGGAACTCATCGCTTCGGAGGCGTTAGAGGGGAAAGCACGCGGACATAACGCCTACAAAATCAAAGTCGGACGCGGTGCTATGCACATGCCACTCGACAAAGGGACACAACGTGATATTGATGTGATTCGGGCTGTCCGCGAGGCTGTTGGTGCCGATGCTACGATTTTGATAGATGCGAATAACGGCTATAATCTCAACCTTACGAAGCAGGTATTGGGCGGTGCTGCCGATGCTAATGTTTATTGGATGGAGGAGGCGTTCCACGAGGATGCCCGCGTCTATAGCCTGCTGAAAGAGTGGTTAGATGCTGAGGGGTTGGAAACCCGTATTGCCGATGGCGAGGGTGGCGCATCGCCGTATCTTGTGAACTGGGCGAAAGATGGGCTCATTGACATCGTTCAATACGATATTTTTCATCCGGGATTTTCACGTTGGCTTGAGTTAGGACCGGAGTTGGATACCTTTGATGTTGGTACAGCACCGCATCACTATGGTGGTTACTACGGTAATTTTGTCACTTGTCATCTCGCGGCGAAGGTAGAGCGGTTTGAGTTCACCGAGTGGGATCATGCGACGACTCCCGGTATAGATGATTCTGGTTACACTATTTCCAATGGTTATGTGAATGTGCCGCAAGCTCCCGGTTTCGGGTTGAATATAGAAGAGTCACCGTACCAAAAAGCGCGTGAAGAGAACGGGTTTGATGTTCGTGCGTAGTGTGTGATAATTGATACCGCCGCTTCGTACAAGCATCATGATTTTCACAGTGTCAATTCGGAGTCGGTTTCGGCTGTTGGAGGTCAATTGATGCGCTGGAAAGCGTTTTTTCAAGCAATGTTGATTGGCGCGCAATATTTGGTTTGCATAGGAGATTAGAAAATCTTTTAGCGTTCCCGCTGGAAACCCTTATATTCAGTATTGGTGTGGTGGCGGTAATGATTCTAATTGCACAGTGTTAGCCCTAATTGGCTGAATTTTCTCTAAATATGGCAGATTACAAAAATTGCGAGGGAAACAAAATTATGGCGTATTTAACAGAAGCAGACAAAACATTTTTTAAAGAGAATGGATATCTGGTTGTGCGCGGTGCAGTGGAGCCAGAAGTGGTTGATGCCGCGCTTGATAAGGTTTGGGAAGGACTTGAGGAAGATAGGAACGACCCAGAGTCTTGGATTCGTAAAGGTTATCGTACGGTTCCTGTTGGTGGCGATGATGCTGTCCGCGGAACAATATACGGTAACCGCGTCTTTGAGATGGGTGAAGAATTAGTTGGGAAAGGAAAATTAAATACAGGGGGTGGTGCGGGTCCACACGTCAATTTCCCGGACCCGGACAGAGAATGGCGTGAACCGAGGGGGCATCTTGATGGGTATCACACGCCGACAAACGGCGTACCAAAAGGTGTTGTCGGTGCCTTTACACTCGGGGCAACTGCCTATGTTGACAAAGTTGAGAAACAAGGTGGTGGATTTACAGTTTGGCCCGGGAGTCATCGGATTTGGGCGGAATATTTCAGGCACCACGATTTGGATAGCCTCCCTGGTGGTGTTGCACCGTTCGATTTGGGACCGAGTTATGAGTTTACAGGTGAAGCGGGTGATGTCTGTTTCTGGCATCATCAGATGAGCCATACTGCGGGCCCAAATTGTGGTCGCAGCGTTAGGATCGCTCTCATCGGTAGATACCGTCGCAAAGATTTGGATCAGATTAAGTTTGAAACCCCTGACGATATGTGGAAATATTGGGACGGGATTTCGTAAATTGGCTATCGGCTTTCAGGAATCGGCGATTAGCAAAAAGGTTGGAAGATTGGGTACCCATCCTTCCAACCAAGCTCTGATGGCTAATTACTGATTGCCAATCTTAGGAAAATTTGGCATGGACCTCTATATGAACCCTTCCGAGATATCAGAAATAATAGGTGTGGAAGAAGGGATCATCAGTCGAACATTAGAACGGCAAGATGCAGATATTAAACCGTTTTTACGGGTTGTGTCTGCGCCATCTGATAAGCCAGGTGGTATCACGGCACCACAGATTCAACTGCGGATTGATGGACTCGCGCCACTGATAAAAAGGCTCTCTTATAATATGCCAACGGATGATATTATTGAGAACCTCAGTTGTCAAGTTATTGATATTACGTATCTGCGGGAAACTTGTGCCAAATTGGAGGCGGATAAACAGAAGCTTGCTACCGAAAATGCTGAACTTCGAGAGACGATTGAATCTTTCAATGTTCAGAGAGAAAAGTGGTCTTCAGAAATTAAAGATTTGAGAAGTAAACTGTTGAAAGAACAGTCTAAAGGTTGGGTAGACCGCCTGTTGAAACGGAAAGATTAAGGTAGTTTAGTCTGGAGCGGCTACAGGGCACTAAGAAATCGCTATGACGAAAAGAAAACGGAATCAACTGCTTGCAATCGGCTTCTTTGTTATTGGTATTGTTTTTCTCTATATAGACGGTATTCCAATGTTGCCTCCGGTTATTACGCAGAATGCTGTCCTACTGAAAGGTATCGCATTCGTGTTGCTGAGTATTGCTGCGATTCTCGGTGGGACCACTTTTGAAAACAGACAGCGGATAGCCGTTATATCCGGTGTTGCCCTAATCATTGGACTCGGATTTCTCTATCTCCCTATCCCCGAAATTCTGCGCGGTTCAGCGTTTCATCTTCTGTTTGCTGGTGCGATTGCGTTTGGTATGACGACAGCAGCGCGGCAGGTTGCAACGATTGGTTCGGCAGTCTTAGCGTGTCTCGGTATAATCTTCCTCTACCAACCTTTTTTTTCGTCGCTTGGCGGTACTGCTCTACACTTACTCCTTCCGGGTATAATTGTTTTTTCGATTGTGTTTTCAGAAAAAACGTTGTGTGAACGCCTTTCTGTCGGATTAATCGCACTGAGTTTAATCGCGCTCTGCCAACCGTTTTTCATACTGTTTTATGAAACCGGTTTCCAGTTGTTGCTTGCTGGCTTAACAGGATTTATTGTCGCAGCGCATCGTTAGGTGATCGGACTTTCCAATCAGTTTCGCAGAGGGTTCCTTGTCAAACAGAAGTTACAGTTCCCAGACGAAAAATGTGGTAATAGTGGGTGCCGGTATCATCGGTGCCACGCTCGGTTATCATTTATCTCGGCGTGCCGGTATGACTGTAACGCTTCTGGAACGCGACCTGCCCGGTGCGGGTGCGTCGGGTCACTCTTTCGCGTGGGTGAATGGGTTCGGCAAAGATCCGCGCGAGTACCATACACTTAATCGACGTTCGTTGGATATGTGGTATCGGTTGGCGCATCAACTGGATGCGGATGTTGGCATCCGTTACGGCGGTGAAATGCGGTGGGAAAATGACCCGCGTCGCGCAACGCAGCTGCGTCAACGTGTCCGACAGATCCAGACGTGGGGGTATCCATGTCGTTTAATCACACGCGCGGAGATGTTGGCACTTGAGCCGCATTTACATCCCGGTGATGTCCTTGCAGCATCCCTCTCCGAGGCGGATATCCATGTAGAAACGGATACTTTTATTCATGTCTGTCTCCAACGTGCGTGCGAAGCGGGGGCAGTTGTGCATTCGCAGACAGCCGTTACAGGATTTGTCGTTCGCGATGGTAGTATCGCCGCAGTCAAGACCGCCGATGCCGAGTTTCCGTGTGATGTTGTTGTCTTAGCAAGCGGTGTTCAGACAACCGAGCTAGCCTCCCTTGCACAAGTGCAGATTCCACAACAACAGAGTCCCGGTATTGTTATTAAAACGACACCGGGCGTTGAGGTTTTACACAACGTAGCGGTTATCCATGCCCCGGCTACAGATGAAAAGCATCAACATCTCCATCTCCGGCAACTCTCTGATGGCAGCCTCAGAATCGGACAAGGGACACAAGAAGGGATAAATCGTGACGATTCACAACAGCATGCGGACGCGCTCCTTGACCGAGCGAGAACCTATCTGCCGAGGATAGGGGACGTGCAGGCGATTCCAACACCCGTCGGTTATCGTCCGATGCCGCTTGATGGGTTTCCTGTTCTCGGGTTTACTGAAACGGTGCCGAACCTATATATTGCGCTCATGCACAGCGGTGTGACATTAGCCCCTTTAGTGGGTGAAATGGCGACATTAGAGATCGTGGACGGTGTTCCGGTGGATTGGTTCGCTCCTTATCGTCCAGAGCGGTTTGGATAGGTTGTTGGTTTGAACTCATGTTCCAAGGAACGAGTGGAGATCTGCGTATAGTCGAGGTACTTGTATATCAGACCAGGGTGCGAAAATAGATGTAATATTTTTTGTAGGTTGTGGTATACTCTTTTTAGTAGTGTTGGTAGAGAATACGTCCCTTGCTGCAAGGTGAGGTTTCTACCGCTGTCAAATCATCGGTAAATTGCAGAGGTGCCCAGCAGGGAAGGTTTTGATACGACTGCAATGCCATGATTTAGACAGAACCCTCTGAGATTAACACAATAAAGGAGATAAAGATGTTAGGTGCAAGGCGATTTTCATCGCTCCAACTTTTTATGAGAATTACTATTTCTGTTTCCATCTTGGTTTTTGCATCGGTTCTCCTTAGCTTTGGCGGGGAAATCCTTGATGATTTTGAGGATGGTGATACAGAAGGCTGGGAGCGCTCCCCACAGAATGAAGATAGCAAGGTTTTCTGGGGGATAGAGAAAGGGAACACTTTCGTCACCTTTGATCCAAAGGGCCTCGTGTGGAGCGAAGCAATTTCACAACTCAATTTTACCGGCGAAGGGTTAAACGTTGGTGACCCAAGTAAATGGACAGACTATGACGTGGAGGTTGATTTGCGGCACAAAGAGATCGCCAACTTCCCAGGGGGTGTCCGTGGGCGCGTTGACCTTAAGACAGGTTCACATTATGTTGTCTGGTTATATCCCGGGTCGGCAAAAATGAATCTGTTTAGCAATCCGGGTTGGGACATTAATACCGGTCTGCAAAACCACGGTGAAGCTCCTTATAAGCCAGAGGTGGATAAATGGCACACCGTCAAATTGAGTTTTTCAGGTACCACCATAAAGGTCTTCTATGACGGCGAGATGATGATTGAAGCAAAGGATAATCAGTACAAAAGCGGAACGGTAGCACTCGGTAATCAGGACAAAATTGTGGATTACGATAACGTCCGCATCACCGGTCCCGGCATTCCAAACTTAAATGCGAGTGCTGTTGAAGCACAGGATAAATTGACGATAACTTGGGGACGGATAAAGTCGTCGTTTTAGCGTCTATTTGAAAGAGAGCGGAATTGCCCGAAAGAAGGGGGATAGATGGAGGTATCTACTGATTATAGTGACCTATAAAAATAATAGGACACATTTTGAAAGATAGGCAAGGGGACCTCGCCCCTACGAACCGTCTTTTGTTAAATGAAAAGTGTCTACTTAATTGTATGTTTCGCTATAGTTTTCCATTTTCTTACCAAATTTTCGGACTCCCGGGCCCGGTAGGTTCGGTTTGCTACCGAACCGGATCTTTAAAAAGAGACCTGAAACTCAATGCCTATTATCCTTGCTTTTTTTCCAACTTAGTGTATACTTAGAGTTATATCTTGGTACTGTTATTAGATTTATTTTAAGAATATTATTAGAGGAATATAGGAAATTGAGATTATTAGGCTCACATTTAGATAATTGTCCTCCAGAAGATGCTGAACCCGCGCCTGGAATAGTATATTATCTTGTTCGGAATAATCCGCCTCAAGAAGAAGATTTTATCCCTGGAATAGAAAAACACCCAAGTGTTTATAAACGCAGACCAAAGGATCAGATATGCCAAGCGCATGGATTTTCAGTATTTACAG
>JAJEEK010000061.1 GCA_022821065.1 Candidatus Poribacteria bacterium
TGGAGAATTGTTCTCTGGGTTACGTCGGCTTAAAAAGACGGGAACGCTTGTCCACTACCGTGGTGAAACGCATAATCCACCGACATGGCGACCTGAGCACCAAATTGATTCATTGGAACGTATTCTCGGTTGGTTTGAAAAGTATCTGAATTGAGAAACCAGATATGAGTTTTGAGTCTGATTATACGGGATTATTTCACCCGTTGTCCTGCTTGGAACACCGCGGTCACTCGGCTAACTGCATCTACATCATTCGTCGGATCGCTCTCGAAAGCGACGAGATCCGCGATTTTGCCGGGGGCAATGGTCCCAATGTCGTCCGCCATTCCGATTGCCTCGGCGGAAATGCGGGTCGCTGAGATGAGTGCCTCTGCTGGTGTAAATCCGACTTGGACAAGCAGTTGCAAATCGTAGTCGAGATGACCGAATGCGAGATTGCCAACGCCTGAATCAGTGCCGGGGACAATCCGGTCCTGAAGGTCGTAGTCGAGCATGCGGCGCATCACATCTAAGCGGACTTCTGCCCGCGTCTCAAGTTGTTCCAACTCAGTCCGCTCATCGGCAGAAATCGTTCCGATTTCCTGTTTTCCACGGAGTTCGACGATGCGCGGATACCCCGTCCACGCTTGGAGGGTCGGACTAATCCAGATGCCGGATTCCGCCATCATCTCGGCAATTTTAGGGTCAAAACGGAGTTCGCCATCTGGATCGAGAAACTCGGCATGCTCCATTAAGTCGATACCTGCCTCAACGGCGCGTACCATTGACTCCTTTGCGCGGCAGTGTGCCACCGTGAGTCGATGGAAGTGGTGTGCCTCATGGACAGCGGCGTGCAACTCGGCAACGGAGTAGCTGGCGCGTCCGGGAATTGTCCCAACAGTGCCACCACCGGATGCCATAATCTTGATGTAATCTGCGCCTTCGTGAACCAATCGACGTACCGAGCGGCACATCTCAGCCTCACCATCCGCTGTCTCGTTACACATGTGGAAATGCCCACCTGTACAAGTAATCGGTCGTCCGCTGACTAAGGCGCGGGGACCCGGAATATAACCGCGTTCAAGTCCTTCCTTGAGCGTAAATCCGACGCTGTTTCTTGCACCGTGTTCTCGGATTGTCGTAATCCCGGCTGCGAGATGCCGTTGCAGATTCATAGCGCCGGTCAGTACCATCATCTCATCGGTCTCGGAGAACATCTGAACGTAGCTCCGTCCATCTCCCGCGAGGCTCAGATGCGTATGCCCGTCAATGAGACCCGGTGTGATACAGACATCCCCGAGGTCAATAACCTGCGTGTTAGGTGGTGTCTGCTTCGCAATATCTTCTTGATGTCCGACAGCGTCAATTCGTCCGTTGGTCACAAGAATCGCCTGATCGGTTTTAACGGTTGTGCTGATTCCGTCAACGAGCCGATCGGCACGGATTTGAACGGTTTGACTTGGCATAAATCCAACTCCTTTAGTGGCTATCGGCTGTCGGCTATCAGCTATCAGTGGAAAAGACGTTCGGTTAACCGAGAGCCCCTTTGCTGACCGCTGATAACTGACGGCTGATTTCAGACCTTCACGACAAACTCACAACCCTGTTGGAACCATTCTCGAAGGATCGTATCTTCGTTGCAAGTCCGTTTTGCTTGTGAACCTGTCGCCTTTGAGAGGTCTATTGTTGCCGAGACGATGTCATCTCCGAAAAATCCTGCTTCTGTGATGACGTTCCCATCCGGCTGTACGACCTTCGAGTTTCCGTGCGATGAACCCGGTGAACGGATGTCCTCTGGATTTGCAGGTGTATTCGCCATCAAGAGGTAAATCCCGTTTTCCGTTGCACGCGAGATCGGCATTGCACGATACGCTGAAAGTTTATACTCCGATAACAACCCCGATTCACACGAGCAGAAGATACAAAGTTGCGCACCCATCGCCGCGGGCAGCTTGACCAATTCAGGATAGCGTACGTCGTGACAGATGATAAAACAGCAGTCAACACCCGCAAGTTGTACAATCGGCAGTTTACCACGATTGTTGATGCACCATTTCTCTCCAGCGAGAAAAGTCTTGCCGTAACGGTGTTTAAGGCTCCCTTGTTGATCGAAGATTGCTAAATCGTTGTGCCAATTCTCACCGTCTTGATGCGCGGAACCGACGACGACAGCCATGGTGTGTCGGTGTGCAGCCTCGGCAATCCTCGCCTCAGCCTCTTTAAAGACTTGTGGCGAGATGCGTTCCCAATAATCTGTCCTGCAGCAGTAGCCGAATAGGCACCCTTCCGGGAACGCCGCAATCTGGATCCCGACCTCTGCACACACCTCCATCTGCTGTAGTACTTTTGCTGTGTTCGCAGAAACGTCTTCACCTGTGAGCAATTGACATGCCGCCACTTTAATCTGGTTCTCAGCCATCTGAATGTCCTCCTTTGCGTTTTCGGTATTGTATCATATCTGTCTATTTGATTCAAGGTGCGATAATAACAAATTTAAGTGGACAGACACATTAGAATCCGATATAATTCCCGTAGTCCCATTATAAAACGCAAAGGTGAATATCGGCATGCAAGACAATCCATTTGAAACAAGTCGTGATCTTCGCGGTAGGTCGCTGTTAATGGTGGGCATTCTCACTGCTGTTGTTACTGGTTTTACTTTTTTCATCTTCTTTCTGTACAATAGAGATGCTAGAGATTCTCCACTTTCTGAAGCACTGTCCAATTTATTTTTCTATGGGTTCTTTTTTCTTTTTCAGTTTAGGGGCCTCTCCCGTGCAGGTTTGTCTTATCGCCGACTGTTTGGAACATTTCCGACATGGCGTACGCTTGGATGCTACGCGCTCTGGGTGGTGCCGCTGGTCTCTATCGCAATCGCAGCTACATACATTTTGTATCTTCCACTATCTTATGTGTTTCCCGGATTTGTCAAGTCATGGTACCTTGAGGACTCCACAATGATGATTTGGAAGGAAGGCGATAATTACGTTCTGGCGAATGCGATCAACTACCTAACGATTGTGTTAGTTGCCCCTGTGATGGAGGAGTTTTTCGTACGTGGCATTTTGCTAACACGATGGACAGTCAAATGGGGTGTGCCTCGGGCTATTCTTGTTTCGTCAATTGTCTTTGGACTGCTACATACCAATATTATTGGCGGGTTCTGCTTCGCCTGCGTAATGGCTATCTTCTATATCCGAACGAAATCGCTTTTCGTTCCGATCAGCCTCCATATCCTGAATAACCTATCTGCTTGGATTATGGTATACCTGACAATGGACCTTGACACACCTGCTTCATACCAAACGATTGCTGAATTCCAAGAATCTTGGTGGATAGGATTGATAGCACTCGTTATTAGTATCCCGTGCGTTATCCTATTCTGGAGACGCTATGTCTCAAAAACCGATTGGCGGGTCCCGTATCTTTCCGAATCCATTGACAGTGAAAATAACGCGAATTTGTCCGACTAAATTTCTCTTAAATCATTCGCGCAGCGCATGTTATAGATTTTTGTTATACTTGATAAAAATCGCTTTAACCTGTAATACGCTTGTGGTGTCCGTGTTAACGATACTTGTGTCACCTATGTCGCTGACGATGCTTTGTTCTCCGGTCTCTACCCGATCGAATCCTTCAAATATGATGCCATCAGCACCGCTCTCGCGTGCCTTCTCTATTAACGTTTCTTGTAACGCCTCTGTGTCGTCGCCGTCTGCAGTCGCGTGTCCCATCACCAGATAGCCTTCGGTTACATCAGCCGCCGAAAAGTAAACATCCACATGGGAAGTAGGCGTATAAGAATCTCCAAGATAATCGACATCGACATCATCACCACCGCAAGCAGCAACAAATAATAGCATCGATAGAATCAACACGCTGATTTTTCCATTTATGCTTACGCACAACATAAGAAAACTCCTGAAAAACCTCGCCAGCGAAAGTAGGGTTGCTACAGTTATTCCGCCAATACGATAACCCCGCACCCGATACGCGCGCCTGCAGCGCCCGAAGGTTGCGAGGTGAAATCGTCCGCATCAGCATGGACAATGATACCTTTGCCGACAACATCTATGTCAGAACCTGTGCCGATTTCCCAGAGATCTGTCGTCAATGTAATGCTACCTGTTCCATCTTCTTCGACGGTGATGTTGCCGATATCCCCGAGATGGAACTCACCTTCACCCCATTTGCCGTGTGCAACACCCGTAGGATTCCAGTGCCCCCCAGCGGATGTCCCGTCGGGTGCACTGCAATCACCATTTGCGTGGATATGAATGGCGTGCAGACCGGGGGACGCCCCCTGAATCTCAGCTGTGAGCGTGATTTGGTCGCCGTTTTGTGTGAAGACTGCCATTCCAGTTACGCCACTGTCGTTCGATGAGCCAATCAGGGCGTGTGCTTGTTTGGCGGGCGCGGTTGGAAGAATCCCTGCCTGTTGGTGCGCTCGCTCGCACCCTACCAATAGGATAGAGATACCAATCAATAAGAGAAATAGGGGCATTACACCGATGGAAATTAAACGCTGTTTCATTGCTTGTTCCTTTGTTAAATGTTAAGGTTTGTTAATCTAACGTGAGTTTGACATTAATAGGATTTACGCAATTTTGGAGGTGAACCGTTGTGTTAGATGAAATTCTTCGTAAAATCAAGCACTTTTGTGTCACAAACTAACAGTTTGTGGTACATAAAGCACCGCATGCGTAAGTCGTAATTAAAATTGCTAAAGCACCTGCTTTAGGTTATCGCTATGGTATATTAACCGCACCGCAACGAAGTTGTCAAGAAAAAAATGTATCGGAGCTGGACTTCAAGTGCCCGGATGCCTTCTAAGGTCCACCACAAAGCGATTGTCCCGATACCTCAACTATACTGCCTTGAGTTTTCGCCATAGGGTTGTACGACTGATCCCCAAACGTTGTGCGGCAAGCTGCGGTTTTCCATCAGACTCTTCCAAAACGCGTTGGACTAATTCACGTTCCAATGCAGCAAGTGGGTTGCTTTCCCGGAGTGCCTGCGTGACAATATCGTCTTTCGACGCAATCAGGTCAAGCGGTAGATGTTGCTTTTCAATGCTACCCCCCTGACATTTGACGAATGCGTGCTCTATAATATTCTCCAATTCTCGCACATTGCCGGGGTAGGTGTAATCCATTAAGATTTCGAGAGCATCGGGTGAGATGCGATGAATGGACTTTTGTGTCTGTTGACTGAATTTTTCGATGAAGTGTTCAATGAGGCGTGGGATGTCATCTCGTCTTTCACGGAGTGGTGGCGGCGTAATCGGGACGACATTGAGTCTGTAATATAAATCCTCTCGGAAACGTCCAGCATCAATTTCTGTCTTCAGGGTTCGATTTGTCGCTGCAATGACGCGGACATCTACTTTCTTTGTCTCGGTTGAACCGACCATTTCATATTCACCCTCCTGCAAGACGCGGAGCAACTTTGCTTGTGTTCCGAGACTTAACTCACCGATTTCATCAAGAAAGAGCGTGCCGCTGTCCGCAGCTGCGAATCGTCCTTCGCGCGTTGCGATGGCATCGGTAAACGCGCCTTTGACATGTCCAAAGAGTTCGCTTTCCAGCAAGTTATCAACTAAGCCTGCACAATTGACGCGGACGAAGGGCTTTTTTGCCCGCTCGCTATTGTCGTGGATTGCATGGGCAATCGGTTCTTTGCCGGTACCGCTTTCACCTTGAATCAGGACGGTCGTTTTCATGGGTGCGACGAGTTGAATTAATTCAAAAATCTCCTGCATTTTCCGATTTTTTCCGATGAGATTCGCAAACGAATGGCGCGCCTTGAGTTGGGCACTGAGTGCCTTTACCTCCGAGAGATCACGGGCAAACCCTTGGATAAATTCCCTCTCATTATACACAATTCGGACGGCGCGAATTTCCAACGGTAAGCGGCTTTTATTTTTCCGAGACAGTTCCGTTTGGAAAGTAATCGGGTTCTGGTGATTGAGACCTTTGAGCGTTTCGTGGGTGCTTTGGAATTTATCGGGAGGTATTAGATCGCGCAGGGACAGATTGACGAGTTCTTGGTGTGTGTAACCGAGCCAGGCACAGAAATTTTCGTTTACAGTGACAAACGCTTCTGTAAGTGATGGACAAATGAAAATTGCATCGTTGGACATCTCAAAAAGTGTGCGGTATCGTTTGTTGTTTTCGGCGAGTTTGTCTGTCCAGTTCCCTTTTTCAATCAGAATTGAGAGTTGCCCAGCAATCGGTTTCAGTCGCCCGATATGCGCCTCGGAGAATGCCCGGGGTTTTTCGCTCGTGAAAAAGACGACCCCAATCGGTTTACCTTGCACCTTGAGTGGAAGTGTCAGGTTTGAGCGCATCCCTTCTTGAACCATGAGTCTTGTCCAGTTTGTCGGTCTTTTTGCGAGAATTTCCTTAAAATCGTCAATAATCCGCGCTTCACCTGAATTGAGGATAGGTTCAAGACTCGACCCCTTGATTCTCGCTGAAAACCCGTTGTCCAGCAAGATTTTCCTGTTGGATTTCGTTTTGCACTGCACTAAATCGCCGGAAGATTCGTCAATGAGTGCAATTCCTAACCGATTATGTGGTACTATGCGCTGAAGTCCAGCGTAGATATTCTCAAAGACCTCATCGAGTGTCTTTCCAAGTTGAATCTGCTCAAGGATTTCATAGACCTTATCGGTTTCAATGGTTTGATTAAAAAGGGTATCTTTCACCCTATTGTTTGCTGTTGCTTCAGGGGGAATGGCGATCTGAAGCGTCGCTCCCTGAATCCGAAGTGGGTAGGTGCGGAGATTCGGCGTGGTAATAGGGCATCCACTTTTCAAGTCGTATTGCCAACCGTGCCACGGACAGGTAACGACTTCACCCGCCAGTGTTCCCTCGTTAAGCGGTCCTCCCTGATGCGGACAAGCATTATTGACAGCATAAAACGTTTCGCCTGTGTTGAAGATTGCGATGTCTTCACCGTCACATTTGACGACGATATTCTGTCCGGGTTCAATTTCAGATGCTTTGGCGATATTAGTCCACTTCACTGTTCCCCTCCACGCGTGCACAGGATTTTTTACCTATAGGGTACAGATTACCATACGGTAAAGCGGATGTCAAGAATTTTGTTTCATAAATGAAAACCGTTTCATTTATGAAATAACCGTTATTTTTTTAAAGACCTCAAGGCAATTAATTCGGGTTTTGTTTCAGATTTGAAACACATCGTTAAAATCTGAAGTTGCGTTTTAACCTGTGAAACGTTGATATATCTGAATTTTATAGATTCTGAATATTTGGCACGAAACTTGCAACACTATTAACGTCAGTTTCGTATTTGTAGCGCGAACTTTTAGTTTGCGAACCCAGAAGCACAGACTAACAGTCTATGCTATAATAACTACCACATCTCAGGAGGATCTAAAAATGAGCCGTTATCTTGAACATGCCAACATGACTGTGAATGACCTTGAAAAAGCGATCGATTTTCTAACAACTGCCTTTCCAGATTTTCGAGTCCGGGGTGGTGGCAATAACGCGAACGGAACGAAATGGTGTCATCTTGGGACTGACGATTTTTACATTGCGCTATCAGACCGCGAGCATCCGTTCACAGGTGACCGTAAGGGGAGGCGTGTGAACCATCTCGGTTTTGCTGTTGATGACGCTGAAGGTATCCGAGAACGCTTGCTGGCGGCTGGCTATAAAGAAGGGTTTAAAGTTGGACCCCATCCCCACCGGAAGCGCATCTATTTCATTGATGCGGACGGTTTTGAATGGGAGTTCGTCGAATACTTCACGGATGACCCAGCGAAGCGGAACGATTATTCACAGTGAAACTATAGTAAAGTCCATAATTATTCCACACGTGGTGAAACCGTAGGGGGTTTTGCTTCGGTGTTTCTTATAGGGTTACCCAGCCCCTACGAATTCAATGTGCAATCGGATTCTTGGGTGGGAGGTTGGAGGTGTATTAACGTGAGTTTGAAAATAAAAAATGTGAATTCGGTTAGCAAACTCACGTTTGCAAAAACCGTGCCAACGCTTTCAATCTTCTAATTTCTCATTGTGTTCTATAGGTTCACACACGATACAACCTTGTAAAATCAGGGTTTCTAACATCGTTCTGATGCTAAACCGAATGCGTTCTCGTTTCGTTAAGCTGTGTAAAGACGCAAAAATTTTTGGGATGCTTGCAAAAATTTTTAACTTTACAAAAAATTTTGGTTCTGTCAAAGACAGAGTGCTATGTAAAGATACCTGCGTTGGACATAAACATGCTTTTCTCGCCTTAGGTTTCCCACATCCAAGACTCGTGAAAAAATAAAAAACGTTGAAAAACGCAACGTCCAAACTTCAATAAGTTATACAGGACTTACGCACTTTTGACTGTAGGCGGTTCTGTTAGCCCCCCCTGTATCCCCCCGCAAGCGGGGGGTTAGGGGGGTTGGTAAACACAGCGTTCTGATAGCACAAACTATGAAGTTTGTGGTACAAAAGCGCATCATGCGTAAGTCCCATTATAATAAGCATTATTTTATATTTTTAAAAAAAATAAATATAAAGTCTATATACAACTAAAAGTATACAGTATTTTCAAAAAAACAAATTATTTCCATACAGGACGACATAGACTTTGCCTCAGATGGATACCTCCGCCTTGAGGATACAGTCGAAAACCGTCTGCGAAAGCGATTTAACCTGTTTATTGACAGTGAAATGGTTCGGAGAAGGGGAGCGTTGAACGGATGCGGGTGTCACGTGCGTTTATCTTTAATCCAAAGACGTATACCTATGGGATTGTCGATGACCGTCTTTATGATGTTGACCGAGGTGGAAAACTAAACTTCAGCATCAATAGCGGATCCGAACACGGCAAAGCCAAATAAAGTAAATGGCATCTGCCACAAAAGAAAGCTCATGTGTGTGTGGATGTATGAGTGCGACTTGAAGATGACGAACCACGATAAGGGTGCCAGAATTGAAAACCATGTGGCACAGACTAAGGCAATGAAGTGTCGTTGTCGCTCCGTCTGCATTACTTTATTGCTACGCCACAACAGCAGGGCGGACATCCCTATAAAGAGAACGATCAGGTAATAATAGCGGATCTTCAGTAGGAAATTAGAGACGAACGCGTTTGTGACGGATAGATAGTTGTTGAGGTCAAAGAAAATACCGTTCATATAGGTAATAACTACACTTAGCGTCCCCGCGTTCAGGCTCGCAGCATAGACCGGTGGAAAGTCTTCCGCTTCTCCGTACGTGCGCTTCCCGAAAGACCAGATCACATGTTCAACGCCGTCCATAAACCCGTCCTTTGCGGCACCGATCTGGAAACATAGCAGTATGAGACCGAAAAAAATTGCTACGCCTGAAGCGAGTCCGGCTACACACGACCATTTCAGACACTCGCGACCGTTCCACTTGTCAAGAATGGCGTAGTAGACGAACGGCACCAGCATCATGACCAACGTGGTGGTGATATACTCGAAGCCGTTGATGAAGCACTTGATAAAGACGGCGATAGCGATCAAGATGCCGAACCTGATGTGTTGTCGGTCCAATGTTTCTCTGTAGCGTTTAAGGAAGTACATGACGACAATCATCGGCAAATAGAATGCCCATAAACTCCACCAAAGATTCTTTCCGAAGACTGTCAACCATTGGGAGAGCACAACTGAACCGGTGACGCATATCGCGACCCATCCACCCAATTCGTCATAGAACCAACCTATAATAGCGGTCAATGCGATTGCCGAGAGGAGTGCTGTCAACAGATAGAAGAACCCTAACTTGATTGTCGGCGATAGCGGAATGAGCCTGTCAAACAGACTAAAGATCATGCCTTGTCCGCCGGGTTGTGAATTGTACGTTGAAAATGTATCAAAGGAGCCGCTGTTAAGATAAGCTGCATATTGGTTATCAATCTGATTTGAGGTTATCCATCCCTGCTGAATGTCTGTCGGCATTCCTGCGCCATTGAGTCCACCGGCTGAGAAGATGCCATCTTGACGAGATTTGACCATCCTGCCAATCACAAGGCTTTCGGTGTCTCGCTGATGCGTGCTAAACCACTGCTGTTCTGCGACATGCCAGAGGTTAAAGAGAAACCCGAAAAATAGGAGCAAGGCGGGTATTGCCCAAACGGCTATCTTCTTTACGAGTGCTGATTGGCTGAGGTGTTTAAGTCGCATGTTGATAACTCCGGCTGCTTCATCGGCGGAAGAAGTAATTTGATTTTCGACACTGTTCAACCCAACCTACGAAAACCCTAAATTGACCTCTATGATTGTTAAAGTATCCGCCCTTTTTTCGGTGCTTGTGAGTTCGGATACCACCGAGAATCGGCGGGTGGTGCCGGTTCGGGGGGTTGCAAAGAAGCGAACTCAGCCAACTTCGGTCGGATCTCGTCTTCCCAAATCCCTTCCACATCGTCAAACGTCAGGGGTGTGTGATTCGATACCTCCGCTTTGTATGCTGAGAGCAGTTCCTTCGTCTTTTCACCGAAATGTGCCACAATATCTGTCACCATCTGTTCCCCGACGCGGCGACTGGAGGACGCGTTGAAAGACCCCATTGCAAAATCGGGTGCGCGTGTGTCATCCGTCGGCATCCGCGACATGTCCACACAATCTGGTGCGACTGCCCAGAGCACGGATGTTTCACCGCGTCCGGCGTGTCCGCCCAATCCTTTACCGTCCTCGAAACGTTCGATATCCGCGCCGATGCTCATCGTCGAATACATCCGAACGCCGACGTGTGCCTGCATGATCTCAATCACCACCGGCACGTCTAACCGATGCGGACCCGAATGCCCCGAGAACAGGATCGCGCCGTGAAAGCCGAGTGCATCCACCGCCCGAATGTGATAGCAGATATTTTTCAAAAACATCCACGGCGGAATCGCTGTTAGCCATGGTCGCTCTTGGTTGATTTGGTTGTGTCCCCACGAACCGTAGCCGCCGATTTCGTGGCAGTGCCAGTAAAAGGGTGGTGCGACGATTCCACCGTGTGCTTGTGCTGCTTGACAAGAGCATTCGTGGGCGCGAATCGCGTCCATCCCGACTGCGTTGTGCCAACCGTGTGGTTCACATAACCCATAAGGTAGATACACCATCGGACATGCCTCAAGTGCTGCTTCTAATTCATCGGGGAACATCCGTTCCCATTGGACTTTATTGTGTTTCATATAATACCTCTTAATGAAATTCTGGAGTTATTTAATTTTCGGTTTTTTAAGCATTTTGATCGGAATATCGCGAGCACAAGAAACACCGTTTTTGCTGGGGCGTTTCTTCAGCAAAAATACTCGCTCCTACAGTAGGATGTTGTGATTCAACGCGCACTCTTATCAGAGCACAAAATGTCCCTAATAAATCTAAGACGCGTTTGCATAAATCTATTGAATGTGCCATAATATGGAAAGTTTAGCAGACTTTTAAACTTAATGTCCACTGATTTTTCAAAGTCCTAAAATTTTTGTGCTTGTGGTGAGGTGAAAAAATAGACTTTAGATTCGCCTAATGGAGGTGCCCTAAATGATGCGTTTAGTGGTAATTTTTTTTGTTGTTTTGTGCTGTTTTGTTGTGTCTTTGGAAAACAGCAATGCTGAGATTGACCCTGAAACTGCTGCCGGTGTATGGCTTTTTAATGAGACTGTGGGTGAGACTGTACGTGATGCCTCTGAAAACGGTAATGATGGTAAGCTTGAGGGGGATCCGAAATGGGTAGCTGATGGCAAATTTGGTAATGCGCTGGAATTAGATGGCGCGGGCGATTATGTAAGCGTCCCTGACCATAAAACCTTGGATACCGAACTCAGTGAGGCCCTCACAATCGTCATCTGGGTGAAAGGTACTTATAGACCGGGTGATTGGCACGGGTTAGTGACGAAAGCGCAGGGATGGCAAGTCGATATGTGTTACCTGCTGCAACGTAATGCGAACGGTGTCTTCGAGTTTGCACCGTTTGGAGAAGGCGGCAACACCGTCTGGACGGCATCCAATGTCCAACCGGAAGATGGTACATGGTATCATGTCGCTGCTGTGTATACCGGTGCAGAGGCGCAGATTTACGTTGATGGCGTGCTTTCTGCCACGCGAGCCTTTGCTGCGGAGATCGCGGACACGGGCGCACCTGTGGTTATTGGGACGAATTACCCGACAGCCATTCAACCCGTAGAAGGTATTATTGATGAAGCCGCTATTTTTACTGTCGCTTTGGAAGCGGAGGATATCAACACCATCATGACCGACGGTTTGGAGAGTGCAATCGGTATATTAGCCGTTGAATCTTCAGACAAATTGGCACTGACTTGGGGCAAACTAAAAGTTGGTAATGATAGATAATCCCTTCGCTTTGTGAATGGGCGTAAGTTTGATAAAAGATCTTGTCTTGTAGTCTTGTAGGTTGGGTTGAACGAGACTCAAGGATATGTTGATAGAAAAAATACCTATCAACTTCAATAAGAAACCTGAAGCCATCAAAAAGCGCGTGAAACCCAATCAACCCAACCTACGTTTACACTTCAATTTTTCTTATCCGACTCACGTTGTTAATGATGGATTCGCCAGTGGTATTCTATGGAACACAAAATCGTTTGTGGTATCACTTACCGTTCGAGGATTCGGTCCTTGAACGGTAAGTGACAAAGCGTTCGTCTGTTATGACCGTTTTTCACCGGGTTTGCGTCGATGCTTTGAGGCATAACTATCGCCTTCAGCATCGTACGAAACGAACACTTCTCCGTCTTCTACAACCAGCCGCGGGACAGTTCGGTGGCGACCGTCGCGTTCGGGACCTCGCATGACAGCGAATTGTTCCTCGGTCATATCTTCGACCATATCGCCCCACCGGTCCTGCGGATCAATCACACCACCACCCCAATTGACATTTTTCGACTGATACTTAATCAGAATGCCACGTCTCGGGATCGGATTCCTCCACGCCAATGCGCCGTGCGTGCATCCACCGTCCATAAAGAAGAGTACATCGCCTGCTTTCATAACCGGTTGTACCACTAAACCCATGGTATCGTCGCATGTCCGAATGCCGCGTGGCATCGAGTACTGCGTCTTGTGGGAACCGGGTACACATGCGAAACCGCCGAGTCCGGGTTCGACATCGCGCAATTGCCATGTAATCGTGACGGTTTCGGCATAACTGCGTCCGTTCTTGAAATCATAACCGCGGGATGGACTCATCGGTTCATTTCCGTCGTGGAGTGAGTGTCCGGATGTGCCTTCAACGGCGCAGAACACGGTCGCGCCACCCGTACGATAGCCGCTACCGCCCATCCAGTTGAGTCGCTGCACCACAGCAGGATGCGCAATCATGCGACGGAAGGGATCGTTATACGGATCGGGGAGATTTAACAGACCCGATAGGAGCGGACGCCCTGTACCGGCTTGGCTGATCGATCCACCCGCCAATTCACTACCGACAACGATGCGATCTTGGAATTTATCCACCGCTTCATTTGCCTCTGCCAACCACTGCTCATCCATCACACCGCGCACCACGAGATAGCCGTTCAGATCCCAAAAATAGAACTCTTTCTCATCGATGCCTGAATTCGGGTCGCGCATATAAATTGATGGATGAACGACCGTCGAGTCTTCCTCTACCCATGTATCTTCGCCGTCTGTGTTTAGTACAGGTGGCGGACTTGAACCTTTGTACCCAGGGACATACAGGACCGCCTTTTGCGCTGGCGTTGCTTCGTCTGCCCATCCGGGTAAAGATTCGGTTTCCGAGTGAGGGCCGACTGGGTTGGACTGGATTGCTGCGCGCGCGGCATACCAGTAGCTCAACAACCTTTTCGGCTCGTCTTTCCACGGGCGAACACCTTGAAGTGTCGGTTCCGCGATTAAGAATAGGTCGCCTGCCTTGAGTTCCGGCTGCACGACTACATCCATATCGTCAACGCCGGTTGCCAAGTCGTTCGGTGTTTCGACATTGCTTTTGTGGCTCGCCTGAACAACGACGAGTCCGCCGTCGCCTTCTTCGATGTCGTCCAACACCCAGACCGCTTTCACGCCTTGGCAGCTTCTCCTATCCTTTTGTATGCGGTATGCCAGGGACGGGTTTCTCGGTTCATCGCCGCCGGTGAGTGTTAGACCGGTTTCACCTTCTCGTTGTCCCAACAATCGGGGTGCCTGATCGAGTCGGAAACCGTGTCCGATGAACTGGTTCAAATACCACACCATTGTCGGATGTACCAGTAAGTCGCGGAACAATTCGCGGTGCGGACTGTCGCCGCCTAACAGCATCTCGCTCTCACCAAACGCGTCTAATGCCTCGTTGAGTGCTGCTACCTCTTCCTGAGTGAGAACACCGGGAATGTGTATGTAGCCTGCTACATCAAAAGCGTAATTCTCTTCATTCGTCATGAGTTCGTTAGCCATCTGTTCCTCCTGTTGTATGTCGGATTCTCAGGTACACACAGCGCATAAATGATTTTCAGCAGTAGTATTATCACACACACCCCTCACTTTGTCAATAATCTATTTTTTGCTTTACCGTTCAACCCAACCTACAGGCTAAATTGACACCTATGGTGCAGAAATTTTCTATAAACATAGGTGTCAATTTTAGAAACAACAACCTTCTCAGTCCCAGGCCCGGTAGGTTCGGTTTGCTACCGAACCGGATCCTACACAGAAACCTTGAAACCTTCAAAACCTCTTCAGTCGCGTAGCGACGGAATGTTTATAGCAGCACGTGCCCAAAAGACCTCAGCCCCGTAGGGGCGGCATTTGTAGAGACGTTCCTACAAAATACCGTCAAAAATCACTAAATTGACACCTATGGTTATAGAAAATTTCTGCACATAGGAAAACAAAATTACGAATTTGCAACCGTCTACCCTATAATACCTGTCACATATCACAAGTCAATATTATTGATCGGAGTGTCCACATGAAAAACGACGATGCGAAATGGGTCGAGCGTATCTTAGCAGGTGATGAAAGTGCCTTCACTGCCCTTGTGAAAAAATACGAAAAGCAGATACACGCATTTCTATGGCGACGGGTGAGAGATTACCATGCCGCCGAAGAGATTACGCAAGACGCTTTTCTTAAAGCCTACCAAAAACTCGGGACGCTGAGAGACCCAAACCGGTTTTCCGGGTGGCTGTATATGATTGCTACCCGCTGTTCTCTGGCATGGCTTGAGGAGAAAAGAGTACCGATGCAATCCTTGGAGGCGATGGATACAGCAGCGGTGGAGGCGCTGTTCTACACCCAATATATGGCGGAACAGACCGAAAATTCGGCAACAGAAAAGCAGCGCGAAATCGTTGAATACCTTCTGCAAAAACTGACGACGCGCGAACGGACAGTCGTAGCACTTCACTATCTCAGTGAGATGAGTTGCGAAGAAATCGGTGATTTTTTGGAGATGTCGCCGAACACGGTTAAGAGTCGGCTCCACCGCGCTCGGAAACGATTGCAGAAAGAAACCCCTGTCGTTCGCGAGGTATTGGGCAGTTCCCAAGTATCAGAGGATCTCATGGAGGATGTTATGAATTGGATTCAGATGAATGAGCCCGGTGTGGGAGCACCCGTAGGGACACTAACGAAAAGTTCGGATGGGGCACTCTACGCAGTGATGGGTTATGAGAACATTTACAAGTTGCCTGCAAATGAAAATGAATGGCAACTTGTCAACACCGATTTTTTGCGTCAAGAAACCGCAGACGACATTCCGATTGCTGAACACGATGGCACGCTTTATATAATTCCATCTGATGAATTGTTTGCCTCAACGGATGACGGTAAAACTTGGCATGCTATCGGTCCTTGTCCAAACGGACACGTGCGGGAATTGCTGATTACGGAAGATGCTTTTTACGTTACCCTTAATGAGGGCATTTTCCGATCTGATGACGCTGGAAATTCGTGGAAAAATATGAATGACGGTTTAGACAGCCGCTTCACAAAGAAATCGGGCATTTATACACTACAGTTGAGCGGAGGCACGCTGTTTGCCGGAACCTCTCTCGGCATATACCGTCTCAACGCGGGAACGTGGGAACACCTACAGTTACCGGTGGACCATACTGTGGTCGTGCGTTCTTTGGTAGTGTCTGAAAACACTATCTATGTCGCCGTAGAAGTAAATATAATGGAAGGTGACGGAACACCAAGTGAAAATTACCATAATTTGTGTGATATGCGTAAGGATTCCTGGTGGGTATTCCGATCAACCGATGCAGGCGATTCTTGGACAGATGTAACGCCCACGGATGCCCGGAATCTGATCATGAAAACGTTGCCGCCGATTAAACTGGTCGCCTCCGGAAAAACCGTCTTACTGATCGGTGGAGAGGAAGGTGTTGTGTCTCGCTCAACAGACTGTGGAGACACTTGGCGTTCCACAGAATCTTCCGGTATTACACCTATGCAGTTTAGTGTGAGTTGTGCAGTTGCTTTAGACGAAAACACCTTTTATACCGGGGGCATCACTGGCATCCATCGCTCAAGGGACGGCGGTGAAACCTGGCACCGATTCAATACAAGGTTTGAGTGCCGGGTGGATAACTTAATCAGTTTAGAAGAGACGCGTCCAAATTCAGAAGCAGCTAAGGCTTTGTACGCGACGGTCGCTGGCGGTATCGTCAAATCAACAGACGCAGGCAGCTCGTGGACTGCCGTTGACATCCTACGACCAAGGTATACGCTTGAGATACCAAAGTTCAATGCGAAACTCACAGATAGGGAAGACACGCCACTCATTGTGCAGATTTCCGAGGTCGATGGTGTTCTGTATGCCAAAGGGATTCGACGTAATTGTGAGACGGCTTATTATCATTTACTGCCAGATAAAAATTGTTTAGAGCCTGTTGAGGGTTATGTTTTTACTGAGGGGGCGACACCGCCTCCACGAGATTCAGGAAGTCTCATGTGGACGGTGTTTGAGGGAGTGACATTCCCTTTTTATTTTTATCGGTTACCGAGACAAGAGGGGCAAATGACCTTTACCTGCTCTACAGATGATCCAGAGGTTGATTCTGAGTCTTTATCAACCCAGATAATACGCGAGAATCCGAGATTTGGGGCAGAATGCTTTCTAAAATTGTTGGGTCGAGAACAAGGCGATGGTCAACTCACTTACGCATTGATGTTGGAGGGTTTATACGGCAACTTCGCGGTGAGTGGTGAAACGTACTACATGGAGTACAACTATAAACTCTTCCGATGGAATCCGGGTGACCTGAGATGGTCGGATACAGGCGTTGAAGAGACTTGTGAACTCACACGTGAAAACATGGCACAACGTTTTAAAATTGCGGTTTCAGGAGAGACCGTCTATGTCGGTAAACGGGACGGACAGCTCTTCCAATCGCTTGATGGTGGTGATAGTTGGAACGACATTACACCCCATCTGTCGTTGTCTGTTGAACGCTTCAATCAAATTGTCTTTGCCGACGCAACGGTGCATGTCGCGACCGACAAAGGCGTTTTCAGTTCAAAAGATGGCGTTGTTTGGAATGCAATCACCGATAAAGCAGGAGAAAGCATCATCATTAAGTCGTTAGCAACAACAGAGGATATTGTTTATGGCGCGAATGACGACGGCATCTATCACTTAGCAAAGGAAACAGGGACTTGGGAACAAATTGTGCCTGAAATTCCAGATGCCATAACGTCTCTCGTTGTTGATAGAGATGCCTTTTACGTTGGCACTGAGCATCGTGGCGTGCTCCGTCTTGAACGTTAATCCGTAAAAATAAGAGGGATTTAACATGTTATTGACATTGATCCAAAAAGAGATAATGCATCATATCCTCAGCGTCCGGTTCGTCGCGCTTCTCGTGATGTGTCTTCTGCTCGTACCGCTTACCTTGCACATCAATTACCGCAATTACCTCCAGAACCAGGTCAATTATCAGGCAGCTATTGAACTCTCGGCTGCAGAAGTCGATGATGCACTTCATCCACTTCGGGATCCGCCTGCTCCAGATACAGAATTCTCTAAACTTTTTCTTGATCCTTCACCTTTAAGTGTGTTTGCTAAAGGTTTAGAGGCATCCCTTCCGGGTTACCTTGGGATGACTCGCAACGGTGTAAAACACGGGTCAACATCACTTGGGGAAGGCTCGCTTTCCTCGGCTTTAGGGAATCTTGATTTTCTATTTGTTGTCAGCACCGTTTTCAGTCTACTGGCACTCTTGTTCACATTTGATGCCGTTGCGGGGGAAAGAGAAGCCGGAACGTTGCGGGTAACTTTGGCAAACGCACTCCCACGAGATCTGTTTTTGTGGAGCAAACTAATGGGCGGGTATATCGTGTTTGTTGTCCCGTTTTTGGTGTCGTTCCTGTTAGGTTTGCTCCTACTTGTTTCGCAAGGGTTCCCTTTGGGTGAATCTGACATCTTCGGACGCGTGCTCAGTTTGACCTTCGTCTCGTTGCTCTACATTGGCGTATTTTTTGCGATAGGGACCTTAATTTCCACCTATTTGGATAATTCCAAGACGGCACTCATCGTCGCTTTCACTGTCTGGGTGCTCGCCGTGTTGATTGCCCCACGCGTTGGGTTTCTCACCGCTAAATTTATTGCACCGACACGCGCGATTCAGAGCGTCTATATGGAAAAAACGGCGATTCATAATAACCTCACTACAGAAAAGGACCAGGTGATTCTAAAAAAAATGCGCACTTTAGGGGAGCTTAACCTCAGCAGGGAT
>JAJEEK010000124.1 GCA_022821065.1 Candidatus Poribacteria bacterium
AAAAGTCAAGATTGGAAAGTCGCTCCTTCAGCGGAGAACCTAAAACCGAAAGTCTAAAATTTCGACAACTTGAATGACTCCTGCGAAACAATGTAATTGACAGAAGGCTGCAGACATGCTATAATTTAAAGGTGCCTTGCAAGTGAAATTAATGTAAGGGATTGTTTTGGCGCGCTAACCGCGGAGGAGTTTGGATGATGTATAAGGTGCTGGTCAGCGATTTGCTGTCGCAGCAAGGCTTAGATGTTCTGACGGAACGTCGCGATTTTGAGGTGGATGTTCTCCTTGATCTTTCGCACGAAGATCTGTTGGAGCGGATTGCTGACTATCATGCGCTGCTTATCAGGAGTGCGACGAGAGTGACCGCAGATGTCATTGATGCGGCGAAACAGTTAAAAGTGATTGGGCGCGCCGGGGTCGGTGTGGATAACATTGACGTACAAGCAGCGACACGGAACGGTATCTTAGTCGTTAACACACCCACGGGTAATACGATTGCGGCGGCGGAACATACAATTGCGATGCTGTTGGCGTTAGCGCGGAATATTGTACCAGCCGGTATTTCACTGAAAAACCGAGCTTGGCAGCGCAACGATTTTATCGGTGTTGAATTGTACGGGAAGGTTTTCGGGACGGTCGGGTTAGGACGGATCGGACAAGAGGTGGCGCGACGCGCACAGGCTTTCGAGATGCAAATCATCGCTTATGACCCGTACATCTCGGCGGGTGCGGCGGAAAAAATCGGGATTCGGCTCGTGGATCGGGAGACGCTCTTCAAGGAATCGGATTATATCTCTATTCATACGCATCTCAACGCTGAAACTTATCATAGTATCGGTGCGTCTGAGTTTGCCCTGATGAAACCGAGTTGCCGATTGATTAACTGTGCGCGCGGCGGTATCATTGATGAAGGTGCGCTCTATGATGCGTTGAAGGCGGGCGAACTTGCAGGCGCTGCGTTGGATGTCTTTGAAGATGAACCGGCGACGGATACGCCGCTACTGGACTTGGAAAACGTGTTGGCACTTCCACACCTCGGGGCATCGACATCGGAAGCACAGGAGCACGTTGCTATTGAGGTGGCACAGCAGGTCAGAAACGCGCTTCGTGGTGAACCCGTCGCGAATGCTGTCAATCAACCGAAAATTGATCCAAGAACCCTTGATATATTGGGACCCTATCTCGAACTTGCGGAAAAGGTCGGCAGCTTTCAGACGCAGATCGTTGAGGGGCAAATATCGGCACTTAAGATTCATTATAACGGGACGCTTTTCCAGAACGAGGATGTTACACCGGTAACTGTAGCATTACAGAAGGGGCTTTTGACGCCCGTGCTGACGGATGTCAACTATGTCAACGCCCCCTTCTTAGTTAAACAACGTGGGATTTCCGTTACGGAGACGAAGAGCGAATCGGAAGCGAACTATGCGAACTCCATCGCCATTACTGTTGCAACGGATAAGGGTGAAACGGTGATTGAAGGCACCGCATTCGGGAAGAAAGACATCCGCATCGTCCGTATTGACCAACACCATATAAATGTGAGACCGACGGGGTATATCCTTCTCATCTATAACAGCGATCAACCCGGAATGATAGGGTTAATGGGGACGATTCTCGGAGAACACAATATTAACATCGCCGATATGACTGTCGGACGTTCGCACTTATGGGAACTCGCTGTGACGCTTATCAACGTGGATAGTCCTGTGCCGCGACACGTTTTGCAAACGATCGCTTCACAAAAAAAGATTGACTTCGTTAAACAGGTTTTCCTTCCGTAGCAACAAAGGAATAATTAAAAATTGGATGCTAAACAGAAATGTCTATTTATTAATGATGAGATTCCGAAGGCAAAGTTATTTGAAAGTGAGAAACGAGAAGTCCATCCCGACTGCAATACCTCTTGGCGTATTTCACCGGAACCGTTTTGGGTTACCGAAGCAGAGTTAAAGTGGTTTGAAGAACTCGGTCCACATCTTTTAAATTTCTATCGTGCGTGTAATTTGCTCTATTCGCAGAGTGTGCGCGGTATTCAACCCGCTTGGGTCGCTGAATATTTGGAGATCGGGAAACCGGAGTCAGTTATCCAGTATGGTCGGATGAACCGTTTTAAGACGCAGCTGCCCGGTGTCCTCCGTCCTGACATCTTGCCGACGGCTAACGGCATGGCGATTACGGAACTCGATTCGATTCCGGGTTTCATCGGCGCGACGGGGTGTCTGGCACGTTTGTATGCGGAACTCGGCTATGCGATTGTTGGGGGCGACAACGGGATGGTGAACGGCTATGCCGATATGATTCGCACACTGGCGAAAAAGGATGAACCGACGCTTGCGATTGTTGTCTCAGATGAATCGGAAGATTATTGGGCGGAGATGGTCTGGCTCGCCGACGCGCTTTCTGAAATCGGACTAAAGGCTTTCGCTACTAAACCGCACGACATTCTTTTTGCGGAAGAGGGACTATTTGTTGTGCATGGAGACGACCCACTGCTGATTGATGTACTATACCGTTTCTATGAGTTGTTTGATCTCCTGAATATCCCGAAATCGGAATTAATGTTTTATAGTGCGAAGAAACGGACTGTTGTGATGACCCCGCCTCCGAAATCCTACCTTGAAGAGAAGTTATGCCTCGCCTTGTTCCATCATCCTATACTTCAACCGTTTTGGAAGCGTCAACTCGGTAAGCGAACTTATGCGTTCTTGCAGGAGGTCATCCCGGAGACGTGGATTATTGACGCGCGCCCGCTGCCGCCGCATGCTGTTATTCCGGGTTTAGAGGTAGAAGGTGACGCTGTGACAGACTGGCGTCAGCTCGGTACACTGACGCAAAAGCAGCGGGAGTTGGTGATTAAACCGTCCGGTTTTTCCGAACTTGCATGGGGGAGCCGTGGCGTGGCAATTGGACACGATCTGCCTACAGAGGAATGGGAAACCGTTATTGAAGACAGCCTTGACAGTTTTGAAAAGAACCCGCACGTCTTACAACGATTTCACACTGCCAGACGGGTACGGATGCAGTATTACGATTTTGACGCAGGTGATATGCAAGAGATGGCGTGTCGTCCGCTCCTCCGTCCGTACTATTTTGTTGCTGGCGACACGGTTAAGCTGGGCGGCATGCAAGCGGCAGTCTGTCCGGCTGACAAGAAGATTTTACACGGTATGGTGGATTCTATTATTGTGCCGTGTGCACAGATGCAATAAGGATAAGAGAGGTGATTTGATAATGCGATTAAGTGATAGGCAACTCGCTCATTTCCGGGACAAGGGGTACCTTGCTATTGAAGGGTTTTTTAGCCCGACGGAAGCAAACGCCCTCCGAATTGAGCTTGAACGGATTTACGACACTGAACTCGAAAATGGGAGCGGCATTAATTGTGCTGTGCAATCCGACGGCACAAAGCGTGATAACGAAGGTGAACGGCAGAACCTTCAGGTTATTCCGTTGAATAATCGTAGCGACTTGCACAAGGCGTTGCCATTTCACCCGAAGGTTGTCTCTGCTGTTGAGCAACTCATCGGTGATGAGTTTATGTTGGAGTTGGATCAGGCGTTCTGGAAACCGCCTAAAGTCGGTATCGGGACGAGTTGGCACCAAGATAACGCCTATTTCAAGATCGCTGATCCGTTGCGAGGGACGGCGATGTGGATCGCTATCCACGATGCAAATGTTGAAAATGGGTGTATGCACGTCATTCCGGGTAGCCATCGGGAAAGTTATGAGCACTACCGTGACCCGTTGAGCGATCACCATATTCGGTGCGATCCACCGGAAGAACGCGCCGTACCGATTGAATTAAAAGCCGGTGGTGTGCTTTTTTTCTGCTACGGTGTCGCGCACTGTACGCGGTCGAATCTCTCTGATAAAGAACGCGCGGGTGTGGCACTTCATTTCTTGCATAACGATTTTGGCGGCAAAGAACTCTGGGAGCGGAATAATACGACTAAACCGATGCTCCGCGGTCCGCTTGCCACCGGTGGCGAAACCGAGTTCGGTGAGAAGTATGAAGGTAGATGGGAAGAGATCATGAACGATGTGCTCGCTTCTGTATAGCCGGGACCTTCTGTTCGGAACGTGAACAACGGTGTGCCAGATTATACCTGTTAAACATAAAAATATGCCCGGGCCCGGTAGGTTCGGTTTCCTAACCGAACCGGATTTAAGAAAAAAGGTGAAAAACCCATAATTTCTTAAAACTAAATCGCCCTGTGTTAAAAATAAAAATATGTTGATTTATCTGTCGGTTTCTGATAAAATCTGAAAAATTTGACGTAACATGCCAGTTTTTCGTGTTATATTAAGAACGCAAGAATTTCGACAGGAGGACGGATAGATGCAACGTTTATTTACTTGTGCTGTGCTTATCGCGTTGATGCTTATTACGATTGGATATGCCACAGCAGACCTCGCTGAAGGACTCGTCGTTTACTTCACGTTTGACAATGTTAACGGTAAGACGGTTGTTGATGATTCTGGCAACGGGCTTGATGCGGATATCATCGCCAATACCGAGATTGTGAAGGGCAAATATGGGGATGCGATTCGGATTACAGCCGTGGGCGCTGATTGTGTGAATGTACCTGCCGCCGAGGAACTGAAAATCACGGGTGAAATCACGATGGCGGCTTGGATCAATCAGGATTCTTGGGCGACGGATGCGCAGTGGTTCGACAAAAACTGCCATAATGGTGGTGAGCATACCTCCTACGGCATCGGTGCCTTCAATAGTGGTAAGAATTTTAACATGTTCCTGGGCACCGGCAACAGCAGACCTCGGTTGGACCAACCCCATGCACTGGAAACAAAAACATGGCAACACGTCGTTGGCACTTATGACGGGGCAACCATGAAAATCTACGTTGATGGCGAAGTCGCAGCTGAGCAAGAACAAAAAATTGACTTCAAAGGCACCAACGATCAAGATTTGCGGATCGGGTGCTCTAAGGACCGTCCGAATTACACCTTCGAGAACGGTTCTATTGACGAAGCCGCTGTCTGGAGTCGTGCGCTGAGTGAAGAGGAAATCCAAGCGATAGCGAACGAAGGTTTTCTTGCGGTTTCGCCAATTGGTAAAGTCGCAACGACCTGGGGCAATATGAAGCGGAGAACTGGTACGTATTAAGGATTGTCCTATAGAAACGTTAAACGGCACAGGTGTTACTTCGGCACCTGTGCTTTCTTATAAAAGGGGAGAAAGATGACAAAGATCGGAATAGTTGGTATCGGTTTTATGGGGATGATTCACTACTATGCGATTCAGCGGATTACGGGTGCTGAAGTTGTTGCTATCTGCACACGGGATCCGAAGAAACTCGCTGGCGATTGGACCGGCATCCAAGGGAATTTTGGTCCTCGAGGTGGTATGGAGGATCTCTCAAATGTCCGAAAGTATAGTGAAATTGACGAACTCCTTGCCGATGAAGCGGTGGAGTTGGTCGATATTTGCCTGCCGACGCATCTTCACAAACCTGTCAGTATGGCATCCCTTAATGCCGGAAAACATACGCTCGTCGAGAAACCTATTTCCATCTCGATGGACGATGCGAACGAACTCGTTGAACTTGAGAAGACTATTGGTGAGACGCGTAAGGCGACAGGTGAGGGGCCGTGCTATCTGATGGTCGCGCATGTACTTCCGTTCTTTGCGGAGTACGCTTACGCGAAGCAGGTTGTTGAATCTGGGGAATACGGTGAACTCCTGGGTGCGCATTTTAAGCGGATTACTTCGAGACCGAGCCAGTCACGGGATCTCGCTTCACTTGAGAAGAGCGGCGGCCCCGGCATCGATTTGCACATCCACGATACGCACTTCATTCAGCTGCTTTGCGGTGTTCCCGATGCGGTGTTCTCACAAGGTCAACTTGCCGGTGGTAATTACGTTGATTACCTGACAACACAGTATATTTATAACGATAAGGAGATCACTGTCAGCTGTTCTTCTGGCGGTGCTTCGCAACGTGGGCGCGCTTTTTCACACGGGTTTGAAATTTTCCTCGAAAAGGCGACACTGCTATTTGATTTCTCGACACTCGCGGGTGAAGCATCTACGGCGGTACCCTTAACGCTTCTTAACGACCAAGGTGAGGTGGAGCAAGTAGATTTGGGAGATGTTGACCCGATTGATGCATTCGTCGGTGAAATTCAATACGCTGTTGAGGCGATTGATGGCGGAACTGAACCGACTGCATTATCTGGTGTCGGTGCCCGGGATGCGTTGCTACTCTGCTATAAAGAGGCGGAGTCCATCAGGACAGGTGAGGTTGTCCCAATTCCTTAGTTGAATGGTTTTGTCTCTATCCGTATCCATTTTCTACAATGAATTCTTTTTATTTCGTTAGCAACATCGGTGAACTGTATGTTCCGACCGAATATCGGGATGTCGTTTTCGCGCGCGGGCGCGTCAAATTGTTCGCGCATCAGGAGTTAGATCATCTCAACCGGATTTTTACACATATCCGGCACGGCGGTGTTGCCGTTATGGAGGGTGAATGGGAACACATTACGACTGTTATGGACTATATCCAACGCCACAAACGGGATTTAGTCCAGCAGTCGCCGCGTCGGACCAAATCCAAATCGCGGGATCGTGGCGCGTCGCGTGGAAATTCTGTCGGTAGTGCGCTCAAAGAAGCGTTATCAAGACTCGCGTGTTGGGCAGACGCTGATGGGGTTTTACAGGTTGAACCCGCGCCTGTCCTTCCTGATCTATTGGCACTTGCTGGTGAACCGATGGGCGCGAATCAGGGGAAACCGTTTCTGCTACCGCTCACTAAAATCCAACGGATACAAGAGGCGCTCGCTGAGACCTATCCTATCCGTGCGCTTGATGCCTCGCTTGTCGCTTCCGAAAACGTTCTGGCACCGCGTTCGCAGGAGACGATTGAATGTTTTCAGGAGGCGTTGCAGCACGTCCGTAGCTCGAATGGGTCTACAGTTGCGGACATCGGATGTGGGAGTGGGTGTTTGACCTTGTTGGCGCGACAGGAGTTAGGCGAACAGACTGAGGTGTATGCCTCGGATCTGCTACCTGAAGCGGTTGCGACAACAAAACTAAACATTCAACGACTCCTGCCAGATTCGGATGGTATAACGGTTATGCCTGCCGGTGATCTGTTTGATCCGTTTGCTTCCCATCAATTTGATGTGATTATCTTCAACGCCCCGTGGGTTGTCGCTCGCGTGCGCAGCCGCGCCGAACTCGCGATTCATGACGAGAAACAGGAGACGGTGAGACGGTTTTTTGCACAAGTCTCAGATTTCCTGAAGCCTGATGGCACTGTTTTGCTCGGTTACGCGGATGCTTCGGGACCTAAGGCGATTGCGAATCTGGAGACGATCATCGCGGAAGCCGGTTTCACGGTGGACACCGTCTTTAAAAGGCGGGTTGCGACGCATCGGTCGAAACGAAAGTGGGAGCAGATTCGGGTGTCCGTTTTGTCCCGATCGTAGCGGCAGTGGGTTTTGTCATTTTGATTCTGCCTTATATTCTGATTGACGAATGACCGAGCAGATGGTATGCTAAAGAAAATATCTACGTGGAGGCGGTAGGTTGAGCACAACAGATTATCGGAACCAAGAAGCACTCAATAAAGCACTGAACATCTATCGCGCCGCGATGCGTCCGTTTATAATATCGTGTTTAAGGCGGGTTCAAGGGACTGACGTCGAATCCGCTGTTACAGATTCTTTAGGTTATAGGCGGGCTGATGAAATTGAGCGTTTGTTGGTTCAGAAGGATCGAAGTATTGAATCTGCGATTGACATTAATGATTTTCCGCACATTGTTAACAAAAACTGGGATTCCGCTTTTGATACACATCTTAATGATGACAAAACCTTTCGGAATCAACTTTGGTTGATCGTGGAGTGTCGAAATGCAGAATGGGCACACCCACCCGAAGGCGATGCTGAATGCGAGCGTACTCGGGCACATCTGTTTCTTATTGTTGATGTACTGGGTAAGATCAACAGACCGGATGAACAATCTGAGGTTGAGGCTATTCGGGATGCGCTTTTTTCTGATGACACTGCGGAACGTCTTGAGAAAGCAGAGGAAGACAATGTCGAATATAAAAAATCGCTTGCAGAAGTAGAGCAAAGTTTGGCAACTGCGGAGTCAGAGAAAAACGAGTACGCGGAAAAGAACGTAGCACTTTCAGAACAGGTAGATGAGAAAGAGAACCAACGTAAAAAATTAGATAAGCAACTCAAGAGGGCAAAAACACAGAACGATAAATATAAGAAAGATATTGCTGGCACGAAACAACGTCTAAAAGAATCTGAAGCAGCACAGGCTGATTATAAAGAACGCTTTGAAACTACGGAAAAGGAACTGGAAGACACGAAAGCGAAATGGCAAACCTGTGAGGAGAGTCTCAAGGCGACATCAGACCGATTGGAAGATGCAGTAGGCGCGTGGATGACATCCATGGAAAACCTCACTGCTATGCGAGAACTTTTTAAGGTAGCAACAATCGAAAATCAGGCTGTTCAAGCGGTATATCCGCCAATTCAAACGGATTCTACTGTCCGCATACTTGACCGGCGAGATGTGAACAAGAAGAACTATCTTTTGGAGTTGCTGGAACAAAGGCAGCCCACTATCATTTATGTTCAGAGTGAAGAGATGGTTGATCGGTTATTGGAACGTGTTGTTCCAGAGAAAGCGGACCTTATCGAAAGGTATGGTGGGCAAACCTCTGAAGCAGAAGAGAGGGAGATTTTAGAGAAACTTGAGAAGGGGGAAAAGATTGCTGTTGTTTCAGATGCTACACTTTCCACATTGGCATCGTCGCACTGCCTTGAACACTTTATCTTCTGTCATCTTGTTCCGGGTTTAGACGAATTCTTTAAGCTGTGTGAACCGGCTTTTACATCAGAAAAGAATACCTATCTGCATCTCATTTACAATACCAATCAAGATATTGACGCATTAAATCAGTGGTTAACTCAAAAATATCCGGATGCAGAGGCGTTAGGAAAGTTGTACCGAGAATTGAAAGAACTTGATGGAACAGACGGTGATCTCATTAAACTTGAGAATGTTTACAACGAAAATGTCTATAGCAAATTGGATATGGTGAAGTTAGGCGTTGAAACCGGACTCGCTATTTTTGAGGAATTACAATTTCTTGAGCGAAATGAAACAGGAGTGAAGCTCTTACCTGATCCAGATAAACGAGGTTTGGACGAGTCAGAGATTCATTGTAGTGGTGAGGATCTAAAACAGGGGATGGCAGAAGTTCAGGCATTTCAACTTAAACATCCGATTGAACAAATTTGGGAAACAATATTGGAAAAACTGGACGTGGACAGTGAGCAAATATTACGCGAAGACAGTATTGATGAGATGTACGCAAGCGTTTCAGAAATAGAGAGCGATCAACAACCGATGGAGACGGTTGAAAATGACAACGAGGCGGATGATGGAGAGACTGGAGCAGGTCAAGCATCGAAACCCTCACGCGCAAACGCTAAAGTGACTGAGGAACAGGTTAGAGAAATCCGATCCCGAAGCGCAGCAGGCGAGTCAAACAGTGAACTGGCAAAGGAGTTTGACCTATCACCTACTGCTGTTCGGAACATCGTACTGCGAAACACATGGAAGGACGTTGAGTAGGAAGCCCTAAAAGGACCTAAAAGGATTCGACTTTTAGGGCTACTAAAGTTAATCACGAACAATAACGACCCGCCTTCTATCCTGTAAGCGGTGTTGTTTATCAGAAATTACTTCAGGATTAACATTTTCCGTGTTGCAGTGAAATCACCAGCGGTGAATGTATAGAAATACACACCGCTTGCGACAGGCTCACCGACGGCATTTCTGCCATCCCAATGTGCAGCACGGCTTTTACTTTCATAGATGCCCACAGGTTGATGCCCTAAGTCAAGTGTCCGCACCAACTTTCCATCTACGGCATAGATCGTCAGCGTGACCGCTGCAGGCTTTGCGAGTTGATAGGGTATCCATGTCTCTGGGTTGAACGGGTTCGGATAGTTGGCAAGCAATATCGTCTCTTGCGGCGTGAGTGCCGCCAACAGGTATTGAAGAAACAGAATGCCGCGTTGTGTTCTCGGTGCCGTCAGGTCGAGCTGTTGTGCCTGTGTGATCCAGTGCTGCACGTCTGCGGCTGTCAGATGTCCTGTGGCTTGTTGGCGGATGGCGGCAGGTGCGGCTGCGACTTGTCCGAGTGCAGCTGCGACAGCGACGAGGTCTTGAATGTTAATTGTACCGTCTCCGTTGACATCCGCGACGTTTTCACCGGTCTGCCCCAATGCAGCTGCGACGGTGACGAGGTCTTGAATATTAACCTCACCATCTCCATTGACATCCGCAGTGTTTTCGCCGGGGTGCGGTGAAGTCGGTGCGATTTTCCACAAAAGCATTGTGCCATCCAAACCCCCACTTGCGAGTGTCTGCCAATCTAACCCGAAACCTCTCGTCAACCGAGTGAGCCTCGGGTTGAGGATATGGATCAGATCGCCTGTGCGAACATCCCATAAACGGAAGTCCTCACCCACGCTTGTGAGTGTTTGTCCATCGGGACTAAACAATACGCTTGAGACATCCGGCTGCCACCTATCCTCTCTGAGGGTGTGGATCAGATCGCCTGTGCGAACATCCCATAAATAGATGACATTGCGCGAACCTATACGTGAACTCGTGCTTGCGAGTGTCTGTCCATCCGGACTGAACGATACGCTTGAGACCTCACTCGCTGTGAGGGTGTGGATCAGATCGCCCGTCGCAACATCCCATAAATGGATGCGACCGCTGGATCTTCTGCCTCCGCTTGCGAGTGTCTGTCCATCGGGACTCAACGATACGCTTGAGACAGAATCCATACCCCTTGTGCCTGTGAAGGTGCGGAGCAGATCGCCTGTGCGAACATCCCATAAACGGGTGATCCCGTCGTCGTACCCCCCGGTTGCGAGCGTCTGCCAATCCGACGATACGCTCCATATATACCCTGTAAGGGTGCGGATGGTATCGCCTGTGCGAACATCCCATAAACGGGTGGTCCTGTCCCAGCTTGTGCTAACGAGTGTCTTCCCATCGGGACTAAATGCCACGCTATAGACTTCCCCGTCATGCCCTGTGAGGGTGCCGAGCAGATCGCCTGTGCGAACATCCCATAAACGGATGGCACTGTCGTGGTGGTAGCCTCCGCTTGCGAGCGTCTTCCCATCGGGACCAAACGCGACACTATAGACCCCCCTCGTATGCCCTGTAAGGGTGCGGAGCAGATCACCTGTGCGAACATCCCATAAACGGATGCGACCGTCCGAACGTGTCGAGTTGTGACCGCCCCAAGCGTCGCTACCTGCGCTTGCGAGTGTGTTTCCATCGGGACTCAACGATACGCTTAAGACCTGGACACCGCCCGTATGCCCTGTGAGGGTGCGGAGGGTATCGCCTGTCGCAACATCCCATAAACGGATTTCTTGCCTACTTGCGCTAACGAGTGTCTTCCCATCGGGACTAAACAGTACGCTATAGACATCCTCCGTATGCCCTGTGAGGGTGCGGAGCAGATCGCCCGTCGCAACATCCCATAAACGAAGGTCCCCACTCGCGCTTGCGAGTGTCTGTCCATCAGGGCTAAACGATACGCTAACGCGTTCATACCTCGTATGCCCTGTGAGGGTGTGGAGGGTATCGCCCGTCGCAACATCCCATAAACGGATGCGACCGTCAAAAGCGGGATCCTCGCCCCAACCCCCGCTTGCGCTTGCGAGTGTGTTTCCATCGGGACTCAACAATACGCTAACGCGGTCATACAGCCGATGCCCTGTGAGGGTGCGGAGCAGATCGCCTGTGCGAACATCCCATAAAAGGATGGTGCTATCCCGACTCCCGGTTGCGAGCGTCTTCCCATCGGGACTAAACGATACGCTATAGACATCGTCCGTATGCCCGCCACCCGTCGATAGAGACCCCTCTGGCAGGGTGAGGATAGTTTCACCTATGCGAACATCCCATAAACGGACGGTCTTACTTGCGCTTGCGAGTGTCTTCCCATCGGGACTAAATGCCACGCTATAGACATCCCGCTTATGCCCTGTGAGGGTGCGGATGGTATCGCCTGTCGCAACATCCCATAAACGGATGGTATCGTCCACACTCCCACTTGCGAGCGTCTTCCCATCGGGACTAAACGATACGCTTAAGACAGAATACGCAAGCGTCGGGTGAGAACCTAGCTCTTTGCCATGTCCTGTGAATAGATTCAGTTCTTCGCCGGTCTGTGCATCGTAAATCCAAATACCGATGTTACTCGCCACCGCAAGCCGAGTGCCATCAGGGGAATACGCTATTTCTTCAATTGATCCTTTACCGAAACGTTTCATGGCACCTTCTGGTAAATCCCATGTGGTGTAGTCTTGGGCATAACTCAAGGGTAGATATACCGTTGAAACGAAAAGCAGTATCAAAAGAATCGTGAAAAGTCTCATTTTCATTTTTTATCTCCTTATTTGCGGATTAACATTTTCCGCGTTGCAGAAAATTCGCCTGCTGTGAGCGTATAGAAATACAGACCACTTGCGACAGACTCACCGACAGCGTTCCTGCCATCCCAATATGCTGCACGGCTTTTGCCCTGATATATACCTGCACGCTGATGCCCTAAATCCAAATCCCGTACGACGTGCCCTTGGATGTCATAGATGGTCAACGTAACATCGGCAGGCTTTGCGAGTTGATAGGGTATCCATGTCTCCGGGTTGAACGGGTTCGGATAGTTGGCAAGCAATAGCGTCTCTTGAGGCGTGAGTGCCGCCAACAGGTATTGAAGAAACAGAATGCCGCGTTGTGTTCTCGGTGCCCTAAGGTCGAGCTGTTGTGCCTGTGTGAGCCAGTGCTGCACGTCTGCGGCTGTCAGATGTCCTATGGCTTGTTGACGGATAGCGGCAGGTGCTGCTGCGTCTTGTCCGAGTGCATTTGCGACGGCGACGAGGTCTTGGATATTGACTTCACTATCACCGTTAACATCGGCGTCGTTTTCGCCGGTTTGCCCCAATGCAGCTGCGACGGCGACGAGGTCTTGAATATTGACTTCACCATCGCCATTGACATCCGCGGGTAGCTGTGGGAGTCCAGCAGGAGAAGGTGCAAGTTCCCACAGGAGGATCGTACCATCCCAACTTGCACTTGCGAGCGTGTTTCCATCCGGACTGAAGGCGAGACTACTATAGTAACCACTGGCGGAACTACTATGCCCTGCGAATGTGCGGAGGCGGGTGCCCGTGTCAACATCCCATAAGGCAATCGTGCTGCCTTCGTTACCTAATCCATCTTCAATCGTTGCTATTGTTTTGCCATCCAGACTGAATTTCGCGACTTCCGGCCAGCCATCGAATTGCACCGTATCCCTTGGAGTGAGGTGTCCATCTGTTCCAATATCCCATAAAGGGGTTGGCCCTCCGCGCGCGAGAAGGAGCGTATTGCCAACCGGACTGAAGGAGATGCCAGACACCCCCTTATCCAATTCCTGGATGAGGTAGCCCGTCGCAGCGTTCCATAAACGGACGGGAGCCCCCTCCCAATATGCCATCCGGCTCGCGATTGTTTTACCATCTGGAGAAGATACTACGCTCTTAATTTCTCCCGGATACGCTACGATCCCTAAGCGAAAGGTTTTCGTCCTAACATCCCACACGGCGATGGCGCCGCTGTAATCCCCGCTTACAAGCGTTTGTCCATCTGAACTGAACGCAAGGCTACGTACCTGTGATCGGTGTTTTCTCAGCACTTCGGAAAGCTGCCCCGTTTCGGTATCCCAGAAATAGATATCGCCAACTGCCCCCGGGCTTGCGAGTATCTGCCCATCTGGACTGAAGGCAATGTCCATGCTTTGGGTAAAATTTTCAAGGACGCGGGTGAGATGACCTGTATTTACATCCCATAAACGGATGTTCGTATCCAAGCTGGGGCTTGCGAGTTTCTGGCCATCGGGAGAAAACGCGAGACTTGTGATCTCTGACGTATATCCTGGAAAAGTGTGAAGGGGGTCGCCCGTGCTAACATCCCATGAAGTAAGGATATCACTCACCCCACCACAAACGATGCTTTGGCCATCCGGACTAAATTTAACAATATGGATTCCACCGGAATACCAGGACTTATTATGCAAGGTGAATGTCTGAATAACGCGCCCCGTGTCAATATCCCGTAACTCCACGGTCGTTCCATATCCAATTGCAAGTATCTGCCTATTTGGACTCAAGGCAATTTTACGTGACAACGGATTTATATGAACCGTGCGGATGAGGTTACCTGTATCAACATCCCATAAGTCAACACTGTCCGTTTGAGCCTCATAGATGTAGGTGACCTCACCATCACCAATCAGCTTCGTACCCAATACGGCAAGTATCTGCCCGTCACTAAATACGCCTTTATTCTTAAGATTGGTTCCCTTAAGGGAACGTATGAGCGCACCTGTGTCAATATTATAGAGGGTGGTTTCATCTGATTGGGTATCTGCCTTCGCGAGTATCCGCTTATTTGGAATAAGTGTTACAGCACTGTGATTCCCAATATTAGGGATACTCACAGTGTGTGTGAGCGTGCCTGTGCTGATATCCCAGAAACGGAGGGCATCATCTTTCCATACACTAATGAGCGTCTGACCATCAAACGCTACGTATATAGCCCGCGCCCTCGTATTATAGGGCCCGGTGAGGGTGTGAAGGAGGCTTCCCGTCTCAACATCCCAGAGATAGAGGCGATTGGTAGCATTGTTGCTTCCGGTTACGAGCATTTTTCCATCTGGACTGAACATTGCCCTCGCAGCATCGAACTTATGTCCAGTAAGGAGAGATAGCTCCTGATAAGTATCCGCATCATAGATTCTGATACCGATAGAACTCACAACCGCCAGCCGGGTGCCGTCGGGAGAATATGTTACGTCTCTTAAGGTGCCTTTACCCAAGCGCAGTTTGGCACCTTCCGGTAGACTCATTTTATCAACAAAACTTTGCGGCTGCTGCACGTTCCCTATTTTAGCGCGTTCTAAAAGCAATTCCGCGAGATCATTTTGGGAAGACCATGCACGGGTAAGATCTGTATACCAGCCTCTTAAGTAACTTCCGTTGATATCAACACACTGGATTCGAGCAGAACGAGAATTTACCAATGCAGTTTCAGTAGAGGTGAATTCAACGATGCTGTTTGTGGCACCATTTAATCCCTTAAAATCAAGCATCATATCCGCGGCATCCGGGTCTCTGAAATGTATTAATTGGACTTGATGGAGTCCATCGGGGTCAGTTATTTCAAAGCGGAGATGAATCGCATCTCCTTGAGAAGCAGGGCTGGCAGATAGTTTTACGGTGGTGTTTGACCGGAGAAAAATTCCACCGGGGTTAAAAGCCGGATGGACATCCAACCATTCTGCAGTACAATAGGACAATTGGTTTTGGTCGTTTGGGCCTGTTCCGTAAGACATCACGAAGGCATTATTGCGAAAATCGTGTACCAATCCAAAGACATGCCCCAACTCATGCGCAATTACCCGAATGTTAAAACATCGACCAATCGGGACGAGGGCATGGCCGGATGTATCTGCTGATTCGACACCGACAGCGATACCGCACACCTCACCCGCTGCTTTTCTGGCCTCAGGGTCGCAGACGTACTTGGGATACGTTTCAGAACTCATATCTGTCAAAACGAGATAAATGTCTTTTGTTTTACTAAACCTATGTAGGTGGTCAATTTCACCCCACATGCCGGATCCGAAAGCAAACTCTGTATAATGTGCGTCCGTGTATCGTCCAGTCACATGATGTACCACCGCTTTTCCGTTCGCGTGGGTCTCATACAAGAATGTCTTTCTGCTGAATCCGTGTGTTTCCATTTGGTCGGCGAAGAACCGCTGTACGTCCTGAATCAGTGCATCCACTTTTGCGTCGATATCAGGGTGGGTGGCACGGTCACTGGGACGAAAGTAGATAAGCCGGACGATAGGTCTCTCATCTTGTTCGGCCTGTGCAAAAGCAACGTGCGGTAACAATATGGAAAGTGATAATGTAAATAATATCAGTGTAAAAACCAAAGTCGTTTTCATGATAAATACTCCTTTTTGTAATAGGTTGGG
>JAJEEK010000030.1 GCA_022821065.1 Candidatus Poribacteria bacterium
ACGTCGCACATTTCATCAAATACAACTTCAACTCACGGGAGAAAGACAGATACTCACCGACTTCATAACGCATTTTCACAAACTTATACCTAAAGAACCTTGATAAACATTGAGATAACACAACTTTTGATAAATGTCAGACATATATTAAGACAATGGGCTTGGAGTACGCTTCTATTCTTAAGAAGCGTGTTTTGTGCCCTTTTGTTAGTTAAAAATAAGGAGAAAGTGGACTTATGAGTATTGATGCAGACCGGGAACGATTATCGCAAAAACATAACCTGGAGTGGATTCGGCGTGACTGGAAAGCAACCGAGCTGGTGACCGTGTACTGGTGCCCCGAAGAAAATATTAAGAAACGCTGCTTTATTTATTGTGGGTTGATACCACGTAAGTTAGTAGCAGAAATTCTTGCTGGAGAGCATATTTCTGATGTGATAGAGAACGTGTGGCCCGAACCAGCGGCTTACTCTACCTCTGAAAAAAGTGAAATTGAATACTTTCGATGGGGTGTTGATGAAGATATGTATGGATCGGAACCACTGGTCATTAAGCGTCAGTTTAGTGGAATGAAAGAGAACTATATTGAGATTTCAGAAGAATTTCGCCTTTTTCATAACCTCTACCACGATAGAAAAACGGATGAATATATCAAGATTGATGAAGCTGGAAATGAAAAAATAGTCGCTATTGTTAAGCCTGACGAGGTTCAGATAAGACTCAAAGAAATTCGCCAATTTTTAGCTGTTAAAGAAATGTACCTGTCGATGTTATTTCAATTTGAGGAGTACTCGGTATATTCCATTGAGGATATCGGACTCAGTATGGTTGAACCTGAATTCAAGCGCGATGGTCTTATATGTTGGAGACATGGTTATTGTGATTACATTCCCCACAAAGCATTGTTATCAGGTAGCTGGCTAGAAGGATTTTCATCAGGTAGTTGGCTGAGAGGAAGAAAAATTGTTGAACTCCTACCCAAGTCCAAGAGCGGTTTAGGGGATTTTGCTGAGAAGCGGAAGTACGTCAAATTTATTGTTGACACCGACGAGAATGGGGAGAATATTGATCACACATGCGATCCAAGTGAGCTGAACGATTTTCCTGGAGAAAGTGCGGCTTGGAAACTTACGCTTGTTCATTTCAATAAGCAGGTTTTGAAGAAGTACTATGACGAACCGAGCAAATACTATATTAGGGATTCAATGGTAGGTTGTGGGATGTGGAGCATGGAAATTGACAACCACGCCCCTGACAAAGTTTGTGTATTTTTAGATGAACTTGGGATTTCTCTGCCTTATGCAGAACAAGAACATTGGCGGGTCCATAACATCCCACCAGAAGGCGGTATTAGTAAAACCTTTTATGAGCGGATGGTTGAAGGAAAGTGGGCAAATTCAGATCAACCGGATATTTTGTTCAAGCAAAGTTATGAGCAGTTGCAAAAGGCGTGTGATGAATGTCTGGGTTGGCAATTGTTGAAACCACTGAGTCCTGAAGACGAGTACCGCTTTCAACGCTTGAGAGTTCCGGTTAATAACGAGCAGTCTCATTTTGATGATTTGGTTCAGGATCTCCAAACGATATTAGTTGAATCAATAAATGTGAAGCCACTAAAGAGGCCTTTGCCGGCAACAAAGAAGGCGGATCTTAAATGTAAAGGAAGTATTGAAGTTCTTAAGGCGACCCTTAATTTTTATTCAGTCGGGAATGCCGATCACCGAGTTTCTTTTTTACAAAAACTTCAGACCTTGCGTTCCAAGGGTAGTGGTCATCGAAAAGGTAGCGACTATCAAAAGATCGCTAATTACTTCGGTGTTGATAGTTTGGGACATCGAGAAGCATTCGCTGAAATTCTTAAACAGGCTTTGGATACCACTGAATTTCTCACCTCTGTGGTGCGTAGTGGCAAACTCAGTGATAAAGGCGAGTAACATGAATTGTTGGTATGGGAGATTGCCTTGCCACAATTGTTTTTATGAATCACATACCGCTCCGCTGGAGCGGAAGCTTTAGGCTCTGTGTATTCTATAGACATATCGCTCCGCTGGAGCGGAAGAGTATACGTTTGAAAAAGGCTTAAAGTCCGCGTTAATCCGCGTCATCCGCGATAATCCGAGATTCAGACGATAAACTCCTGCCTATCCGATTGAATTCTGATATAGAAAAATGGAGTGGATTAAGCAGATGTATTGGAATACACGAGAGAAAGATGTGAGAAGTTTGCGTTTTATCTTAGTTGACAACGGTATGAATCGCTTCGCAAACGTTTTGAACAAAATCTGAGGCACTTGTCACATCTGAAGGCGAGATTGACCAACGGTTTCCAGTCCCTGGATAACTTGGGTCTAAATTGGCTTCATGGACAATTTGATTTGGACGGTTAACGATGGCACGAAGTCAATTTTTTACGTCTTGACCGATTAGATTAAGTTCCAAAGCGGTAATCAATTCACCAAACATCTGATGCAATCCACTGAGGACTTGAACGCGTACCATGTTGTCGCGAAATTGTTCAATAGGCCCCAGCATTCTTGGTAAGTGTGATAATCTGTTCCGCACCTTCATCGAATAAAGCGCGGAAACGTTCCATGGAGGTTTTAGTATTTGCAAGTATTACACCTTGTTGGCCAATTTGTTCATTGCTTAAATCAAAAATCGGAGTTTGGTGTTTCTGCGAGAGAGCAATCAGACTGTTGAAATCTGATACCTGGAGCAGGGGCTGGCTTATGATCGAATCGTTTACGAAACTTGGGTTAAGGAAATTAAATTGGGACTGATATGATTTAATTGGTCTCGCCTTTATATACAATTCATCTGGAAGCAGCATATCGTTTTCACGTAAAACCGGTATCAGCTTTTCCTCAACGCCTATTTTTATTTGATCAATCCACTCTCCGAAGGCTTTAGCAGGTCCCCCTTCTCTAACTCTATAATTCTGAACTATGGTTCCAAGAAATTTAGGATGCTTATCGGGAAAAGGATAAATAGTCTCTGGTAGAAGTGACGACTTTTTGGCTTGCTTTGCCCATCCCGACCACTTTGGTAAAATTGAGGCGAGACTTTCCGTCGCCATTGCTGAAAAATAGTCAGGAAACATCGGAATAATAAAATAGTCGCTCGTCATCAGCAAGTTTTGGTTAATCGGTCCTAAACTTGGGCTCATATCTACCAGGATAAAATCGGCATTGTACTTGTCAGCAGTTTTGGAAAAAAGGTAATGCAGGGACCCGGGCAGATTCTGGAGCGTTACCAGTGAACCAGACAGTTCTTGGGCAACTCCCAGGGTTACCTCGTATTCGGCAAGTCCGATGTGTCCTGGTAACAGGTACAGGAACAAAGGCATGTCCATACGTCCGCTGATGGATTCGCAGTTCACTGGTTCGATGAGGGCGGGACGCGATTCAAAAGCAGGAGCAAGTCCATCGCGGATATTTGTCACTCCATTTGACCCGTATATAGATGTGAAACGCTTGGCATCCTTGAAACCAAGCACCATGCCGGTAAGGTTACACTGCGGGTCACAGTCAACAATAATAACCTTTTTTCCTTTGTTCGCCAACATCCAACCGAGATTGAAAGTCGTTGTTGTCTTACCTACGCCACCTTTGTGGTTGAAAAGTGCAATCTGTTTAGCCATATTGTGTCCTTAAGATTCAAAACTAAGATGTGCCACGCCGTTGTTTTTTTTCCCATTCCCTCGCACCTTCTCGTGTTGTACGGTTCCCGACCTGTTGGACGTGAACATCTTTACCGTAGTTCCGTTGGTGTTCCTTTTCACGGCGGTCTAAGTTGTTCGTAATTCCGCTACGGATAACTTTATTACCGCGCTTCAGATGATATTTATAGGTGTCCCGTTTAGGTTCTATAGGGACCCCTCTCGCCTCAAAAACCTCTCTTACTGCCCGTTCTACTTGTGATTTTGAGAGCTGTCCTCGTTTGGGTGGATATTTGACGATTCTTTGTGCTGCCATTCTAATTACCTCCATAAACATGTTACGATTCGCTGATTGAATACAGGCTTAGCCATCCCGCAACAACGAAAATATAATTGTTGAAGTCCTCCAGGTCTGCAAGCTCTAATTGAAATCTTTGAGCTAATTGAGGTAAATCATTCAGAAAATCTTGGTAATGTCCCCAAATAATGCCTCCGCCTGGAATAGTTCGTCGTCCCGAGGCAGTGCCGAGCCAATCCCGAACAGTTCTTATAATTTCTTCAGGGTTGTTATTATGAACAAAAATATCTTGACCTGCAATATCGGAAATAAATTTTTGATACCGGTACTGTTCTTTGTCCATTACAAGACATTTTTTTCTTTTTTGGTCTTCTACACCAAATCTCTTTGCTCCGAGAAAAATTCCTAACTCCAAGGGCATATTAAACCGAGGAAGACGCGAAACCTCATCTAATTCCGTTCGAGATATATCATGGATTCCGTAGCGACAGTCCTCAATAATATTATAGATTTTGTCAATCCGAACTTGACTTGCATCACCTTCTTCAAGCGCACACCGGGCAACAAAACCACAATCATGTACGGCAAATACTATAGCATCAAACAACGGTTTATAAGCTGAGTCAAATGGGCAATTGATAAAAACATTGTCGTTATAATCGGTTGACTTCATGAATGTCTACTCGGTTTTACCTACATGGAAGTTTTTTGAAAACAATTTTAACTTTTTCTGTTTAGAAGTGTACCATAAATTCTATAAAATGTCTATGTAAAGTTGCATCGGTGCTAAATTTGACAAAAAAGGCGAGATGTGCTATAGTGGTATCAGTCTGAAGATAGGAGAAAGTGAATGTTTGATGGGTACGACCCAAATCGATTTGGACCTGGTCGTTCTGCTGTGATGTGCCAACACGGAGCAGTTGCAACGAGTCAACCACTGGCGGCACAAGCGGGGTTACAGATTCTACGCGATGGCGGAAACGCGATTGATGCAGCAGTCGCGACTGCTGCTGTCCTCAACGTCGTCGAACCGATGTCAACCGGTATCGGTGGCGATGCTTTTATGTTGGTTTATCAGCCTAAAGATAGGAGCATCCGCGGCTTAAATGCAAGCGGTAGGGCACCTTACGCTGCAGAACTGGAATTCTTTACCAAGCAAGGGTTGACCAGTATCCCCGCTTTTGGGAGTATGTACCCGGTTACGGTGCCTGGCACAATTGACGGATGGGCAACGCTGCTTGACGCATGCGGAACGATGTCGTTGGCGGAGGTGCTGCAACCTGCGATTGATTATGCTGAGAACGGATTTCCGGTCAGTCCGCAAATTAGTCTCTCTTGGCAAGGTAGTGCGGCGATGTTAGCACAGCATCCCGATTCAGCACAGAATTACTTGATAAACGGTAAAGCACCTGTACCGGGCGAGATCTTTCGTCAACCGAACCTCGCTCGGACGTTTCGGTTGATCGCTGAAGGTGGACGCGATGCCTTTTATCGAGGTGAGATTGCGGATCAAATTGTCCAGTTCTCCGATGAGAATGGAGGGTTGTTCACACGACAGGACTTCGCGGATCACACGTCTGATTGGGTGGAACCGATTTCTACGAATTATCGCGGTTATGATGTCTATGAGATTCCGCCGAATGGACAGGGTATCGCTGCACTGCTTGCGCTAAATATCGTTGAGGGATTCGATCTCGGTGTGATGGGACATAACAGTTCCGAACATCTGCATTACGCGATTGAGGCGATGAAATTAGGATTTGCAGATCTCTATAAGTATGTGACAGACCCGACTTTTGTCGATGTACCGGTGGCTGGACTGCTCGCTGACGACTATACAAAAAGCCAGCGGTCACGCATTTCAGCAGAACGGGCACACGCCGGACCGAGTGCTGGTGTTCCTTCAATGGGCAGCGATACGGTCTACCTCTGCGCGGTTGACAGCGAGCGGAATGTTGTCTCCTTTATTAACAGTCTCTTCGCAGGTTTCGGTTCGGGTGTAACGGCTGGTGATACCGGTATTATGTTGCAGAACCGAGGGGCCGGTTTTTCGCTGGATCCGATGCATGCGAATTGCATTGCGCCACATAAACGGACACTGCACACGATTATCCCCGGCATGATTGTCCAAGATGGTGTGCCGTTGGTCGCCTTCGGTGTTATGGGTGGACAGATGCAAACACAGGGGCATTTGCAGTTTGTGTGCAATCTTGTTGATTTCAATATGGATGTTCAGAGTACCTTAGATGCGCCGCGGTTCCGAGTGTTGGACGATTCACAGATTATGTTAGAAGCGGGTATTCCGATGAATGTGCAAGCCGCGTTGGCACAGCGGGGACATCGTATCGTATCAGGGAACACCTTTTTTGGTGGTGGGCAAGCGATTTTTATTCATCCGTCTTTCGACACACTGATCGCCGGTTCGGATCCGAGGCGTGATGGATGCGCTGTCGGATATTGATCGTGTAGCTGCCTGACTCAATTTGCTCAGAGAGGTCGATATATTTTCATAGGACTTACGCACTTTTGGATGTAAGCTGTTCTGTTAGATGAAATTTTTCGTAAAATATAGCGTTTTTGTGTCACAAACTAACAGTTTTGCGGCGTACTTGAAGAAACGCCCCAGCAAAAACCCCAGATGCGACGTGCATCGTGGTACATAAAGAGCGTCATGCGTAAGTCCTGTTTCAGTTAAATAGGGAGATACTTAAGGCGGAGTAGACCTAAGTGACAGGTGAAATGATTTGACTTTTCGCTTAAATTAGGATATAATATTAAGACGAATAAATGGCTTTGACTCAAAAAAATGGAGATCAAACCTAATGATGTAAACCCGCCAAATTGTTCGCGAGTCGTCGTCGGTACGATTGCGAATCTTTGTTGATTCCAGAGGTTCTCTCTTGCCTTGGGGCGCGCTATGTTCGGCAGAATACGAATGGACAGCGTCCGATTTAATCTGTCCACCAGATTTATCCAGTCGTGAAGTGGAGTCCATTCTCTGATTTGTTTGTATCTTAAATAGAAGAACATCAAGTTATGATACGCGGGTCCTGCTCTGAGGATTAAAATGGAATGGCGAAATGTAAAAGTCCACTCAACAAAGCCAGAATATAAAAAATATGGAAGAATGTATGGAGAGTTAGCTTACAAATGTACAACGATGTAAATGAGAAGGATGCCTGTGGCGTCGGTTTTGTTGCGAACCGCTGTGGAAGTCGGAGCCACGAGATTATCAAGATGGCGACACAAGCGGTAACGAATTTGACGCACCGAGGCGCAGTGGCGGCTGACGCAAAAACAGGTGACGGGGCAGGCATCTTAACACAGATTCCAGAAAAATTATTTAAAAAAGTACTTGAGAAACTCGGAGTCCACTTAGATTTGATGAATGACGTGGGAGTCGGGATGATTTTCCTGCCACGGCGTAATAAGGACGCACAGGTGCAGGGACGCGCCCTCGTTGAAAAGGCTTTACGGGAGTACGGCATTCCGCTCCTCGGATGGCGATCGGTTCCGGTGGACCTTTCCGCGCTTGGAGCCAAGGCGTTGGAAACCCTACCAGAAATCGAGCAAGTATTGATAGGACGACCAGAGCAACTCAGCGATGACGCTTTTGAGCAACGTCTATATCTGATATGTAAAGAGTTGGAACATCGTATCACGGCTGCAGGACTTGATGAGTTCCATATCGCCTCGTTTTCGCATCGGACGATTGTTTATAAAGGATTGTTAGTCGCACCGCAACTCACGCAATTTTACCTCGACTTAAAGGATTCTGACTTTGAGGCAGCACTCGCTGTTTTCCACCAACGCTACAGTACAAACACCTCTTCTACATGGATGCTTGCCCAACCTTTCCATACGCTTGCACACAACGGTGAAATCAACACCTTAATGGGCAATCGGAATTGGATGCGGGCGCGAGAGTCTGATTTGAAGTCCCCTCTCTGGAACGAAGACCTTCAAAAACTGGCTCCAATTATTAATCCATACGGTAGTGATTCGATGAGTTTGGATAATGTGCTGGAATTGTTAACACATTCTGGACGCGATATCCTACACGCTATGATGTGTTTGATCCCGGAGGCTTATGAGCAGATTTCGGATATGCCCGATGTCCTCAAAGCCTGTTATGAGTATCTCTCATGTGTAGGTGAACCTTGGGATGGACCGGCAGCGGTCGCGTTCACAGATGGTGTTGTCGTTGGTGCCTGTCTCGATAGAAACGGTTTGCGACCGGCACGGTATAAGGTGACTGAGGACGGTATCGTTGTGATGGGGTCTGAGGTCGGAATTATTGAACTTGACGACAGTCGCGTTGTGGAAAAAGGACGTTTGGGACCCGGGCAGATGATTGCTGTTGATACAGCAGAGGGGAAACTACTCAAAGATTCGGAAATTAAGCACGGTGTTGCCGAGCGGAAACCTTATGCCGAATGGGTACAGAAAGGCATTGTAAAGTTACCCGGTGCAAAAGACGATGCTTCCTCTACGACGGATACTGTACCTGATCAGCTTCCGATATATCAGAAAGTCTTCGGTTATATGACTGAGGATGTCGAACGGTTTATCAAACCGATGGTAATGGAAGCGAAGGAAGCGGTCGGTTCGATGGGGGACGATACACCACCAGCAGTTATTTCTCAAAACCCACATCTGCTTTATAGTTATTTCAAGCAACGTTTCGCACAGGTAACGAACCCGCCTATAGACTCAATCCGAGAACGTTTGGTGATGTCGCTGACAACTTACTTAGGACAGCGGCATAGCCTACTTACGGAGACCGAAGCACACGCTCGACTCATCCGATTACCATCACCGATCTTGACAAATACGGATTTACAGACGTTACGGGATCTCAATAACCCCGATTTTCAGATAGCGACGCTTTCTGTCTGTTTTCCAGTTTCTTCCGGTGCAGAAGGCTTAGAGGTTGCTTTGGAAGCGTTGTGTCAACGTGCTTCAGAAGCGGTTGATGCCGGAACGACACTGCTCGTGTTAAGTGATAAAGATGTCAATAGCGATTCCGCACCGGTTCCGATGGCACTTGCTGTGGGTGCTGTCCATCACCATCTTATCCGAGAAGGAAAACGGATGCGCGTGAGTCTCATCGCTGAAACCGGAGATGCAAGGGAAGAACATCATTTTGCTGTGCTGATCGGTTATGGTGCAGCGGCGGTCAATCCGTATCTCGCTTTCTCGACGATCGTTCATTTGACTGAGGAAGGCGAACTTGAAGAATTCACCGCAGCGAAAGCGATTGAGACCTACAAAGCGACTGTTGAAAAAGGACTTCTGAAGATTATGGCGAAGATGGGGATATCGACGGTCTCAAGTTATCGCGGTGCTCAGATTTTCGAGGCTCTCGGTATCAATAGTACAGTGATTGATAACTGTTTTACGGGTACGACTTCACGTTTAAGCGGCATCGGGTATGCCGAGATCGCTGCGGAGACGCTCCATTTCCACGCCAAAGCGTTTTCAGAAACCGAAAACGACGCTTCGCTTGAAGAGGCTGGCTATTTCCGATTCCGTCGCAACGGTGAGTTCCATGCGTTCAACCCGACTGTATTTAAATCGCTCCATAAGTTCGTCAAGGCGGGTGAATCGGAGGATTATGAAAAATATGTTGACGCGATTGAAGAGGGTGAACCTGTAAGTCTGCGTGATCTGCTTGCATTCAAACCGAGCACACCGATCCCGATTGAAGAGGTAGAGCCAGCGGAGGATATCGTTCGTCGATTTACGACCGGTAGTATGTCTTTTGGCGCGTTGAGCCGTGAAACACACGAAACCTTAGCAATCGCGATGAACCGCATCGGCGCAAAATCTGGGAGTGGGGAAGGTGGAGAGAATCCAGCACGTTTCAAACGGCAGCCTAACGGCGATCTCGCTTCAAGTGCTATTAAACAGGTGGCATCCGGACGTTTCGGTGTGACACCAACGTACCTGATTTCGGCGAAGGAATTGGAAATTAAGATGGCGCAAGGCTCTAAACCGGGAGAGGGTGGGCAGATTCCAGGACACAAAGTGACCGCTGAAATCGCCTCTATCCGACACTCCGTACCCGGTGTTCCGCTGATTTCACCGCCACCGCACCACGATATTTACTCTATTGAGGACTTGGCGCAACTCATCTATGATTTGAAACAGGCGAATCCACGCGCGAAAGTCGCTGTGAAGTTGGTATCCGAATTTCTGGTTGGAACGATTGCGTCAGGGGTTGCAAAAGGATATGCGGATGTCATCCAGATAAGTGGACATGAAGGTGGAACGGGCGCGTCTCCGCTCAGTTCCATCAAGAATGCTGGTACGCCTTGGGAACTTGGACTGGCGGAAACACAACGTTCGCTTGTAATGAATGAGTTGCGCGATCGTGTTGTTTTGCGAGCGGATGGCGGAATGCGTTCCGGACGTGATATCGTCATCGCCGCGATGTTGGGGGCGGAGGAGTATGGTTTCGGCACAATAGCGATGGTCGCAACGGGATGCGTGATGGCGCGTCAGTGCCACCTAAATACGTGTCCAGTCGGTGTCGCTACGCAAGACCCTGCGCTTCGTGCGAAATATCCGGGTACCCCAGAGATGGTCGTCAACTTTATGCTCGGTGTGGGGAACGAGGTACGTGTTATCTTAGCAAACCTCGGACATAGATCCTTGAATGATATTATTGGGCGTCCTGAATTGCTGGAACCGATTGACCTTGCCGATTATCCGAAAGCCGCTATGCTTAACTTGAGCGAAATCCTGACCGCTGCTGATCCGACCGGTAAACAACCTCGCTATCATTTACAGGAACGGAATGATCGAGAAGACGTTTCGCTTGACGATCAGATACTGAATGATACAGAGGAAGCGATTGCACAAAAAAAATCGATTCAGCTCTCTTATGCGATTCGCAACACGCATAGAACAGTAGGCGCAAAGTTATCTGGCGAGATCGCACGGTGTTATGGAGATGCTGGTTTGCCCGATAGAACGATTCAGTGTAACTTTGAAGGGAGTGCCGGACAGAGTTTCGGTGCCTTTTGTATCAGTGGTGTGCAGTTCGTGTTAACAGGGGAAGCCAATGACTATGTCGGTAAAGGGATGGCAGGTGGTGAACTTGTTATCAAACCTACGTTAACCGCGTCGTTCAAGACGTATGAGAATACGATCATTGGGAATACGGTATTGTATGGTGCTACGGGTGGTACGCTTTACGCGGCGGGTAGAGCCGGTGAAAGGTTTTGTGTCCGTAATAGTGGCGCGACGACTGTCGTCGAGGGTGTCGGCGACCACGGTTGTGAATATATGACCGCTGGGACAGCCGTAATTCTTGGTGAAACAGGTAGAAACTTTGGTGCTGGAATGACGGGGGGCACTGCTTATGTGCTGGACGAGAAACAGCAGTTTGAGAAACAGTACAATTCGGAGTGGGTGAAAATTGAAAAGGTCACAGGTGAAACGGATATTAAGAATCTGATGGCACTTATACAGAATCACGCAGCGTATACAGGGAGTCAACATGCTGAGAAGATTCTTGCCAATTGGGAAGCCTTCCTCCCATACTTCTGGAAGGTTGTGACACCGCCGCCGCCACCTCTACCAGCACCCGTCAAACTAAAAAGGAGAGCCGCATCGCGGAGAGGACGAAAACGGTAGAAACTGCCCCCAATGTGGCGTTTGTTTATAAAATAAAAAAAGGCAGCCAATGCTGCCTTTTTTCGTTTAAATGCGTGTATTCCTCAGTCTTCTTCCGACACTGCGAAAGCGATTTCAAGCCCTTCTGTTTTACTGGAACGCATTTTCGCGCGTTCTACCACATCAATGACGACACCGTGCTTCGCACGTTTGTCCGCTTTGATAATTAAGGTGCTGATTTGATTTTCGTGTGCTGCGATAAAGAGTTCCATATCTTCGAGTGTCAGCATCTCTTGGTCATCAATTGAGATACGTCCGTCACTGTTAACGAAGAGGTTGAATTTTTTCCGCGTAAATTCGTGTTGCGTCGCGGAATCCGGTAAGGTGACGGTGAAAGGCGGAGGGACTTTCATGACAGCAGATACCATGAAGAAGATGAGCAGCAAGAACACACAATCGATCATTGGTGCCATCGGGATATCATCGTCATCGCCTGTTTTCTTCCGTCGAGCCATGTTTAGAGCCATCTGAATTCTCCTTTTATAGAAAATGGATTACGGTTGGTGTCGCGAGAGGGAGGTCAGTCTCGCGCGACAATAGCAAATCCAATTTTGTCTATACCTGCCTGTTTTGCTATATCCATCACCTGCACAATCTGTTCATGCAGGACGTCCCGCTCAGATTGTATAATCAACATGTTTTTGGATTCGTCAGGTGCGTTGATGAATTGATTGAACATTTCTTCAATCTGTACAACGACATCATTTAGCACCATAGTTCCTCTATCCTCGCCTCCCTCTGGGTTTGCGATCCGCACTGTCAAACCTTTCGGTTTGTCAGGTGAAGGTTTCCCTGGAGGTGGAAGCTGCACCCGGAGTCCGGGGATCGGCGAGAATGTTGTTGATACCATGAAGAAAATCAGGAGCAGGAACACGCAATCAATCATAGGTGCCATGCTGAGTGTTGGTGCTTTGCGTTCTCTCAATTTGTTCGCCAGCAGGCTCAATTTGGCATCACTGATTTGTTGTGACATTTCAAAGTCTCCTTTCTCGTTAATGAGATTAGGGCTGGTGTATTAGCAAACTACGGTGTTTGCAGAATCGGGCGAGTATGCGTCCCCGCCCGACCTGACTCACGATTAGGCGTTACCAGCTTCACCGACAATCAGTTGATTGACAATTTCGGTGGAGACCTGTGAAATCTCGACCATGTGTCTGTTGACCCAGCTATCAAAGAGTTGGAAGAAAATCAGACACGGGATAGCGACTGTCAAACCGGCAGCAGTTGTAAGAAGTGCCTGTGAGATACCGCCTGCGAGTTGTTGCGGGTCACCCGTACCTTCAAGTGCGATTGTGGTAAATGCGCTAATCATACCCGTAACTGTTCCGAGCAAGCCAAACAACGGTGAAACGACTGCGACGGTACCGAGAACCGGTAGATTTCTTTCAAGTTCGGGGATTTCAAGGAGGCTTGCTTCCTCAATTGCTTCCTGAATCTCTTCTTTACTAATGTCGCGTTCTTCGATCTGTGCTTGGCTGTAGCGGAGTAACCCAGCTTTAAGAACGTTAGCGAGCGGACCACCGGCTTCTTCACAAGTTGAGACGGCTTCCATAATATTTTCTTTCCGCAATGAATCCGTGATACCGGCGATGAACTCTTCAGTTCCGATTCGGGAACGGCTGCGGACAAAGGTAAAGAGCCTTTCAATAATGAAAGTTAAAGCCGTGATAGAACAGAGAGCGAGGGGCCAAAAGACGAATCCAAACTTCTGGAAGAAGGTGATAATGTTATCTTTTTTCGTCATCTTAAGTGGCAGGAAATGGTCACCGCCGTTAACGACTGTTACGGGTTTTCCAACTCGATCTCCGTATCCTTCTCTGTAGATACTGACGAGGTAACGACCTGCGGGAATACCTGATCTCTCGTAGTCCCCGTTGCCATCGGTTGTTGCTGTGTATTCTTCGCCACCAGTAGCAACAATTTTGACTTCAACGCCTTCAATTGGACTCTGTGCTGTGGTTGTATCAACAATCTGACCACGGACGGTTCCGCCGGATGCGCCACCATCATCTTGTGCGAAGACGATGCCAGTAGACAAACCGACACAAGCGACTAACATTAAAATGAAACTAAAACGAATCATTCGTTCTGATCCTCCTTAGGGTGACTTGCCCATTATATTCTGGCAAGTCTCTACAAATTATATCATAACGCGTTGTATGGCTACAAAACGGGAGCAGTGCCTTAACAACTTGGTTTTTAATATATAAGATATAAGCGTGCATCGACGCGATTCTTCAGGATGGGAGTTTGTATCTATATTTATAGATTCTTCTACTCCGATTATAACACTATCTTTCCGTTAAGAACACCTGAGATCCTAATAAGTTACGCGCGTATTTGAATGTTGTCGAAAACAGCATACCAGGTGCTATAGTTAAACGCGGGATCGCTGGACACCGGAAGTGTCCAGCGATACACAAAAACATTTAGAAACCCATCATTGCTCGCACGAAGGTTGTGTTACTCGTCGTGTGATCAAGCAGGATGGTGGTTCGCCGGTAACCGGCGAGGATGACAATGTTAAATCCGAGCCACTCACCACGGTTGATCGCTTGGACTTCAAAGATTCGTGTTCGCAAATCTGGTCGGTAGAGTACTGGGACATCTTCATCTGCCGGGAAATTCGTCAAATAGTTTTTGAAGTTGTTATCCCGGTTGGTGAATTTCCGATATTGGAAACCGCCGAGGATGTTCATCCGCTGCGAGAACTGATAGTCGAGCCGGACACCGAGTACATCTTCACGGCTTCTACGGTTGAAGCGTAAGTATTCGACGGGTTCATTATCAGTGGGTAAGAATAAACGCGGATTGAGTGCGTCTCCGATTTCTTCAGCACTACGGTCAAAAGCGCGGTCCCAGATGTACTTAACCATCGGTGTGAGTGTTAGATCTTCACCGATTCTATCAACGAAAGGCAATTCACCGAGAGGTATCTCGTATCTTGCCTTGAGAATCGTCTGTTGGTTGCGAATATCGCGCTCTGGGTAGCGACGCGCTTTCCAGTTATTCGGGTCGTAGATTAATCCAGTATCGTCTGGGTCAAGTGCGTTAATCCCGTGATCTGGATAGAACGGGAATTCGCGTCTGTCCCCGCTTGAACGGACCTGTTCATCAGGTACCATGAAATCGACGCGCTGATCAGCCGTAAGTGGATCATCTAAGTCTTCAGGGTCTGCTGCCTCAATATCTAAGAAGATCGCTTCTTCTGCGTCCTGCTCATACTGATGTTGCAGGACAACGAGGAACTTCGCTTCAAGTGTGAGGTTCGGAACAGCAGTGTAAAGGAACTGGAGAGTTGTCGTATTCACACGGGCATTATAGAAATCGAGCTCGTCAGAGATTTGGACGGGTTCCAATTCACCGACACGCAATGTAATCGTATAATCTGGGATATCGTCTTGAACTCGGACGAAACGATTTTGGAAAAGTATGGTTCCAAAGTCCGGAATATCACGTTGGTATGTGATATGTAGGTATTTGGAGTCGTTTTGTCGACGGCTTGAAATTTCGTTTTCGTTGAGCCATCCGACCTTGAGTGAAAGGTTATCAAGGAGATCATATTCAGCGAAGATATGGTATCCTTCCCTATCCACTCCGTACTCATATTGCGGTTCAAAATCGTCCTCAAGGGAGTCAATTGTTCCATTGTTATTCAGGTCAACGAGGTCTGTGAAGACCGGTGGATCAGCGTCAAAGATAAGGAAATCTTCTTGGAAGTCCAAGACACCGTTCTGGTCTCTGTCATCGGCGCGTGGTAGGACGCCGTCGAAGTCGATGTCATCCGGCCAGTCATCGTCATCGTCATCATCTTCAATGAGGGCGTAATTCGTTTCATCCCACGGGTCTTGTTCGGATTGCGATTCAGGTGTCCGTGGTAGTGAGTAGGGTTGATCTCTGTCACTATTAGAACCGAAATTCAGATAGGTTGTCGTGTACCCGGGGTCGATATGGTAGTAGACCCCTTCGAGGTACAACTTGCCGAAACGAGATTTGAGTTGGACGAACCATGCGGTTTCTCGTGCTAAGGCTCCGTCTCCGTCTTCGTCGGTTCCATCGCCGCCTAACATTGCTTCAAATCGTTCACCCTCAGTTTCAGAATAGGTCGGTATTCCGTTGGCATCTACTGGTAAGTTAGTGACGGGATCAATCGAGATACCGGTGCTTTCCTCACCATCTTCACCTTCGATCGTTTCTTTGAGTCGGCTAAATCCGACCTGATCTTTCGGTATCGTGGGGTACTGCTTGTATTTGCCGTTAATGGAGTAGTGAGCTCGAACAAAAACGTTACCAATGGTGCCTTCTAAGTCGAGACCATAAAGGAGTGCCGCCCGTGCTGCACCATAACGATAACTGACTTTACGCGGTCTGCCTTCACCTGTCCAGGCACTCGGATTGTCGAGTTGTGCCGTGCGGTTACTCGTGTAATCTGAAGACTGTCCATAGTTACCCGGTGCTTCGATAACATCCCGATAAGGCATCTGGATGTGTCCATCTTCGGTTTTGATCCATTCTTGGATTTCTGGATCTGATTCTGCCATGTTGGCACTACTGGAACCAATTATGGCGATATTGTAATCACCAGCGACAACCATTTCAAAGTTGACGGATTGAACGGTGCGTGGGTCGGCCTCAACTTCGATTGCGCCTTCTGAAACGAGTTGCGCGATTTCAGGAGAAGGTGCGCCATCCGGATCGGCAAAAACGAGGACAACTCTCATCTTGTTGAAACCTTCTACGATTTTCCATTCTCCGTCAGTGGAGTCGCGAATTTCAGCTGGCAGTCCACCGATAGTCATTGGGATGACATCGCTAATACCGACTTCAATCGTTTGGGTTTCAGCAGGCAGGGACTTGGGTTCAGGTGGAATAACGCCCTCTTCAATTTCTTGAGGCGTTAAGGGTTCAACTTCTTCCAAAGCTTGCGTGACGATTGTAACTTTCATACTTTTGAAAGCTGCACCGACACCACCCTGAACGTTATCACTGTGTAAATTTTCATCAAAACCGGAGAATTCCGTCACGATTCCGTGATTGTCTTCAGGTGAATCGTCACGGAAGACAACAGAAATGGATTCCGGTGGTGTGTTTGCCACGGTACCCATGAGTGGGTTTTCAACACGTTCGGGGTGTTCTTTATGGAGATTGATGTAAGTGAACCCAACGCGGAAGATGTCGCCTAAGAGACCTTGCGCTCGAAATCCGACGAGACGTGCGTTTTCAATGTGCCGTACACCAGCATCTTCGTTCAGACCGTTCCGACGACCGAGCGTCGGGGCGAGGTTCGCCGCTGCATCTGTGAGTTGCACAGGGTTCGAGATACGGGAGTTGATGAGTGTGAAGAGATGCCGTTCTTGTGCGAAAGAGATATCCCACCGAAATCCGTCAAACTCTGTTTTATAGAGGATATAACGGTTCGGAAATAGCGTAGACGGTTTGAAGCGCATGCTATCACCGATAGCAAATTCGGTATATCTTCCGCGGTAACTATCTTCTGTTAAAACTGTTCTGTCCAATTGTGCTGAGAATCTTTCACTATCAAGTTGACCCGTCCAACCGACGAATAATTCACCGTTCTGGTCAAATTCTTTCTGTTCACGATAGTTATAGACCTCGTTACCTTCAAGCAGCTCTTTTCCGAACAGGTCATAGAAGAATTGCGGTTCTTCTTCTAACTGGAAACGCGCTGAGAATTTAGAACTCCCCTCAATCGTTGGTAATAGGGGTTCTTGTGGACCAAGGCTCTGTGCTCCACAACCGTAAAGCACAAAAGCACTCAGGATACAGGTCGCTACAAGTAAAACATCAATTGATTGTTTTAGCCTGTTCATTATTTTGTTTTTCCTCCTTGGAAATAATGAATCGGATATTTGGGAAACAATGTTACGATGTAAATAGGTTATCAATCGTTCCGAGTCCCAGGTTTCCGATGAAAAACCTTGAAAATGGACGAAAACTGCTTGTCTTGTAAACGAAAGTCTAAAAATTGCGTATTGTAAAAGTAACGTAGATGCAATTTCTTTACTTTTCGCCACTGTCGGACAGATACGTGTAAATTACGGTTACTGTGCGATGCAGGAAACAGCGAGTCTCCTTCCAACAAATTAAGGGTCTATTTTGCGAGATTTTGCAATAAACACGTGGTAAAACTACCCGCAAAACTGTTCTTAGCCTTTAAGATAGCACTGATGTCAATTTCTGTCAAGTTTTTAACAGAAAAAAGCACGCGTTAAGGTGAAACTTGAGATAAAACATACCATAAATGTCATATATTTTCAAGTTTAATATCAGTACCACTTCATTTTCGATATTTCGCCCGTCTTAAGGTCGCGTTAAAATCTGGTTCGCCCGTCTTTACATTCTTTGCAGAAGTGTAGCAATAGAGACTATGTAACGAGAATGTATCTAATGTGAGGATCAATTTACGTCGCGTTTACTGTCTCCCTGAAGACAGTAGAACGATAACAAAATCGCTTCCTTGCAGTGCTAACGGATGTACAAATACAGCGATTCCTATTGGGCATGGTATAATTATACTACAATTTGAAAAAAAATGACATTTTTTTTACAAAAATATGAAAAATAGGAAAGCCTCGAACCGAAGATCGAGGCTACAAGTGTTTCCTAACTCTGTATTTTGTTATTTTTTACTTCTCAGCAGCTTTGTTAAAATATTGAGTAAATAAAGCAGTTGTAACACCTAAAACTAAACCAGCGATGCTCGCGATAACAAGAATGAGTTTGATCTGCGGACTGACAGGGATCTTCCGTGGCGCGGCGCGATCAACGATTTCGATACCACCGACTTGGTTCCGACGGGTCGGCATCTTGGATTCGGCATATAATATTTTTACTTCAAGCGAACGTTTGACTATTTCTTCAATGAGTCCATTCATTGTCTGGATTTTGGCTCGTATTTGTGTCAAGATCGTATGGTTTTCAGGGATTTCTTTGAGTGCTTTCGCCAGTTCAGTTTTTAGTTCTTCATATTCCTGTTTGAGACGTTCTTCAGCGTCTTCATAACTTGCTAAGGTTGGTACGAACGTTGTCAACTGATTCTGTATGTAGGTATAATGAGAAGAGGTACCATGGGTAGTCGTTATTGTTGTCTGTGGTGTGTCCTTGTTCTTCTTGTGTATTTCGGCGATTTGTGCGTTAAGCCCTTCCAATTCTGATGCGTTTTTGCCAACCTTTTTTGCATCTGCGACGCGCTGCGATTCGAGATTAAAAAGTTTCTCCTGCTGAAAGAGCCAGACTGGATTATGAGCGGTGGTTTCTGATAATTGCGTCTGCTGGGGCAATCGGTTGAGTTGAGCTTGTAGATATGCGATGTTTGCGCGCGTTGCGTGAAGTTCCTGCCGATTCGTTTCAAGCTTTTCTCGGACATTAGTAGTGCGTTCCAACAGGTTCGTCAGCAAAGGTGCCCATGTTTCTGGGCTACCATTTTCGCGAACAAATTTAAGAAGTTCTTGTAATTCTTTTTGTATTCGGGCTTCGATTTCCTGTTGTTCGTCTTCGAGGAACTCCATGCGTTTTTTGAGCTCAGTTTCTTCATCTCCGCGCCGTAATATTTGCATATCTTTTGCGAGTTGATTGACTAAGAGTGCTGCGTTACGTTCTCCCCCTTCTTCCTCAGTCAAGTTAATGGAAATATTAATATAATCGGAGTCTGGGTCTACTTGTGCGTTCAACAATTGTTTGAGTTTACCTACCGATGGGAAAAGCGCGACAGCATCTGTGTGTCCACTGTCTTCAAGATTTTCGATTGCTGTGTTGAGCATTGATTCGGTGGAAAATCGGGTGCTGATAGTCTCCATCTCACGCCGGTCAACGCCGCCGGAGAAGACATTTTGAAAGAGGTTGGTGGAAGAAAAGGATGGTGTAGTGCTGGGTTGGGCAAGTAGTATTAAAGTGGATGCGGCATAAGTTTTTGGCAAACGGAGCGAAACGATTAGGGCAATCCCTAACACCAATAGGACACTTAGACAGATTGTGAAATCATGCTTTCGGATGAGTTGAAGGTAATCGCGTAGGTGTTCCTCCTGTTGCGGCATGAATATCTGCTATCTCTGCCCGACATATTGACATATTAGGGTAGAAATTGCCCTCCTTTCTTAGCTTAGACCTATAAATTGTTGGCGATACGGATTTCTTCTTCGTTAAAGGCTTCGTCGTGCCATTCAGCGATACGCCATTCGTCATTTCTCTTTTCAAAGATAAAGAGGTTGTCTCCTTCGGCGTATGCACCGCTGTATCCACCCTCAAGTGCGTAGCCATCTGACACAAAAAATTGGATTCTGTAGTGATTCCGTACCTCCGCCTCTGTGCCATCATCATTCATGGAGACTTCTGGCGGTGATGAGAGTTCTATTTCGATGTCTTGAAACCGTTCAAAAACGCGAGTCGCGGCGGAACGTTCCTGTCGAATATCGTCAAATTCTACATCGTCTGTTTTGTCTCCGTCTGTTCCCATATCGGAAACATAAAGAAAACCTTCTTCCCAGAAGGTGCCAATGTAGGTATTAACATCTTCTGTTTCATAGCCTTCCCGCCACCGGTCTAAGACGCTGCTAATTTGCAGCATTTCCTCAGCCGGAATTTGACCGACTTTATCGGCATCTCCACACCCCATAAAACCTATCAGTAGAATGAGGACACCGCTAATTTTGGCGATTTTGGCGAAAATCTTGAACATAGTTAAGTCTACTCCTTGAATTCAAAAGGTTTTAATAATACCCAAATAAAGACGTGTAGGGGTCGCACCGATTTCAATCCCCAAATTTTCAATATCTCGTGCATCTTGTTCTATAGATTGAATCAGGGTCGTTGCATTGTTAAAGTTGGCACTCACATAGGAATCGATAAGGCTGTAGAGCCAAATACCGATACCGGTATACATGAAAAATGTCCGGAGTTTGAAACGTTGATTTGCGTATTCGTAGCTTGCTAAAACCTCTTTTTCGCTATGAAAACCGCTCCAAACCATCTCTTCGTAAACCGCGTACCGATTATTAAAAGAGTTTTGCGCCAACAAAGCACCGATGATAGAACCGCCGATTCCTAGGACCGTTAGGCTCCCTCGGTAGTAACTACCACTGTAAAACTGTCCCCATCCGGGAACGAAGGCGGAACGTACCATTGCTCCAATAGGTGAAACAAGTTTAACCTGTTCCTCTGTTTCAACCGTTTTTTCTGTAGTTTCTATGGTATTTTCAGCCTCCTGTGCAAAACTGGCATGGAGGCTGAAAAACAGTAGCGCGATAATTAGCAAAAGTCGCATCTGATTATGTAGGCTTCGTGTCTGCAGAGAGTTCCTCGAAACCTGTGCTACTCCTATCACTTAGCGTCTCCGCTTCGTGCGTTGCGTTGTCCGACTTCGATCGTCATCGTCATCATCGCTTGAACTGCTTGAACGGCTACGCGATGAGCTTGAACTTGATGTCGTCGGACGTGTCCGTGTCTTTGTAGAAGATGAGCTGCTTGCGCGTGTGCGTGAACTCGTTGAGCTCGAACTGCGGACACTTGATTTTTCACGCGACGAATTTGTCGTTGAGCTGCTTGCGCGTGTGCGCGAACTTGAAGTCGTGCTTCTATACGTCGGGCGCGAAGTACTGCTTGTACTTGAAGAGAACGACTTATTTGTTGAAGTGGTTGAACGTCTATAAAGCGGGGTGCTCCGTTGTGTCTGAGTGGAACTTTTGTAACGACTCAGATTTTGTGTTGTGGCCGGATAGTGCCGCTGTTTACTGACTGTACGCTGTGGGGCATAGGTGCTCTGCCTTATCCTGTTTTGACGGAGTGTTGAAGCAGAAGCGACGGTGCGCCGTTTCTGCGAGATGATTGACTGACGTGCAACCCGTTCTGTTGTTGCAGGGGTCTGTTTCCGGTGATTTTCGAGCGTGGTGCGAACGCTCCTCCGGACCGCTCCCCGATCCTGTCTCCGATTGTTTGCTGACACTCTGCTACGACTGTACTGTTGACGTGTATTTTCATGCTGGGCACTCCACCGATTCAACTGTGTTCGTCGTTGGTAAACTTTCGGTGTGCCGCGATAAGCACTATAGGAACCGTAGTACGGTGAATAGTAGCGGTAGTAGGCACGTGGATAATAGCCGCGGTAGCGTCCGAGATACCCACCATAACGCGAACGGATTGAGAGGTAGTGGTGATCGTAAATCGGGTAACTCCATCGGAGATAATAGTCATAGTCTGTCGCGTAATAGACAGGACCGTCATAAAAGTAGAGATATGTGTAACGGTGCCACGGTCGCCAGTGGTAGGTCGGTGTGTAGCGTTGAATCACTCTAACTTTCGGTTGCCTACGATATGTCGAGACCTCAAGGTGCTCTACATCAATCTGCTCGCCACCTTCGGCGACAATATGGAGTTCCATCCATCCGTCTTCAACATGACCGGCTGCCGGGATTTTAATATGTTCGGATCGATTTTTGGCTCGGAGGATAAAGGTATCGCCGTAACGTGTCTCTTTAGCGTTTTCATCGTAGTAGCCGCGCCGTGTTGCCTCGCGTTTGGTATTACGGATCCAGGTGCGCCCTGCGATCGGTTCTTCATAGTCTTCAATTTCAAGTCGATGCGGTTCGCCTCGATAGCGGACCAAGACTTCAATATACTGTGTTCCTGCTGGAATCTCAAACAGGTATACCGCACTGGCAATTGCGAATTCGTAGTTGTCTGCGCCCTGAGCATCGTTCGCCCAAGCGGTGAGGCGAACACCGTCCTCAAACCGGGGACTGGCAGTAATTGTTGCATTCCCGCGTTCTATCCATTCATCAACATCGCTTGCAATGCGATGCTCGCGACTCAATCGGTCCGCGTAATAGTCGTAGTCTGCGTTCGCGAGGGTTGACAACCCAGCGATTACAAAACAGCTGATGAGGCATACTACGCTTAAAGTCGAAATCCGGGTTTTCATGAGAGTACTCCTCTATGTCGTGTCCTTCATGTGGCATTACCGACAGGCTTTTTAACCCGCTGCGCGCTGTGCCGTGTGAACAACTTTACCTTAATTTCATAGTTATGAAAAAATGATACAATTTTCTCCAAAAATTGTCAAGGATTAATCGAGGTTAACCGATTTCTCGCTAACCTCAATCTCTTTTTACCTATGATTTCGATATTCTGATCGCAATTCCCGATTTAGTTATGGATAAACGGCTTGCTCATACTGATGAAATCTAACAAATCTGGAAATCCTTAACGCTTCGGTATCAGTTTGATACCTCTCTTTTTCGCCTGCTCACGTGCAAGTGGCGTGATAACTGTCTGTTTCGCGTGGACCAATTCCCGCACCTTTGCGTCCAGATTTGAAATAGTTGATGCGCTAATCAGAGGGCCGTCCAAACTGACGGATGAGTCGCTTGTTTTGTTGTTAATCGACTCGGCGATCTGTATCATAGGTACGAATTGAACGCCGAGTTCAGACAAAACGTTTACATATTCGACCTCAATAGCGTTGATTTTTTGAGATGCCTTATCTTGTTTAAGGGCATCGGAGACGGCTATGACTGTTTTTCCTTTTAAGAGTGCTTCATACACGAGGTAAGTGGAGGGTGTGTCCACCAATCCTAATGCCAGTTTCGCTGCCATCGGATGTGAGAAAACAGGTAGTACAATTTGCTGATAGGTATCCACCAAAGCCGGTATATCAGTTAGATTGTTCTCTTGTAGGACGTTTTCTTCACCAAAGGCTGCATGAATCGTCTTGAGATTCAGAACTTTAGTTGCGAGATCGGATAAAATTATTGTAATTTTCCATCCGTCTTGCCTACAAGTCCGTATCTGCTGGAGCGGTTCATCCAATTCGAGTTGTGTTGCCCCGAAGATTGCGAGGAGTTGTTTCTCGCCAGCGGCCTGCGAATCAGTAGATGTGTGCTCTTCGAGTACCTGCTCTACGATTTTCCTGATCTGATCAATCAGTTCCTTGTTCATATTGTTTTGAGATATGGGAAACTTACCGCACAATTTCGACGGGTTCGCCGCCTTTCAAACCGGCAGCATTGGAATCATCGGTGTCTAAATGCATCTGAAGCACATAGTCTTCAGAAATCTTTGGGCGGACGTTTTCAAATGTCAAAGCGCGCTCACCTCGGAAGTGCACCTTTAGAAGGTCTCCTTCGCGAATATTGCGTGCGTCGGCATCATTCGGTGTCATGTGGATGTGCCGTGTGGCACAGATAGCACCTTCCTCTAAGTAAACGCTCCCTGCGGGTCCGACGAGCGTAATTGGTTCAGCACCGTCGAGGTCGCCTGAATCTCGAATCGGTGGATTGAGCCCGAGCCGAATTGCTTCGGTTTGTGCGACTTCAACTTGTGAGTAATCCCGGACGGGTCCGAGTATACGTACAGCTTCAATCGCGCGCATCCGTTTTCCGACGACGGTCAATGTTTCATTCGCTGCGAACGCTCCGGGTTGATAGAGCGGTGCGTAGACGGTGAGTTGGTGTCCAGCACCATAAAGGATCTCAAGATGTTCTTGTGTTACGTGGGCATGTCGTGCTGAAACACCAACGGGAATCTGCTGTTGCTGCGTAACGGCATCACATGCCCGGTTTCCCGGGTCGCAACTTCTCAAAGCACAACCACTGCAGGCTTGATCTGTCGTCAGTCTGTTCACAACACGGCGGGTAATCAGTTCTACAAGTTCACGGTCTGGCATCTGTGATTCGCCTTTTTTGTTAGGTTATTCCGAAAGTTTTTAGGCAAGATGAACAGTTTACGCTTTCTTTAAAATGGTTTCAACTTCAGCGTGTGGGCGTGGAATCACATGTACAGAGACGACTTCGCCGACACGTGCGGCAGCTTCAGCACCAGCATCCGTTGCGGCTTTCACTGCGCCGACATCACCGCGGACCATAACAGTCACGTAACCACCGCCGACCTGTTCGTAGCCGACGAGTTGGACATTCGCTGCTTTCACCATCGCGTCCGCAGCTTCAATACTGCCAACCAAACCTCTTGTTTCGATTAAACCCAATGCATCTCCGGTCATATTGATCTTATTAGCCTCCTGTTAAAGAATCGAAAATGAACCTAAGTTTTTAACTTTAGGAGTTACGCCTGCTGCTCTTTTGTAGCATAGACTGTTGGTCTCCTGTGGCACTATAATGTTGTGTTTTCCGAAAAAATCTCAGCGAACAGAACCGACGGTAGTCAAAAGTGCCTAATTAGTGTGATCGGACCACACAAATTAAATTAAAGTATATCACAATTTTCGGATTTTTTCAAGAAAAAACTCAAAACGCGTCTATGTTTTTTATGAGTGTTAGTATCAGGTATTTCTGGATTGCATCTGTCAAGAGTTTGATAGCGTGATTGTAGTCTCGGTTTGCTAATGTCTGATCCCCGAACTTTGCGTGGACCTGTGCTCGGCAGATGTATGCCCTCTCCAAACGCGGTTCGAGCGCGATTGCCTGATCAAGGTCTGATAGTGCGAGTTTTAAACGGTTCTCATCACCTCGAATGGTGATTTGTAGATAAACGTTACCGCGTCCGTAATATGCCATCGCCGTGGGTTTCCTTTTAATCAGATCATCGTAGTCGTCGAGTGCTTTTTGAACCTCTCCATGTTTGAAGTAGGATTCTGCGCGTTTCTGTATAACGGTGGTGCTGCGCCTCCTCTTCAGTGAAGCGGAGTAGTCTGCAATAGCGCGCTGCATGTTGCCTAACGATTGGTAGGCATCACCTCGGCTTGCATAAGCATCGGCTTGATACCTTTTAAGTTTTAATGTTTCCGTGTAATCTGCGATAGCGGTTTCGTACTGTTGAGAACGGTAGTAAGCGAGTCCACGCTTCACATAGGCTTCGGCATATCTCGGCTCAATTTCAATCGCACGCGTAAACGCTTTGATCGCTTGCGGGAGTTTCCATGCTCTGAGCGATACGGTTCCCTCTTGAACGTATATCTGTGCTTGTCGGTCCACACCTTTTATCGCGTCCCACGTTATAAAGCGAGAAGCGAGAAGAATAGTGAGAATCAGTACAGGTGTCATGATGTAAATGAGAGGTCGCATGGTGTGTCTTTTAGTCCGTTTGTGGTTTTTCCGTCTGATCGTAGAGGTGATGAATATTGACCCCTAACTTTAAGGTATGTACGGACGGATACGTTTCTGCCAAATTGATTTGAATATAAGTTGGCACTCCCGGTAACCCACTGTAGCCCGTTGAAAAGATGAGTTGTTTATCCCCGAATGTGGCGATACCGTCTCTGACGTTTTTGGCAGGAAAATATTGAATCGGCGTGTGTCCAACGATAAGAAGGTTCGCGTGGACGGCTTTGAGAAATTTGTCAATATGTTTTAAGGTATATCCGCCGCTCGCCGCAATAGCAGGACGATGCCAGAGAATTTCGTCGAGCGTTTTCGGACTCGGGTCGATGAGATCTGCGAGATGCCTGATAGTACGCGGTGGACCAGCGTGTATGCCGACGAAACCGTTTTTTCCGATAATAACCGTCGGCAGGTTCGTAAGGAATTCATAGTGTGTATCTGTCATCCGCTCAATAAAATTGAACTGTTCATAGTAGGCACCGAGTGGACTATCGTACAAAGAACGGATGAATTGATCCCTATTTTCTATCGTCATCCCCTGTCTCTTAAGCATCGCATAAGCATCTGCGGCGGCAAATTCGTGGTTCCCTCGGATATAGATGAGTCTGCTGCCCTTCTCACCGAGTTGTTTTCGGAGTCCTATGATCGTGTCAATGATTTGTATATCGCCGTAAGGCGGGTGCCTTGGTTCGTCGGGTTTGTAGTCAACGGCATCCCCGAGTATCAACCCGTAAACGTCTTCACCTGCTTGAATCCGCGCAACGAGGTTTGTGAGTTGTAACCACTGGTTGAAATCGTTCCAATCTGCATGCAGATCGGAAACGATATAGATAGTGCCGTGGTCGGGTAGGATAACGACCTGTCCGTCTCGTGTGAGTTTGTCTGGGTACTGCGCGATCTGTTTAGGGACTGCTATCGCTACGGCGGTGAAGCAGATGAGGCAGAAAGCAGCAGAAATAATGGAGATGTTCATCGGTGCTAAGTCCTGAAAAATGCGTCTATGGTCTCTTCCTGTTGCGCGAGTTTATCGAGGTGTCGCTGCCTGCGGTTCCGACAGACGAGATAACCGAGGAGTGCAAGTCCACCGAGTCCGCCCCAGAAAAAGTAGGAATTAGAGAAGAGAGATGCCCATCGGTAGCGTGCTGATAATGACTCGCGCCAAAGCGTATCATAAGTAGCAAGGTCCCATCCAACTATAGTTTCAAAAGCTGCCTCGAAGTTGCTACCTGCTTGGAGTTCCGAGATAATTGCGAACAGCACATCTCTGCCTTTAACTTCAACTAACCAACGGAGTGCGTCTTGGCTTTGTGCATACGCCAAATCTGCGCCGGCGTGCGAAGATGGAAAGCTTCCTGCTAACTGGTGGAGCGGCAGGATAGATTTTGAGAAAATATGTTTTAGTAAGGTCTCGTGTCGGATTGGTACCCATTCATCAGCGAGGTAGATCGCGATGCCTTCTATAAACCACAGTGGGATTTCTCTGACGGCTTTGCGGGTACACTGCCCGAAGAGGACATGTGCAATCTCGTGGCGCAGGACTTGCGTTAGTTGCAATTTCGCAAGGGCTATATGTTTTGGATTTTGGATAACGATTCGTCGACTCAGCGGAAAAGCGCACCCAACCGCCCAATCCTGAATCGGGGCGTGAACGGAAGCCTGAAAATCCTTTTGCGTGTCGCAGACCCAGATGTCAATCATTCCTGCTGGCATACGGTTTGTCAACTCCGGCAGTTCGGCATAGAAATCTTCTGCACTTTGAAGAATGGGCATTGGATCCACCGTGCCGTCTCGATAGTAGACCCGGAAGTGGGTGCTTTCCGCCGATTCCCATGTAGCGGTTGCCGAAAATATGGGCAGCAGGAAAAGAAAAAAAACAAAGATTTTCATAGGTTACGATCTAAGGATCCACAACAGTGCCCATAAATAGGACAGTCTGTGTCTCGTTGTCACGAATCGCGAAAAAGAACGGACGGTTTGCAATAAATTCTGGTGGTGCGCTGGTTGCGCGAATCCCGATACTGGTTACTGCCGCAGCTTCGGATCCCTCTTCATTGACTTCAACGACGGCTTTATGAAGCACTTCTCCGATATACAGGTTTTTACCCAAAGCCTCTAAATCTGCCATCCGACTGAAATCTGCGCGACCAGGGGCAAACGCGGTTTCCATACCGAGTGCCTGCAGAGGATTGTTAAGAGTCTTTTCATATTCCAACTTGAATTTGGGCATACTGAGGAATATCTCTTGTTCGCGAAACTGCGATATCCAATCTTCCCAATTCGCGCTGTTTAGGTTATCTAAAAAAGTGTTGAGGTCAGATTCGCGATACGGAAGGAAGACGTACATGCTCATCCGTCCATCGTCGTAAGGGATGCTAATTGCTTGGAACTTTGCGTCAGGGGTTTCGTAGTATGAATAATCCCCCGACCGCGTCATCATCGGTACCTGTTTTTCGCCACCGGTTGCGAGATGGAAAGTTCCGTCCCGCGTGTGTGCTGGGTCGAACTCTGTCTGCCACGTCCCTTTGAAATAGATGGCGTTAATCAGAAATAGCACCAAATCGTCGTTGATTTCATCAAGGATTTTTGGGATTTTGCCGTTTGTGTTGGTGTTTACCCATTGATTAATCGTTATTAGGGTATTCGGGTCCATGAAATCGAGTGTTGCGATTTCCGCGCCGAAGTATTCAGTGTTTCGTTGGAGGAAATCCTGTTTGAACGGAACACCTTGGCGTGCCCAGAGTGAGTTGGCTATCGTGAGTGTCACTTTTGGGTTAGATGTTTGAAGCGCGCCTCGCAACCCCGCGTAACCGACGTTAATGGATTCGGAGTCAACGCCTTGGAGGTGCATCGTGTTGGTCATCGCCTGTTCGGTTTCGCCTGCGGCACCGTTCAACGCCATGGCTAAGGCGATGGAGACACTCAACGGCGAGATGAAGATATTTTTGTCTTGTTCTGTCTGGCGAATTTCATTGAATAGGTCAAAACCGAATCGCGTATTTGCCGAGACAATGTGTGTATCAATGGAGACAGGTTCAGGTTCGTTTGGCGCGTCATCAGGGAGAAGCGCAGATAGATTCTTACATCCTGTGCATAATATTAGCAGTGAAACCAGACCCATCAGATATAGAAAAGTTTCCGCAGTTGTCTGTTTTTTATTCATGTGTTCCTCCGGCACTATTTATAAAGGTGTGCGACAGCCTCTCCGTAACCGTTGTAGATCAGCGTTGGGAGCCTCTCACCGGTTCCGATCATCCGCTCGCTGGCTTGTGACCATCGTGGGTGTGGGACATTCGGGTTCACGTTTGCCTCAAAGTCGTACTCTCTTGGGACGAGTGTGTTCCAAAAAGTGCGCGGTTTTTTGTCCGTTAGTTCAATACTGACGACAGATTTGATACTTTTAAAGCCGTACTTCCAAGGCACGATGAGTCGGATAGGTGCGCCGTGTTGCGGTGGTAAAACATGTCCATAGATACCGACAGTGAGCAAGGTCAGGTCGTTCATCGCTTCAGCGAGTGTAAGCCCTTCATAATAGGGCCACGGGAGTCGGAAATCGTTTTGCTGTGGTGCCATCTCGGGATCTAAGAATGTGAGCATACGGACATATTTGGCTTCGGATTTCGGTTGTACTTTCTCAAGCAACGCTTTCATCGGAAAACCGATCCAAGGTACCACCATTGCCCACGCTTCGACACAACGGAACCGATAAACCCGCTCTTCAATCGGCATCTGTTTGATGAGATCATCTATATCCAGGGTCATCGGTTTTTCAACGAATCCTGAGACTTCGATCTCCCAAGGTCGCGTTTTAAATTTTTCGACTCGCTTCCAAACAGTGCTTTTAGAAGTCGTGAATTCGTAATAATTGTTGTAGGTAGCGGCAACGATTTCGTCGGTTATCTGTCTTTCGACAGTGAAGTTTTCATTTTTTTTTGCGTCAAGCGTTTGTGAACGGAACGGTTCTAACTGTTTCTCAAGCGCGCTCCCTTGTGCACAGGCGTTTGTGCTGGAAAACAGCAAAGCACCGGCACTCCCTAATCCCAAATTTTTGATGAATTTCCGGCGGTTGATATAGTCTGATTCAGGGGTCGTCTGATTTTCGGGGATCTCCCACGCTTTCGGAACCTTGATATATGCCATGATATTTGCCTCCGTCGCTGTTGTCATAGAAAGTGGCGCGCGACACCTCAGAATATTAGTTTTAACCTGCGGTTTGCTAATAGTATATATCATTTCGCGTTAAAAGGCAACCTAAGTTCTAAAGTTGCCGGTACATCCAACGCGCCCGTACCAATGTTTGTAGTACCTAAATTCTCTATATATTTGTTGTAATATGTTTTGTTTTTCATTACACAAAAACATTCATGAAAAAACGGGATTGGTGTATAATTCTGACAAATTCATTTTTCTTGCAACTTTTTTGGATTTTGGTGTATAATACACTAAAGTATTTGTTTAGTTTCCATTTTCTCGTGAAACAACGGAGTCTATTAAACAGTGTTCAAAAAACATAAGCGGGTTCTTATCCTACTTGTAGGATTATTGTACGTCTATTCGGTGTGTCCACTCCTGTGCGCGACTTTTGAAGAAAAGTTGTGCCACGACGCGCCGCAAGATATAGTACACGCGGATACTGAGACCCGCGCGACCTGCTGCCAGAATCCGCAAACAAATACGACAGCGGATACCGAAAATTCATCAGATAGTGGTAAAACGTGCTGCGCAACGCATGTAGCCTTTGTTGTTCCTGATGATAGACCCAACACTTCTGAATCCCGTGAAGTGGTTGGACAGTCTATCGTTTCGGTTCTTCCTATTTCTGCGACTCTACCTGTTGCCCCACAGGAAGCGTTTAATACGGTTCATTCCATCCTTTTAATTTCTACACTTTTCCCAGATCACTCCCTGACGCACCGCGGTCCCCCATCTATTTAGTGTTAAGTGAATCCACAAGGATTTCTCTAAGTAGACACTTACCTTTTATTTTCTACACTTTTAGATATTTTGTTTTTCTTGGCGTTCTTTTCTTCTAAAGGTTTGCGCCATAGAAAATTGCCAATAGACCTGCCGCGTGGACTTGTTTGTTCCTCGCTGCGCTACACTATATTTTGGAAGATTAAAAATTATGAAAAAATACCTGTTTTTACAGGCGATGCTGCTCAATTGTTTCTTTATTTCTTTCGGATTTGCACAAGAGAGTTGTCCTGCTTGAAGCAACCCCGTCTTACCGCCGAGCGGTATGATGAACGAAGTCAGTTTGACTTCAAAAGAGATTGATCAATTTCGCGTTAATGTCAATATGTTAGTATCCCCTGATGCACAAGGCGGGCATCTTGAATCCAGAGGAATTTCAACAACCGGCGAAGTTGTGGATGCGCCGTTGCATCGGCACCACGTAGCACTGAGTACTTATCGGGTTGATATCGCGTTACAATACCTGCTGAGTGATCGATGGTCACTGCAGGCGACTGTTCCGTATGCTGTCAGGAACCAAGAAGCGAGCATTGAATGGATTGATCCGGTGAGTCCTGAAGATGAGCAAGCCATCTTGCGGAGCCGAGACCTCCATCACCGAAATGAGACCTATACCGGCTTCTCGGATGCGGATCTGTTATTCGGGTATAAAGTTCGTGGGCTCCTTAAAACAAATGATGTCCTGTCGGCTCGGTTAGGTACAACGATTCCGATCGGCAAAACCGAAGAAAATCCGTGGGAACTTGGGGATGCTGGTATTGAACACCTCCATATTCAGTTCGGTACCGGTACTTTTAACCCGATTGCCAATTTGCAGTACAATTTGCCGCTTTACCGAGGTTTGATAATTACTGCGTCCGCACGTGGCATGTTGCCGTTCTACGAAAACAGCAAGACGTATCGAGGATCAGCGGAGTTAGGCTTGACAACTGGATTTACGTATCGTCTTTTCGATTGGCTTTCATTTAGCGGGAACTATCTCGGATTTTATCAATCCGCTGCCGCTTGGGGAGGCGAACGCGATATCAATACCGGTTTGCGTTACAGCATGGCGGCATTCGGTATGTCCTTAGCAACGCTGGAGGGTATTGCCGTATCTGCGAACGTCATGTTCCCGTTGACGCAAAAAACCCTTTACGCTGAAAGCGATGCGATTGAATTCGGCAATTTGGTCTCTTTAACGACATCCTATGTGTTTTGATTTGATGTCATCATACAATCTCAGAATTTCGATTCGTTCTACGTAGAAATTCGCCGACCTATATTGCGTGGCGATAATAACCGTTGGCATATTATGCTAACTAAACTAACAAGTGTCATTTGGGTTCTGTTATCTGGTGTGTTATCTCCGTCTGTTAACACATTTTCCAAATTTGAAATAAAAAAGGAGAAAAACATGAAAACGAAATTAACGCGGCGAATCGTCGCATCTTTCTTGGCAATCGCAGTCGCGCTCCTGTTCTCAATCTTTTCACTTAAGGCAGAGGACGCGCACAAAGGGCATGGAGGCCATCAACACAGCGAGCACGCAGCTGCTAATGACAAAGTGCGTTGCGCCGTTGACGGTATGATGATGAAGCCCGCAGCAATGGTCAAAGTTGAACAGAATGGGAAAGCCTACTATTTCTGTAACGACATGCAGGCGGAGATGTTCAAAGCGAATCCAGATAAGTTCCTCCAAACAATTTCAGTGGGAAATTTGGCGTTCGATTTCAATGTATTAACCGTCGATGCGTACAAAAATATGATGTCTCACATGGGAATGGGAGGCATGGTAAAAGCGGATGAGATTAAGGGGAAGACGCACTATATTAGTGTGTATCCGACCCAAGAGCACGCGGAGATCGCGTTAGGTGATGTTAAAGTCGCCGTTCAAGTTACCAATACCGAAGCGGAAACGAGGATGGCACTGCTGAAATATAGCAAAATGACGCACACCTACGCTGGGTTCATTGCTATGCCAAAAGGCGAAGAACATGAGGTTCGCATTCGCGTAACAAGTCCAGCTCTTAAGATTTCGCTTTAGCGAGTACGCAGTTAACAGTACGGCGAGTACGCCTTTTGGTTATAAGTGGTAGGTTAAGAGATCTCTGACGGACAGTTCTTAACTTATAACTTATAACTGCGTACTCGCTTTAAGGAGAAAACAATGCGTGGACTTAGTTTACTATACCAGATGGTATTAGTTGTTATCGGAAGTGTGATAGTGCTAAATGCTTTGGTGCCAAGAGAAGCGCGAGGGATGACCCAAGAAGCCTCAACGTCAGAGAGAACTACCGATGTAAAGGCTCTATTTGCCGAAACGCTTGAGCTGCCGCACCTCATTCAGGTTGCTGTTGAACGGAATCCAAAAGTTAGAGCTGCAAAGGCCCGGTGGCAGGCAACAGTTGAACAGTACCCACAAATGACAGCGTTGCCCGATCCGATGTTGATGTACGGTTATTATCTGCGAAATGTGGAGACACGGGTCGGACCGCAACGCCATCGGCTCAGTTTTTCACAGACCTTTCCATATCCTGGGACCCTTGATGCAGCCGGTGAGGTCGTCAAAAAGGCGGTTGAAATTGCGCGTGTGAAGCATGAGCAAGTGATACGTGATCTCATTGTTGAACTGAAACTGAGTTACCACGAATTGGTGTATCTCCAGCGGGCAATCGAATTGACGCAACAAAATCACGAACTGGTCGCTTCTATTCTCGCAATTGCCACAGCGCGGTATGCCGAAGGGAAAGTCGCACTCAATGATGTGCTGAAGGCACAAAGCCAACTCGCGCAGTTGGGGTACGACCTTATCCTGTTAGAAGAATTGCAACTCGTTGCGCATGCTAACATTAATGCGGTACTGTCTATTCCTTCATCAACACCACTGGGTGTAACCGTCCCGGTGCCTTATGAACTGCTTGATGTACCGTTAGCCGATGTGGAAAAACAGGCGTTATCAAAACGGCAGGAGTTGCAAATCGCGGCGTTGGAGGTTGAGAAAGCCACCGAAGGGATTGCCTTAGCAGAACTCCAGACCAAGCCGATGCTTAAATTTGATTTGATGGCAATAGAAACTGGTAAAGCATTGATGATAGATGCCCCTGACAGTGGTAAAGATCCGTTTACAATCGGTATCGGTGTAACAATTCCGTGGTCGAGTTTGAAGAACAGTAGCAAGGTCCGGGAGGCGCAGCAAAACCGTGAGGCTTCTACGGCAAACAAGCTCGCCTTAGCGGATGACACAAAGGTGGCTCTCCGAAAAATTTATTTTCGTCTTGAAAACGCGCGACGCCTTGTAGAACTCTATGAAACTACGCTCATTCCACAAGCGGGGGCTGCAATTGAAGTTGCTGAGACTTGGCATCAGGAAGGTCCCAAGAGCATTACAGGGTTCCTTGAGACGCAAAGCGTTTGGTTGAATTTTAATCTCGCTCGCCTGCGCGCAATCGCAGACTATCAACAGAATGTTGCACGATTGGAACAGCTTGTGGGGGGAAAGATCGATGATTTACGTCCTGTGCAGTAGAAGCAAATTAAAAAACCTGTTTACCAAAGAAGTTTCCAGTTTCCAGTTTCCAGTTTCCAGAAAAGACAACTTCAGGTTAACCGAAGCACTCTTTAACTGGTTACTGGTTACTGGTTACTGGTTACTGGCCGTCAGCTTCGTAATTTTCACTGTTCTGATAGGTGGGTGTGCGAACCGTCAACTGGAAACGTATCAAGAATTGCGTAGCACTGAGGTCCAACCACCAGCATATTACTATACGGAAGTGAAAAAAAAGGTTGCCAATACTGAAAGTGAACCGATTGTAGAACCAGACCCGTTTCTCAGCGAGATTGAAGAAAAGGTCCTAAAATACCAAAAACAGTGGCAAGCACAATTAGAAAGTGAAACACCGATATCGAATCTCTTTTACGATCTTTCAACAGACACTATGAAAGCACATCGGCAATTGGCAGCGTCCCCTGAAGCCTCAAGGTCTCGGCTTGCTGAACCAATCACGTTGGAACTCCTTATTGGACTTGGATACGAATGGAGTACAGGGCTGAAATCTGCCCGTGAAAAAATTCGGGCGGTCCTAGAGCAATATCCGCAATCTGTCTATTTAGAGAATGTGCTACGTCAGTATAACGCTTTCACGAAACAACTCGATACGAAAGTTGGACCGATGCCCCATAAAGAGATGATGGCAATGGAATTCCCGTTTCCGGATGCCTTAGCGTTGAAAGGACAGATTATTACTGAAGATGTGCTAATTGCGCAAAAAGAGTTTGAAATCGCCCTGCGGGATCTGGTGACCGAAATCAGGTTAGCTTACTACGATTATCTATTTGTCGTTGAGGCGACCCGTATTAACGAAGAAAATCGGAAATTACTACAGCAGATGATTGCCATTGCCCAGACAAAGTTTCGTGTCGGACAGGGAAAATATTCGAGTGTCATTATGGCGCAGGTGGAGTTATCAAAGTTGGCAAATGTGATTATTACACTTGAAGAACAACGCGAAACGATCATTGCACGTCTGAATACGTTATTGAACGCTTCAGCGGATTTGCCATTAGGGGTTCCTATGCCAATTGAAGAGGAACGTGTTATATCTACTCTGGCTGAGTTGTATGAATTAGCAGTTCAGAAGCGTCAAGAAATCCAAAAGCAGAAGTTGGTAATCAGTAAAATGGGTTTAGTTGTGAAAATGGCAAAACAGATGACGTATCCTGACCCGACCCTCGGAGCAAGTTACTTTGAAAACCGGAGCATGGCAGACTTGAAACACACACAAAAGATACCGATGACTTTTATGACGCAACGCACATTAAATCCGACAAATACAGCGTGGTTCGGACACCGAGATTCCTACATCCGTGAAATGGATGTGAAAATTGAGGCGATGGCGTATAAGATTAAAGACCTTGAGAACAGTCTCCATTTTGTTGTCAAAAAGCATCATTTTGGAATGGAAACGGCAAATCGGAGTATTCGCCTCTATCGCCAGACGCTGCTTCCGCAAGCACAACAAGCGTTGGATGCCGCGAATACAGCCTATAAAGCAGCGCAAATTGATTTTTTGAGTTTTCTTGATGCCCAGCGTACTTTGTGAAGTTTGAGGATTCAAGAGCAACGGGCGTTACGAGATTATCGCCAACATCTCGCGCAGTTAGAGCAGGCAGTTGGCATGATGTTGCCCAAACAACCATTCATCCGAGATTTTTAATTTTTTAACTCTGTACGTTGTTCCACTTCGTTCCACAACGCTTTCTGTCTAAGTTGAGAGTCGTCTTAGATTAAAAAGGAGCTCACAAAATGTTTAAAAATTTCTGCCTCGTAGCCACATTGATGATGGCTGTGCTATTCATATTCGGTTGTGGTCAGCAAGAGAAAACTAAAATAGAGCAGCATGTTGGTGAACAATCTGAAACAATACCGGAGAAGACGATGGCGGGCATGGATGAACACGCCGACCATGCCTCGACTGAAAAACCTCAAACAACATCAGAGGACATGGCAAGCATGGATGAGCATGCCGGCCACTCGGCAATGGCAGCATCCTCAGATGAAGCAAAAACGATTCGGTACTGGACTTGTGTTATGCATCCGACG
>JAJEEK010000068.1 GCA_022821065.1 Candidatus Poribacteria bacterium
CATTCAAGTAAAAGTACCATACGATCAATATGCTTCAGTCCAGGTAGATTTTATCCAATCAAATCAGATTTCTGAGGATATGCTTCCAACCCCGGGTGAAAGTCTTGATCTTGAAACCGAGATGCCGCCTGTGCTTAGCAAAACTGAACCTATATCAAAAAATAACCAAGACTTAGAAGTTGCACTGCCATCGAGAATTTAGACCGCACGCCAAACCAAGATCACGCGACAATAACAACCTCATAGAAAGGAGCATGCGATGAGTACCAAACGAAAACGCAGAAGATTCACCGCCGAGTTTAAAGCGAAAGTCGTTATTGAAGCACTCAACGTCGAAAGCTCCGAAGCAGAACTCTGTCGCCGACATAACATCACCGAAGAACAACTCTCACAATGGAAACGCCAATTCCTTGAAAACGTGGCCACCGCCTTTGAACCCAACCGTAAGCAACCCGATGCCGCTACGGAACGGATTGCGGAACTGGAGCAACTCGTTGGCAAGTTGACACAAGCAGTGGACATGCAAAAAAAGGCACTCGACTGGATTGCGTCGAACCGATCTGAAGAATAACAACTCGTTATAGCGGATACCTGCGATCGCACCCCGAACCGGAACCGACAGATCCTAACCCATCGCAGAAAAAGTACAACACAGATTTTTGCGTACAAAAAAAATTAAAGTGCCTTTAGGATAAAGATCACAGCAGCCGAACGCGTCTTTCTATTCCGCTTTTTACTACAGAACATTACGGAAAAACGCTTACAAAAATTGCCAAAAACCCACCCATAGCGTCCGTTCAAAGCATTTCACAAATTTTATAGTACCCCGATTTACTATGACAACTATGAAATTTTACACCACTGCCTTCCATTCTTTCCACCCTATCAAAAAATAAACGGACAAGCCTGAATGCTGACAACTGAAAGGCGACGTAGTCGCCGTACTGACAACTGAAAACTATTAACCAAAAAATAATTGCAAATAGATTCATTCCGTGATATACTATAAATGGCCACAGACTGCCACATATCATTATAAGGAGGACTGAAGAACATGGGAATAGGCGGAATGGAAATCTTTGTAATCCTTGTGATTGCGCTTGTCGTTTTCGGACCCAAAAAATTACCAGAAATGGGACGTTCACTCGGAAAAGCGATCCGAGAATTTAAGAGTGCCGGCACCGAACTCCAAGATGAACTCACAAAGGCAGCAGATGAAATCGATAGGGACACACAACCGAATATCAAGCCAGCAGATGAAGTTAGTAAGGGCACAGAACCGGGCACCAAGCCACCGAAAACCTCTTAATCGCAAACGGACGAACGACCTGTACTATCATGATGATGGAATCTAATGAAGCTACGGAATCAACCGATGTCGCAATGACCTTCTGGGAGCATCTCGAAGAACTCCGGCGACGGATTATCATCTCTGCTATCGCAATCGGCGTGTTTACCGTCTTGAGTTTATCCTTCAGCAAACCCATTGAGAAGGTGATTATGTTCCCACTCGGAACCTCCATGAACACGTTGATCGCAAACGCTATTGACGCGACCATCGGTTCGGAGGGATCAATATGGGGGTTCTTCGCAATTACGATGCGCGCCGGAACTTCCAACGTCAACGCTGAACTCATGAAAATTGGACCCGTAGAGGCTATCATGGCGTTCTTGAAATTAGGGATTACCACCGGCATTCTGCTCGCACTCCCGATAATCATTTATCAGGTCTGGGCATTCGTTTTTCCAGCGTTGAACCGTCAGGAACGCCGATTCGCTGTCCCGCTCTTTCTGATTATCGTCACATTCTTTATCCTCGGTGCCGCCTTCGCCTATTTTATTGTCACGCCCGTCGTCCTACAATTCTCCGCAGAACTGTTTCCCGATATGCCGAATATGTGGGATTTACAACTTTATATCAACTTCATCACACAATTAATCTTAGGGTTCGGCCTCGCCTTCGAGCTACCGATCGTGATGGCATTTTTATCGCGTATCGGCGTTATTAACGCACGCGGCTTTCGAGAAAAACAGAGCTTTGCTCTATTGGGTATCTGTGTTATGTCCGCACTATTGACACCCGCGGACCCCACGTCAATGCTACTGATGGCGATACCGCTCTTTATATTATACCAACTCGGCATTTTCTTTGCCTACCTCGTCGAAAAGGAGTCAGAAGCGTATGGCTAACGAATCTTTAAGACAGCAGCTCGCGCTACTCTACCAACTACAGCAACGCGACTCGGAACTGTTGTCAATCCACCAAAAACTTCAAGATATCCCACGTCAGATTGCGCAATTAGAGGCGGGGGTTACCAAGTCCGAAGAAGAGACCGCAGCGAAATCCGCTGAACTCGCAGAAGTCGAAAAAGGGCAACGCGCCAAAAATGCTGAACTCGAAATGAATGCAGACCAACGCGAAAAATATGTAAACGAACAACGATCCGTTACATCCAACGAGGCTTATACCGCCTTGGAACGACAGATCGAATTCTTAGACGAAAAAGACGCAGACACCGAAGACGTTCTCCTGAACCTCATGGAAGACCACGATCGTTTGAAAGAGGAATTGGCAGAACTTGAAGCCAAGGTCCAGCAAGAAAAAGAGGTAGCCAATACCGATACCGAACAACTTCAACACGAACTGCAGACATTGGAAGCAGAACGCGATGAAAAAATGAAAGCACGAAAAGCGTTTCTACCCAAAATCGATAAAGCCCTCAGAGACGAGTACCACCGGTGGATGAAAGCACAACTGGCAAGCCGATCCGGCGCAGCACGAACGAAAGCAGGTTTCGTCGCACTCGGCAAAAAAGGCACCTGCAGCAGCTGCCGAATGGCTATTCAACCACAGACCGTCAAGGAGGCACAAAAATATGAGAAACTCGTTTACTGCGCAAGCTGTAAACGCCTCCTCTACGTCGAACCATCAACACCAGACATCCCGTTTCCGTAACAAAACCGCATATTCACCGACAGGAGACACCTATAACCGATGCCATTTTTTGTGATTGATGAACAGCAAGAAAAAGATATCTTTGACGGTGCCAGCATCCGTACCCTTCACGGCGAAAAACTGATGATGTCCTTCGTTACCCTAAAACCGCATAGCATCGTCGCCGAACACAGCCATCCGCACGAACAGATGGGAATGGTTCTCGAAGGAACATTTGAACTCACCATTGACGGCGATTCCCGAAACCTTAAAAAAGGGGACGCTTACCTCATTCCGTCCAACGTCCAGCACAGCGCGAAAGCCTTCGATGAACCCGCTGTCGCTCTTGACATCTTTAGTCCACCAAGAGAAGATTATAAATCGTGAATATCTACCACCCAATTCAGGAACTTCAGGCATCCGGTACCGTCACCGCGGGGATTAGTCTACGCCACGGTGGTGTCAGCCGCGCACCTTACACCTCCCTGAATCTTGGCGATCATGTCAATGACGACCCAAACGCAGTCGAGACAAACAAAAAAATCCTCTTCCAAGAAACCGGTTTGACGGATCTGCGCTACTGTCGTCAAAGTCACAGTGCTGCTGTCGTTCACATCAACGATGAAGCGCAACCCCTCGCGGAACCTATCCCCGAAGCAGATGCCCTTATCACTGCACAGCACACCATAGCATTAGGTATCTTCACTGCCGATTGTATCCCAATTTTCGTCTTAGATGTTGAAACGCCCGCGATTGGTATTGTCCATGCAGGGTGGCGCGGGACATTCGCACGAATAGCCGTAAACGCCATCACACAAATGAAAACCCGCTTCGGCACACTCCCAAAAAACTGCCAAATTCATTTAGGACCCTCCATCCAAAAGTGCTGTTATACCGTCAGCCCAGAACTAATCACACAATTCACAGAACAATTCGGCAGCACTGTAGCCAACGGCAGAAATCTCAGTCTACAAACCACTAACGTTAACCAACTCATCGAAATAGGGGTGCCGATAACCGCCATCTCCGTATCCGAATTCTGCACCGCCTGTCGGACCGACCTATTTTATTCGCACCGCGCCGAAAACGGACAGACAGGCAGAATGCTCTCATTCATCAGACTCAACCCTAAAAACGAATCCTATCAATATACCCACACCTACTAAAAACTGACGGCTGACAGCCAATTAACGATAGATGACAACCATTTCATTGACAACCAAAAAATTTGCATTCCCCGTAAAAATATGGTATCATTAAGTATACACACAATATAACGAATTGAGTGATTCAGTTGCAGCAACACCCTCAGCCGTAACTCTACTGCAATTTGTAGCGTAATTTCTCTGAACGTTCCAGCTTGTTAGATTCAATAATCTGTTAGGCGACAATTTGGTAGATACCAAAGGAATCGTAAATGCGCATCCTATTTGCAACATTGTCAATCATTATCGGTATTGTTGGGTTTATTTTTATCGTACGCGGAGGTGTCCATCCTAATAGGTATCAGAGAACCCTGGAGGAAAGCAGCAGCGCAGTCCAAGTAACACAGGTGTATATGGAGGCAACATATACCATAACAGTCGGTATCGGGATCATTAGTATCGCCGCACTGGTCGCCATCATAGGGATACTCTTTCATATCAATCAACCTTTAAAACCCGAAGATACACAATCAACAGATCATCTGGACACCCCACAAAACTTATAATCGCACTAATATTAGAATTGATAGGACTTACGCATACTGCTCTTTTTGTACCACAAACTTCCCAGTTTGTGAGGCAAAACGCTCGATTTTACGAAAAATTTCATCTAACAGAGCGATTTACACCCAAAATTGCGTAAGTCTTATCGAGAAAAGAGAGGACATTCACAAGACAAGGCGAGAGGTGTACAATTGAATCCGATTGTCAATAATCTCCACACTGTCAACGAACGTATCGCCCGCGCAGCAGAACGAAGTAACCGCACACCAGATTCAATAGAACTCGTCGCTGTTACAAAAGGACGTTCAATATCAGAAATACAGACAATCCTTGAAGCAGGGGTCAAAAATATCGGTGAAAACCGAGTACAAGAGGCACAGCAAAAGTACACCACAGATGCCATAGCCGACCCTAAAACATGCAACTGGCACCTTATCGGACACCTGCAACGCAATAAGGTGAAAGCAGCCCTTGAGATGTTCTCGCTGATTCATTCGGTCGATAGCTTACGGCTCCTAACAGAAATCGCACGCCGTTCCGAAGAACGCACACAACCGGTAGAGGTCCTCATCCAAGTGAACACCACCGGTGAAACAAGTAAATACGGCTTAAATGCCGACGATCTACTGCCATTCGTGGCAGACCTACAAGCATATCCAACTGTGAATATCGTCGGTTTGATGACAATGGGGCAGTTAAGTCCTTCACCAGAGGCAAACCGTCCCGCTTTCGCTTTATTGAGATCGCTATCCGAAAAAATAGAAACTGAAAAATTCCCAAGCGTTACCATGCGCTATCTCTCTATGGGAATGACAAACGATTTTGAGATCGCTATAGAAGAAGGTGCCAATCTCGTTAGAATCGGTCGAGCGATCTTTGAACCTTCACTAAAATAGCCATCATAGGACCTACGCATGCGGATCTTTTGTACCATAGGCTGTTAGCCTGTGTTACCGGATGACTGTGTTTTCCGAAAAATTTCATTTAATAGAACGAACTATAGTCAAAAGTGCGTAAGTCCTATTACTATAAAATACCAACGAAAACGTAGCCCGAAATGAAATGGAGGGCGACTCTATGGACAGGCACTTCAAGGGTAAGTCCACATGAACGAACCGCAAGGAATAATTAAAAATTTAGGAGTAATAGGTGTCGGGAAAATGGGAGGCATCGTCGTCCGGAGTATCGCTGATGTGGTATTCCCCGCACGGCAGATATGGGTCACTGACTTAGACAACGTCCTCGTAGAGCAACTCTGCGATGAAAAAGGCACCAACGACGCAGGCGACATCGCAAACTTAGTAGAAAAGACGGATGTTATTTTCTCTGCAGTGCCACCAGCAGCTGTCCCAAGCATTCTACCACAAGTCGCGCACCGTCTGTCAACACCACAATGGCTCATCAGCATCGCAGCCGGTGTCACAACCTCAACACTCGAAGCCTATTTCGACACGGCACCACCGATCGTCCGGGTGATGCCAAATATTGCCGCATCAGTAGGTGCTGCGATTTCTGTACTAACAGCAGGCACGCAAGCGAATACCGAACACCTTAAAGTCACTCAGCAAATCTTCAACGCCTGCGGAACCTCCTTAGTCATGGAGGAACGTCACCTTGATGCTGTCACCGGATTAAGTGGTAGCGGACCCGCTTATGTCGCACTTATCATCGAAGCACTCGCCGACGGCGGTGTTCATGTCGGACTACAGCGAACAGATGCACAACAACTCGCTATCCATACAGTCTTAGGGGCAGCGAAAATGTTAGCTGAAACCCAAGAACATCCAGCGGTTCTCAAGAATCGTGTCACAACACCCGGTGGAACAACCGCCGCCGGACTTCACGCTTTAGAACATGGAGGTTTGCGGGCAACGCTCACTGAAGCCGTTCTGGCTGCAACAAAACGAGCGAAAGAACTCGGCAACACATAATTTGACCAGGTAACAACAGAAACTATGCCTATACATAACTTCACTCGGTTCATCGCGCAACTGCTTGACATTTATGCCTTCGTGGTTTTCGGAAACGCACTGCTTTCCTGGTTCGTTTTCGGCACCAAAAATTCAAGCATCAGACAAATCTATCAGTTCACAAGTCGTATCGTTGATCCCGTTTTAAGCCCGATTCGCAACGCACTCGCACCAGTATCTCGTAACTTCGGTATCGACATTTCACCTTTCATACTAATTATTCTTTTACAGATTCTGGCTGGGATGCTTAGATGATAAATAGACGAATACACCGAAAAGTACAGAGAGGCAACTCACACAAAAAACATAACCGCCTAATTAACAGGCGATTTACAGACAATAATTTAAAATATGAGAAAACAAGACTCTCCCACAAAAAATACGACCCGTAAACGCGGTAAAACCAAGAAAACGGAAGAGAATCCCGAATTGATGGATCGGACCTCAGAAAACGCCGTTCTGGAAACTTGGGAAAATGCCAATGTTTTCCCACTCCCCAATAAGAAAACGACCTCTACAGACCGCGCCGCGTCAAACGCAAATTCGCACCAACACGCCTCTCAACCGGAAACTTACGTCCTTCGCGAAATTCCTACTTCTGTTGATGCACTCACCCATGATACACTCTGCAGAAAAATTTGCCAAGACATCTTCCTTAAAGCGTCTCTAATGCAGGGGCATCAGGTCGTACACGTGCCAGCATGGGAAACCTACCCCTTTTGGATTGAAGAAGGTGTTATCTCAGACGCAAAATCTAAATCGCCACTCAAACCCTCTGTCCTTCGTAAACGATGTCGCGCACGGCACAAGCAGGAATTAGGAATCCAGAAACAGAAACTTCATCAACTCGGCATTTTTGCCGATTGGGCAGCTTCGCAAAAAACCCTCGAATCGCGCCAAGAAGCAAGACTCATCGCACTCATAAGCAGACTCCGTGATTCTGACTACCTGCACGATCTACCACAATTGAGCCCATGGTGCCCGAAGTGCGCAGCACCACTGAACGAAACCAACCTCTTACGGATGCCAACACACGTGTTGAACGGCTACATCAAGTTCCCATTTAGCTTAGGATTGGAAGAATTTGGCGTCGATGTCTCCTTTTGTATCCAGATACAACATCTCTGGGAAGTAACCGGCACCATTGAACTCGGAATCACGAGCGACACAACCTACCTACTCACCAAAAACAACGAGGAATATCTACTTTTCGCAGCACCACAATTTGAACACTATTGTAAACATCTCACGAAGGAAAGCACACAACCCGAACTCGTTAAAGAAATTGACGCAACCGAACTCGCACAATATGTCGTAGCACACCCGATCTTCCCATCAAAAGAATTAAGCATTACACTCATACCCGAATCTGTCGTCGCAAAAACCACTGATGAATTAACACACTCCCTAAAATCCGGCGTTATCCCGCTAAACCCAGCACATCATCAACTCAGCTACGATATCGCACAAGCGCTAAATATAAATGCCATACCTATTTTCGATGAAACAGGAAAATTCACCGAAGAAGCCGGGCAATTGTGTGGTCTATATCTCTTTGATGCCGAAAAGTTTATTGTTCCACAACTCGAAAAATACGGATACCTCCTAAAAACGAACAACGATGAAACGCAGGGATCCCACTGTCCCCGCTGTAAGGAATTCGCCGTTTTTCGTCCATGCTCTAAATGGGTCTTCTCTATCTCAAAAAACCGAGATACCGCAGATTCTCTAAAAGCACAAGAATATTGGGATAATTACGGCGAAACTGAACATAAACGTATCGGTGATGTCCGAAATGTTGTGCATAATTTCAGAGACCTGCAAGTCTCAACACAACGCCAATGGGGAATGCCACTCCCAATCCTACTCTGTGACCAATGTGATGAACCTCTCACCGATAAAAACACACTCACAGCCATCCGTAATTCCATCCAACGTAGCTTTGAATTCTGGTTCGGATTAAGCATCGAAGAACTCTTGCCTGCCGATACACGATGCTCAAACTGTAATTCATCTGACTTCCGCAAAGAAGCAACGCTTATTGACAGCCATTTCGCCAATCTGCTTCAAATCATTGATAACTCCGATTTCAAGAAACCCCTCGGCGGGCACACCAGTATCATGTTTGTACCACAAACAGGCATTGACAATTATGAATGGACAAAATGGCTCGCCGAGATCAGCGTCATCTCCGCCGCACTCAGCAGAAGTCGTCCTATTAAAGAAAGTCAACCCTTTAAGCAACTAAAACTTAAAACATTACCCAAAATTAATAGCGATATCCAAATTGAAGATGCGTTTCTCAACAAATATCCAGCTGACGTGCTCCGACTCGTCGCTATAACACCCAACAGCAACACAAAACAGATGAAACCTGAACGACTTGAAGAACTTGCCAAAAACCAATTAATACAATATCAGCAGCTGCACGCACTCTTCGATGAAATTAGCAGTTATCTCTATCCATTCTTACTCGACGCTCACTCGGAAGTCCATAAAAACGGACAACATTCCGCCGACATTGATGAACCCGACATTGAAACAGGTTTCGCAAGCGCACCAACACATACGGAGATTGAAACGGAAGGAAAAGTACAGGCAGAAAACATAACAACCGATGCACTGGCGATAAGCATTACGGAGCAGCTTTTGCTGGAGATACAGAACGCATATCAAGAAGGGAATTTTCATGAAATGTGGAAAATGTTAACCAACTTCTGTCAAGATGACCTGCGATTTTATGTCCACACCTTGGAGGCCCGACCAACGAAAACGCTGCGCGCAGCACAGATGACGCTTTCACAGATAACAACCACACTCCTACAACGACTGGCACCCTTAACACCATTTTTAGCTGAACATTTCTATCGGCTCACCTCTATAGACGGTGTAAATGGAAACCATAGTATTTTCCAAAGAAACTGGCACGATCTCTCGCAGCTGACCGCAAACAGTTCGATGCCTTCCGACATAAAGAATGACAACGCAAAAACAGAATGGGAAGCACGCAAAGATGAATACGAACCAAGCACCTAAAACAAACACATGGCAAAACGTTATCCCCTTGATTTGTGTGGCAATCCCTATTTTAATACTCGATTGGGGAACCAAACGCCTCGTACAGACGCATATCACACAGATCACTGAAATCATCCCGATTATTCCCGGTTTCTTCAACTTGCGACACGACAGAAATACCGGGGCAGCTTTCGGTGTACTCGCAGGACATCGCTTCTTGCTCATTCTTATTACCTTTGTCGCACTGATCTTCATTTTTACCTATTATCTCCGATTCAAGGAGAGCCGATGGATGCAGGTCTCCCTCGGATTTCTACTCGGCGGTGCCGTCGGAAACTTCATTGACAGAATCTTTTTGGGCGAAGTGATTGATTTCCTTCAGTTCGGTATTGTCAGCAAAGGAATCTTTTGGCCCACTTTTAATGTCGCTGATATTTCTGTCTGTATCGGAGCAGGCATGCTTATCGTCTACCTGTTCCAAAATCGCAACCAACACCAAGGAACCTGATGCATTTATGTCCACAGTACATATCCGCTGAATCGCATACATACGGTGGACACCCATAAAATCCTGTATTTAGGGAGACGTTCTATGTATAAGTTTGGCACCCGATTGCTCTTGATATGCTCGGTTTTCCTGTTTTGGATCACCTCGCAAGCAAATGCACAATTTCAGGAAGAACCGCACGCAGAGGAAGATTCTGCCCACTATAGCGAAAGCGCATTACGACGATTTGAGATTATCACGCTCAGTTCGCTACCCTTCACCGCTATTCACAGTTACCTCGCTGTTAGGGGTGTAAAGATGTATCGTGAGAATTTGTTCGCCCCCGAATTGACACCACAGGATTATCGCATCGTTGGCATCGGTGCCGTTTCGTTGTCACTATTTATCGGCGTATGGGATTGGCTACATACACGTAATGTTGACCGCTCTGCACCACGCGTACCGGAACCCAAAGAACCGCCAACTGAAGAACAAGACCCCGAAGGAATCATTGCTCGCTTGTCCAAAACAGACCCATACATAGCAAGGCACAGGGAGATGTCACGAGAAACCTCACTAAACAATAGACTCAGCAGATGGGCAAATGAACCCACTATCGGTTTAGCGATACCACTCCTTCAAATCCGCTTCTGAATTTCACAATCAAAAATGCGTATTCTTTTTATGGGAACCAGTGAGTTCGCCGTTCCGGCACTCACAGAACTCATCACTCACAAATTTGAACTCATCGGTGTCGTTACACAACCCGACCGACCCAGTGGACGCGGAAAACGGCTGAGGCCACCGCCTGTTAAAGTCGTCGCAGCGGAACATAAACTGCCGATTTACCAACCCGAAAAAGTGAGAGAGCCGAAATTTGTACGCACCCTCAAACGTCTCGCACCCGATATAACTGTCGTTGCTGCATTCGGTCAACTTTTACCACAGACCGTCCTGGATATCCCGCCCTGCGGAACCATCAATTTGCACCCGTCTCTGCTACCGAAATACAGAGGCGCAGCACCTATCCAGTGGGCATTGATCAATGGTGAAACCGAAACAGGTGTAACACTCATGCTACTCGACGCAGGTGAGGATACAGGCGATATTATTTCTGCCGTCCGCATCCCGATCCAAAATGAGGACACTGCCTTTACATTGACAGAACAATTGGCACAACTCGGTGCCAAACAACTCGTCAAATGTCTGTCCGAAACGCCCGGAGACACACCTCCCCCATCAATACCACAGAAAAATGCCGAGGCAACGCACGCACCACGCCTGACAAAAGAGATCGGAGACATCAACTGGCATCAACCGGCAACAACAATTTACAACCTCATCAGAGGCACCGCAATCTGGCCCGGCGCGTATACCTTCTTTCGAGACAATCTAAGACTGAAGATTATCAACTGCCAACCGCTGCCACAAACGCTCGATGCCCCACCAGGAACACTCGAAATCGTCGAAAAACGGAAACTACTCGTCGCAACATCTGACGGCGCACTCCAACTGTTGAAAATCCAACCCGCAACCAAGAAGGCTATGGAAGCAGCCGATTTTATCAACGGATACCAAGCTCAAACCGGTGAACAACTTTTAACGGCATCAGTATCATGAACTATATTAATAATACCCTATTTGCTGTCGTCAAGGTTTTACTCTACTTCTTAATTTTGTCCGGTATCGTCGGCGTGCTAATCATTTTCGTGGTCGTACCAAGATGGGTTCGGACAGAAGAAGTCCTTGTACCGAACATCATCGGTAAAACCTATTATGAAGCCGTCCCAATCCTCGATAAAGCCGGACTTCGACCCGCAAAAGAGATTCATCAGGCAAGCAGTGAGGCACCAAAAGGCGAAATCATCGCACAAGACCCAGAACCGAACTTTAGAATCAAATACTACCAACCCGTCACGATCACCGTCAGCATAGGCGTGGAATTGGCACCGGTCCCCTCTGTTATCGGAAAATCTCAGGATGCCGCTATTGAGACACTCAGAACCGCCGGTTTTCAGCCAAATCAGGTCGCCCGCGTCCATTCCGAAACCTATCTACAAGATACCGTCCTCGCGCAAACCCCACCAGAAGGACGTGGACAGCGACGCGGAACCCTTGTCAACCTTTTGGTCAGCCAAGGTCCAACGCCAAAATCTATACAACTCCCAAATTTCCAAGAACAACCCGCTACGGAAGTACTTGTCGCCTTAGAAGCAGCAGGACTCAATGTTGAAACCGTATATAGCTCACATCCGAGAATCCCTGAAGGGGCGGTTATCGCACACAAGCCAGCAGGGAACGTACTCGTAAAAACCGGAGACCTCATCCTTCTCGAAATCAGCGGACAAGAATCCGTTGAAAAGGTCGGTAGACTGCTCCCATTCAAGTACCACGTCACAGAAACAGAAAATCGAACCCTATCACGCCACGTCAAAATTATTATCACTGATGATTCAGGTGAACGCACCGTAATTGATCAATTGTACGCCCCCGGTGCAGAAATTGACCTTGAACGCAAAGGTGTACATGTCTTTGGGCAAACACAAGTGATCGTCCTCGAAAATGACGAAAAAGCACTCGAAAAACTTTATAAATAGACCCACACCGAAGGAGCCTCCAAATTCCGAACCCTAAAATCGCACCCTCACTCCTCGCAGCCGACTTCAGCCGTTTTGGTGATGAAGTAAAACGGATGGTCGATGCCGGTGCCGATATGCTTCACTTCGACGTTATGGACGGCGAATTTGTACCAAACTTCGCTATCAGTCCACCCCTTATTGCTGCCGTTCGTCAAATAACCGAAATCCCTTATGACGTTCATATCATGGTGACACACCCGCTTCGCTACATCAAAGCACTCGCCGAAGCAGGCGCAGATTTCATTACGTTTCACATCGAAAGCAGTGATGAACCAAACGAAGTCATTTCAACAATTAAGGCACACGGTATTAAACCCGGCTTAGCATTCTCACCGAAAACGCCTACCGAGGCAGTCATTCCCTACCTCTCAGATATTGACTTGGTCCTACCGATGAGTGTTGAACCCGGATTCGGTGGACAAGCCTTCCAACCCAGCACATTCGAGAAAATAGCAGCGTTACATCAAATCACCCAAAACTTCGAGCAACCCCTCGACATCTCTATTGATGGCGGTGTAACCACAGAAATCGCACCCTGTGCTATCCGCGAAGGCGTAACAATTCTCGTCGCCGGCACCGCTATCTTCCGCAGCCAACAACCAGAGGCAGTCATTGAAAAACTACGCACGGGTACCGCCTGATGCACACCTTTTACGTTCCGCCGTCTCAGATTCGCACTGATGTTGCCGTCATCACAAACGCAGAACACCACCATCTCCGCAATGTCCTCCGTATAACACAAAGTGAGACTGTCCGAATTATTGATGGACACGGCAATGTCTATATCGCAGAAGTGCTTGATACAGAGATAAAAAAAACTGCAAGTGAAGCCCGGATTCTCAGCCATGAATTTCACCCAAGCGTGCCACCTTCAATTACGCTCCTCCAAGGACTTCCAAAAAACGATAAGATGGCGTTAATCCTTCAAAAGACAACCGAAATCGGTGTCACACAGATCATCCCCTTACAGACAGAATACGCCTTACAAAAACCGAGTCGAAACCGATATGAACGCTGGCACCGTGTTGTCATTGCTGCGACAAAGCAGTGTAAACGCGCATGGTTACCCGAGTTATGCGACCCGCAGCCCTTTCAAGCATCTATCACCCAACTTGATCATTTTTCACTCCGTCTATGCCTCAACCCGGCCCCCAATCAGGCATCTCACACACAGCACATCAGAGAAGTCTTACGAAAAGCACCACAAGCAACCACCATAGCACTCTTTGTCGGTCCAGAAGGCGGTTTTTCCGATCAAGAGGTCAGCACCGCAATTGAGAACGGATGCGTCCCCGTAACGCTCGGCACAAACATTTTACGCACAGAAACCGCCGCCATCGTCGCAGTCGCCGCCATCGCCTATGAATACCAGCAAAAAACTTGTTGACAAACTTCCACGCTTTTTGTAAAATTCCTGATTATGGATGTTAAAGAACTCACCCAAACACTCATTGGGTATAATACAGTCAGTCCGCTCAGCAACGTTGAGGTCATGGATTTCCTGACTGAAATACTCGAAGCCGCAGATTGTGAAGTCGAACGCGTTGAATACAGAGACCCCGCAGGTGTGCTAAAGGTAAACCTCATCGGACGTAAAGGACCGGTGAACGGTGAACGTGGGTTGGCACTCCTCGGACACATAGATACTGTTCCGGCTATCGGCTGGTCAATGGATCCGTTTGAGGCACGGATCGTTGATGGAAAGATGTACGGTAGGGGCAGTTGCGATATGAAAGGCAGTGTCGCTTGTATGATTGAAGTGGCATCGCACTACACAGCATCAAAACTCGGCGCACCACTCTACGTCGTGATTACGGCTGATGAAGAAGTAGGCTACCTCGGAGCAAGGGCTGTAGCGGAAAAATCGGAGATGTTCAAAAAACACGGTTTTCCACAATACGGGGTCGTCGGTGAACCCACAGAACTCCACGCCGTATATGCCCACAAAGGGACTGTCCGCTTTACTGCCACAGCCCACGGGCGTGCAGCGCACAGCAGCACAGGCGAAGGGGACAACGCGAACCTAAAGTTAATTCCGTTCCTCGCAGAAATGCGAGACATTTATCACGAATTGACAACCAATACTCGGTATTTCAACGATGAATTCACGCCAGCTTTTACGGATTGGAATATCACTATCAGTGATGGTGAGTGTCCAGGGAATATTACTTCGCCGTTAAGCGTGTGTTGTATCAACTACCGTCCAATGCCAGGAGATGACGCCCAACTCTGGATAGACCGCGCACGCGACGCAGCTGAGAGACACGGGCTAATATTTGATCTGTATATCAATGCCCCTCCGGTACGCACGCCACCCGACGCGGAGATTATCCAAGCAGCACTCGAAATAACTGGAGAAACCGCACCGCAAACCGTCGCCTATGGCACCGATGCAGCTGTCTTCGCACAGCACATGGAGACTGTTATTATCGGACCTGGCAGTATTCTACAGGCGCATACAGTGGATGAGTGGATGGCGTTAGACCAATTCCCACAAGGCGTTTCAATCTTTAGTCAGTTTGTGGAGCGGTTTTGCGCGGCTTAAGCGCATCAAAATAGACGGCATCCGGTTTCACCCATTCCGCTTCGTCGTCTGCCCACACTTCGCGCTTCCAGATCGGGACAATCTGCTTGAGGCGATCCATCGCATATTTGCACGCTTCAAAACCGTCCTTGCGATGCGGGGATGCGACCGCGACTGCTACGCTTACCTCACCGATCTCCAATTTTCCGACACGGTGCGCCATAGCAACGCGATTAATTCCCCATTTATCCGAGACTTCCTCGGCAATTTCTGCCATCTTCTTTTCCGCCATCGGTGGGTACGCTTCATATTCGAGACATTTGACAGGTCTGCCACCGGTATTATTACGGACAGTACCGAAGAACAACACCACTGCACCAGCATCCGGTCCCTCTACGGCTTCGCGCACCTCCTCGCCTGTAATAACCTCGGTCGTGATCTTAAACATCGCAACCTCCCGTTACCGGCGGAATCAGAGCCACCTCGTCTCCCTCTACGAGTTCGGTGTTCTCCGTAGCGTATTCCCAATTAACAGACATTTGCATCACTTCATAAAACTCAGCAATCTCGGGCCACTCTTCCTCAAGCCGCTTTAAGATCGTTTTCACAGTGGCACCTTCAGGGAGCTCCATCTCTTCTTCCGACCTATCTAACATCTCGTGGCATACGGCAAAATATTTAACTGTGACGTTCATAAGGGTTCCCTCTCAACAAAATTTTTAGCGGTTAACAGTATCTAAACTGCACCAAGAAGTATAACACAAAAACCCTTATTCTGAAAACTGAAAAACGAAAAACGAGAACGAAAAACGAAAAACGAAAATTAAGTTGCCTTTTATTAACGATTCTGATACAATAAGGGAAATTGTGTCAGTGTGAGTCATCTATTTTGAAGACAACGCAGGAGGCAAATTATGAGACCGAAAGCGATTTGTTATCTAATCATCATGCTACTCATCACCGGTATGATTGCCTGTGGTGCAGACGATGACGACGCCGAATCAACCGAGACAGAAACCGCAACCACGACACCTTCGCAACCCACAGAACCGACAGCAACGTTTGAAAGGAACATAGACTTCGCCGCTGAAGAAGAAGCCATCCGCGAACTCTATGACAGATACGCTACCGCACACGGCGATCAAGATGTTGATATACTTGCCGACGTTTGGTTCAAAAGCGAATCAGACGACATTTTTACCGCATGGACATTCTGGGCTGGCACTTTTGAAAGAAACAACGGATGGAAAGCAGTAACTTCGGCATGGGAAGGTATCTTCCGACTCCGTCAAGGAGCAGTGACAGTTAACATCACCTACATCGCTATCGACAGCAGAGGAAAAGAAGCCGTCTTACGCGGCGCATACAAGTGGGGCGGCCTGCAAGGCGATCTGATTTCCGCCCTCGAAAAAGATGGAAGCGACTGGAAAATCCGTGCTATTGATTACACCGGCGGAAATAACGGAAAGCAGGTTAAAGACCTCATAGAACCCGCACATACCTTCGGAGAAATCCCGCAAGAGTAGCGTTAACAGCAAACTTCGCACAATTAACAGCAAGTTTTCGCTTGCAAGCTTCGCGAAAAATGGACAAACTTATTCTCAAAAGTATTCGATTCCACGGCCACCACGGTGTCCCAGAAGAAGAGCGACACGTCGGTGGCCATTATGAAATTGACGCGACTTTACACTGTCAACTTATCAACCCGGGTAAATCCGATGCACTCACAGACACTGTTGATTACGCCCAGGTCGTTTCACGCATCGTTGAGATCGGCACGCAACAGTCGTTCCAACTCATTGAAGCACTCGCCGAAAAAATGGCTACCACTATCTTAGAACAATTCGCAGTCGATGCGGTGCATCTCATCGTCAAGAAACTACGACCACCGATTGAACAACCAATTGACTATTTCGCCGTTGAAATCTTCCGTAATGCATAGACTCTGCACCATCATCTACCTCCTTTTAACGACAACCGTCATCGCACAAGCCGGTGGCGAAAAAGAGGTCCTATTCCCTGACCTTACATCAGGTCTCCACATCTACCGTTACAACTGGGATGTCGAAACGTGTGTGCTTTACGTCGCCGAAATGTCACGCAGTGAACCGACACTCCACTTTGAGGTCGCACTCGCAAACGCACAAGTCTTAGGAAAAGAGACCGTCCGTTCTATGGCAAACCGCCGTAACCAACGCGGGGACCGACGCGTCATTGTCGCTGTCAACGGCGGTTTCGGTGTACTCGGGGATATGCGGGGCTACGGCGGTGTCTTAGAAAATTTACACATCCAAGACGGCGAACTCATCACGCAGCCAACCGACACCGAGGCATGCTTCGGCGTAACCGAGTCTGGCGAATTCTTGAGTTCCGCTGTACACATGGAAGCCAACGTCCAAATCGGCGAGCGGACACTATCACTCGGATGTGTCAATCAGCGGCGGCTTGACGGATGCCAAGTAACGCTTTATACACCCCGACTCGGTGAATCAACACGCACCAACCGTCGTCGAGGAAAAGAAGTCGTCATCAGTGGACTCCCACTCCCATTAACACCTCACTACGAACACGCTTACCGCGTCGAAAAGGTCCTGAGCGACGGAAACAGTCTAATTCCGAGAGACGGGGCAATCCTCTGGTTTAACGCACGCTTGAGAGATCCAGCAGTTTCCGAATTCAGCACTGGCGCGAGCGGCACGCTCAAACTCTCTCTCTCACCACCCGAATGGAATAAAGTCCAGCACGCCATCGGTGGACGGCTCCGACTCCTCAAAAATGGAGAGATTAATCAGACGATCACGGAGATGCACAACGCCGAAAAACGGCATACACCGGGTAAACGCGCACCCACTCTAAACCTGAGCCATGAACCGCGAACAGCACTCGGTTACAACGCCGATAAACTCTTTCTCGTCGTCGCAGACGGACGGCAACCGAAATACAGCACCGGTCTAACGCTCTATGAACTCGCCAGTATCCTCATAGACCTCGGCGCAACGGAAGCTATTAATCTCGACGGCGGCTCCTCCAGCACCTTCGTCGTCAACGACACCGTCGTCAACAAACCCTCCGGACAACAGGAGCGAGATGTACTAAACGCCGTCTTTATCACAGCAGATATACCGTAGGAGCGAGTGTTTTTGCTTGGGTGTTTCTTCACGCTCGCGATAAAATCTTCTGTAGGAGCGAGCTCCGCTCGCGATTCGTAATTTTGGAGACGTATTTTGAAAACCTATTTTAACGCAGCACACAAGGTTCTGATACTTCTATTACTGCCATTTTGCCATATCTTAGCCGCCGATGCAGCAGACACCCCAAAACTGATCGCGGCTACCGCACTCTCCCAAACCGCAATCCAATTGCAATTTGACGGACAATTGCAAGCAGAGACCGCCGAAGACCCCAACAATTACCGAATCGCGCCAGATGTCGAAATAGAATACGCACTCCTCGATCAACGAGGCAACCGCGTCCTACTGATGACAACACCCTTAGAAACAGAGAAAACCTATCGTCTCACCCTTCCAAATTTACAAATCGGAATCGTGATTACACTTCCCCCGGTAAACGAAATCACCTTCGGCACAGGCGATGCCGTCACCTTCTCCGGCGGTTCCCAGGATACCACGCTGTTGGTAAACAAAGATAGAAAAACACGAAACAACAATGCCGGTGCCGAACCGACGCTCCTATGTGATCCAACAGGGAGTGTCTTTTTCGTCGCCTTTGATCTGTTTGACGCTTTTGAAGACATGGGAATCCGTGAACCGGCACAAGTCTTAGATGCGACAATAAGCCTGCACGTCCAGCAGTGTGATACCGATGCTGCGCAGACCGTCCTTTACCGGCGTGTCCTGCTCCCGTGGAAAGAGGGAAGAGGCACATCAACACGGGCAGAAGACAACGAACTCACTTATAACAGTGCATTGCATCGCGAACTCCCCTGGAACAGACCTCCCGCCCAAGCCATGCTATCAGGCATAGACGGCGACAACGAGAGCGACTACAACGGTTCCGAGGATGTCGCCCACCGCATCGACGGCACAAACGAAATCCAAGGCGCGGGCAAACGTTATGAATTCAAAAGCGAGCTCCTCACCGATGCCGTCCGTTTCTGGGTCGCAAACCCCGACTACAACTACGGCTACCTCTTCGCCTTACAAGATGGAAGCGTGCCAATCGTGTTCTCCTCAAAAGAAGCAACCGACGAAACTGTCCGTCCAGTCCTAACAATCCGTTACCAGACAGTAGATCAAAAGGAAACATCAGAAAATAGTAAATAAGGCAATTATATGAACGAATTTCTTACACTACTACTCCCATGGCAAGAAACCCCCAACGACCAGATCTCAGATTTTTTTGTTTACATCATTGGTGGTGCCTTTCTTTTATTAGGAATTTACTTTTTTTTAAGAACTTTCCTGCAATACCGCATGATTAACGATTTTGCAGAGAAAGTCCCTAAACGTAAGTCCGCTCAACCAGAGGATCTAGAGAAATTGAAAACAGAGTTTCCAGATGACGAAAAACTCTCTATACAAAAGAGGTTTTCAGGAAAAAGACAACTCAATGAGGCTTGGCAGGAGTTTGAGGACTCACTCGTTCCACGTCAACTTGGTGAAAACCAAATGGTGATCTATAAAACGGACGAAGCGTCGCTATTCTTCAGTGAAGATCGCCTTTTGGAACAACATTTGAACCTTCGGTTTTGGAATAGTGTACCTACCCTATTGGTCGGTTTCGGGATCCTTGGTACCTTTGTCGGATTGGTTTGGGGATTACGCTCGTTTTTTGGTCTTGATCTCACGTCCAATGAAATGGAAGAGGCAATAAAAGAACTTCTACCGGGTGTATCAATAGCGTTTGTAACATCCGTTTGGGGAATGTTGACTTCACTTTTATTTAATGGATTGGAAAAGTGGCGCATTAATAGGTTAAGTCGGGCAATAGCAAAGTTACAACGTGTATTCGATCAACTGTTTACGCTAACAACACAAGAAGAAATCGCTTTTCGACAAGAAGATGAACTTGAGCAACAGACAGCAGCACTTAAATCATTTTCAACGGATTTGGCAAGCGATATTAAAAGCGCGATGGAAAATATTATATCCGATACCCACGACCAAAACCTGGAGGACAGTCAAGAAATTGTTCAAGAACTTCGTAACGTTCCTGATGCGGTTAGTAAGGCATTGGAACCTAACCTAAGTCGTTTGAATGCGACCATTGAAAACCTAAGTAGGACCGTGATAGAATCAAAAAAGGATATTCAAGTTGAGATGGAACAAGGGAGACAAGAGATTTTTCGTGAACTTCATAATTTGGATTTATCATCGGCACAAATGGATACTCTGATAGAAATAGTTGATGGGATAAGTAAAAATTTGATAGACTTACCCGAGGGCATGGCACAAATCATTAATGATATACAAGAATTGTCAAAGTTGACGGCGAATCAGACAGGTAAACAAGTTAACCAACGATTGACAGATATAGGTAAATCTTTTCAGCAATCTATTCAAACACTTCAGGATATTCAGCAAAGTACACATACACTTTTGCAGTTGCAAGGCGAGCAGATTGAAGCTATCAATAATCAACTTGTTAACTCGCGAGCAACACTAGAAAAAAGTCAAGAGATGTTGAAACAAATGAATGAAAGCATAATAAGTGCTCGTCAAACTAATGAAGAAAACAAAAAATATCTTACAGCAAACCGTGAAACGATGCAAGAGTTCCAAAGCACGTTTGAGCAATCGCAACGATTGCTTGGCGATTTCGCTCAACACTTCCAAACGATTGACGCGGGCCTGCAGAGCATCTTTGCAGAAATCCAGAAGGGTTTAAATACCTATGCTACTTCCACTCGAAAGTCTATTAATACGTATCTTACAGATCTTTCCAAGCAGTTGGAAAGTACATTAAAAGCACTGTTTGGAATCGTTGAAGTTCTCTCGGATACTGTTGTAGATTTAAAAGATAAGAACGAGGATAAAAAGTAATGCGAAGAGCCGTTCGTAAATCTAAGACGTTCAAAGATGAAAATCCATTCAGTCTTTCGCTGGGTGATTTGATGGCTGGATTAATGCTTATTTTTGTACTTTTGTTCTCTTTTGCTATGCTACGACTTGAGAATTTGATTGAAGAAAGGAAAAGTCAATTAGAGCATCTTGACGAGCGTGAACAAATTAAGAAACTGCTAATCAGTCGCCTTCTTAAGGAACTTGCTGACTTTGATGTTGAAGTTGATCCCGATACCGGTGTAATTCGCGTTAAGGAGGGTATCTTATTTGATTTCGGCAGAGATGAACTTAAGCAGGCAGGAAAGGAGTTCTTGCGTCTGTTTATTCCCAAATATGTAGGAGTTTTACTCGCTAATCCTGATATAAGTGAACATATTGCACAAGTAATCATAGAAGGACATACTGATAACGTTGGCAGTTGGGATCATAATCTTGACCTGAGTCTACGTCGTGCAAATAGTGTCGCTGTATATCTATTTAGAGAAGAGTTTGGCACTTTCGATTATGAGGAGGATTTGAAAAAATTACTCTCCGCGAATGGTCGGAGTTTTGCCCAACCAATCGTTTCTGATGACACCAAACTGGAATGGAAACAAAATAGCACACAAACTCTTAGAGCATGGATAAAAAAATATAATCGCAATGAAGAAGAACGGGCGCGAAATCGTCGCGTTGAATTTCAATTCCGATTGAGGGATTGGGATATGGTCTCGCCTAAGGCAGAAAAATTATTGGAGATAGAAACTGGGTTATCTATAGTGATCATTAGAATTAAAGAGACATTTTTTTTATTTTGTAATAGAATGTTTCCATTATGGCATATTCAACAGATTTACGCAAACGCGTTTTAGATTTTATTAAAGCCGGTGGCAAAAAAGCCGAAGCCGCCC
>JAJEEK010000025.1 GCA_022821065.1 Candidatus Poribacteria bacterium
CCTTTTCATTCACTACCACTCCTATTGTCTCTCGCGTAGAATTTCAGGATTATCGCCAAGGTCGCGTTTGGTTGGTGGAAAACAACATCGTCAGTTTAGAGTCATTGGGACGCTTCGATCAGTGCTGCCGAAACTTCTGAAGCACTCTGAACTGGTAGTTTTGCTGATGGCAGCGGAACGACCTCTCCTGCTGCCTGTAACCCCTCAATATGAAAAGCGATAGCTTCAGCAATCAACGTCCGCACTTCCTCCAGGGTCACCCCGACAACAGCACAACCCGGAAGGTCAGGAGCATAAGCACCATAATTGTTTCCACATTTTTCAAAAATAACGACGTATTCCATAAAGTTTCCCTTCAATTTCGTAATTATACATTAACATCTTCTTGATTAGCAAGGAAAACTCAACAAAAGTTTACAGGCACCCCGTAAGAAGATGTCTATTTCTGGGTCAAAATTGACGATTCCGATATGCCCTTTGTATTCAATCATAGTTAAAAAAGCAGTGCCTCGATCATGAGATCGAGGCTACGAAAGAAATGAATATTTCTACTAAAATCCAAGTTGCTTATTCACAACATTTTTCAGCTCCTCACCCTTCAGATACCGTTCCAAGTTATCTAAGAAGAACTCAGTGATACGGCGTATACGGTGCTGGGAACCACCCGCAGAATGCGGCGAAATGATGACGTTATCAAAGTCCCATAACGGACTCTCTGCTGCGAGCGGCTCAATCTCAGTGACATCCAAACCCGCAGCAGCGATTGTACCTTCCTGCAAAATCTCAATCAAGTCGGGTTCGTTGACAATCGGTCCACGGGCGACGTTGATAAAGAACGCTGTCGGCTGCATCACGGAGAGGTTGTCCTTATTGATGAGACCGCGTGTCTCTTCAGTCAACGGACACGCAATCATTACGACATCCACCTGGCTCATCACATTGGAGAGCTGATCCATCCCCACCAGTTCATCGACGTTATCAGGTTTATCTGTGCGGTAGGCATCGACAGCAATGACGTGCATATCAAACCCTTTCGCACGTTTCGCCATCTCCATCCCGATGCCGCCCATCCCAACGATGCCGATCTTGAAACCGTCAATCTCGATCATCGGCATGCTACGGCGGCCGCCCCATTGGTGTTTGTCCTGATTCCGGACGGATTCGTGGATACCGCGCGCCAGACCGAGCAGGAGTGCGAACGCCTGGTCAGCGACGTGCTTCGCATATAATCCCGCAGCATTCGTTAAGACAACATCACTCTGACGGAGCGCGGGATACATGTGCTTGTCCATACCGGCACTGGAGGATTGGATCCATTTGATGTTCGGTAGATGCGGGAAAATGTCCTCGCTGCAGAAACCGAAAAAGATTTCAGCATCTTTGCCTTCTTCAATAAGTTCCTCGCGCGAACTCGGCGCAATATAAGTATGTTCGTCACCGACGATACTTTCGAGTCGCTTAAGGGATTCGCCATCAACACGTCCTTGTAATAGTATCTTCATATTTTAATTTTTCCTTGCGGTTCGATCAAGTAAGTTGGAGGATTCACGTCCTTTTCCATCACCCTATTTAAGCCCTGCAAATAATTCGGAGACCTTCACTGCCACGGCGGGGTTTCCGGCAACAATTCTTGGAATTTGTCAATCAACGCATTCTCGTAAACACCGGCGTATTGTCCGTTGAAAAACTTACCCATCGCTTCATCAAGGAACAATTGCCATGATGTGTCTTCAGCACCCGGATTGACCGGAAAAAACAGTGCCCCGACATCTTGTGCTGCTTTCAGGTCGCCGGGAGAATCGCCGAGCATCAAGACGTGGTTTTCGGGGTACCTGTCTGTCGTTGTAATCGTGAGGTGTTCCGTTTTCGTGCCCATCTCCTGTCCGGCGATGAGCGCAACGTAGGGGTCAATTTCGTGTTCCACCCATTCACGTTGGAGTGCTTCATCCGGTGTCGCAGAGACGACAATGACATCCGCTTTGCCCTGCAGCCGTTGTAAGGTCTCGCGCACGCCGGGAAACGGGGGGAGATTATAAACAATCTCAGCGACGCTTTCGTTCACGCCGAGGCTCCATGCCATGACTTGGTTCAGTTCGTCAAGTCTCGCGCCGGTGGCGTTATCAATTGCGGTTTGCAGTGCGGGGTTACCGAGTTTTGTTTCCCTTTCCGACCATTCGCGCAGGTAAGGAAGTTCCGGCACTGCGACACCCATTTTCTGTACAAGTTGCATCTCGCGTAAGAAATCGCACACCAGCAAGATCGCCTTGAACCGGTTCGTGCCGCGCGTCTTGGAATAGAGGTTCACGAAATCCCATGCCTGATGTACCTGCCGTGAAATAGATGCCAATCCGAAATGTTTGACGAGGTTCACGCTGAAACAGTCGTTGTGTTTGACCTCCATACTATTGAAAACGCAACCGTCTGAGTCGATGCCGACAAAAAAATCGTGCTGCGGTTTGAAATCGTATAATGCTTGTTGTGCTTCTTGAGCCATGAATTCTCCTTAATCAACAGTGACTTCGGGACGACCGTCGAGCATCCATTCGGTGTGGAATACCGTCGGCTCGCCATCTTTGCCGAGGATCGTGTTTCCATCTGCATCGAGTTTGTGGTAGGTGTGCGCGCCGAAGTAGTCGCGCATGGATTGGATGAGATTCGCAGAAAGTCTGCCGTTACGATAACTGTCGAAGTAGGCTAACGCGGAACTGAACGCCGGAATCGGGACACCGAGCTGCGTGGCTGTGACAATGACGTTTCGCCAATTCGATTGCGCCGCTTCAATCACGCCTCGGAAATAAGAATCGAGGAGTAGATTGGGGAGTTCAGGATTTCGCTCAAACGCCTCGGCGATCCGATGCAGGAATTTCGCGCGGATGATGCACCCGCCACGCCAACCGAGACTAATCTGACCGAGATCCAAGTCCCATCCGAACTCTTCGCTCGCCTCGCGCATCAAGGCGAAACCTTGCGCATAAGAGCAGATTTTCGCGGCGTAAAGCGCGTCGTGGATTGCCTTGAGTGCTTCATTTCGGTCGCCTTGGAATGTGCCGATGGGTCCTTGGATAACCTTCTCAGCTGCAACGCGTTCGCTTTTGATAGCAGAGATACAGCGCGCAAAAACCGCCTCCGCGATAGTCGGGGCGGAGATACCGAGATCCAGGGCGGAGATGCTCGTCCATTTACCCGTGCCTTTTTGTCCGGCTTGGTCTAACACGACATCGACAAACGGTGTACCGCTACTATCGCGTTGTGTGAAGATGTCAGCCGTGATTTCGATAAGGTAAGAATTCAGTTCGCCACGATTCCATTCACTAAAGACCTCGTGCATCTCGTCGGCGTTCATGCCTAAGACGTTTTGCATCAGCGAGTAGGCTTCGCAGATGAGTTGCATATCGCCGTATTCGATGCCGTTATGTACCATCTTGACGTAGTGTCCGGCGCCGTCGGATCCGATATAAGAGCAGCACGGTGTGCCGTCCACCTGCGCCGCAATCTTCGTAAAGATCGGCTCCACGAGTGCGTAAGCCTCCGCTGAACCCCCCGGCATCATCGCCGGGCCTTTGAGCGCGCCTTCTTCGCCACCAGAGATACCCGTTCCAATAAACAGAATATCCTGTTCAGCCAACTCCGTGTTCCGACGGATTGTATCGTTAAAATTGGAGTTGCCACCATCAATAATCAGGTCGCCTTTTGAGAGGTGTGGGACTAACTGTTCAATAAATGCATCGACGGGTTCCCCTGATTTTACCATCAAGATAATTTTTCGAGGGCTGTCGAGTTTCTCAATCAGTTCTGGTATAGAATGCGTGCCAGCGATGTTTTTGCCGTTTGCAGCACCGGCGATGAAATCGTCAACACGTGAGACGGTGCGGTTAAAGACCGCCACTTCAAAGCCTTTGCTTTCCATATTCAGTGCGAGGTTTTCGCCCATCACTGCTAATCCGATGAGTCCAATGTCTGCCGCCAAATCTGTTTCCTCCTATAGTGGTGTATGCTTTACATATCATACACTGCAGAAAGCAATACTGTCAATATATTTTTTAAAGGTTTCTTGTGTCTGACTGGAAGCGGTTTGGTGGGATAGATTTGCGGGTAATATTGTCTGTTAGAGAACCCAAGACTGTATACGGTCTGCAATTACATTAATATCCGTTATAGTTCCATCGGCAATCTTAAGACCAAGGTCAATAATTGAATCATTAATATCGGGAGGTAAGGAACAATCGTTTGAAAGTAAAAATAGGAGTGCACAATGCATGCCAACACGCTTATTCCCATCCAGAAATATGTGTCCGGTAATAATGTGATGGGCATATATTGAGGCTTTTTGGAATAGAGTCGGGTACAGTTCTGTTTCACCAAATTTTGCCTTAACAGCATCTATTAAATAGTGTAATTGATTTTCATTCAACAATTGATAGTCACCGACATGATCCTCGGCAACAAACAAAATATCCTCAATTGTCAAATACTTCAAATATTGCCGAGGGTTTTCCATGCGCGGTCGTAGTTTTGTTTTATTTTATCTGAGGCGATAATGATACTCAGCCCCATTTTTCTGGCGGTTGCTATGTCCGATTTGGCTTTTTCCCGTTCTCCGAGGCGCAGAAATGCACCACCGCGATTGTAATAGGCATCGGCATAATTAGGTTTGATCTCTATCGCTTTGGTATAATCCGCGATAGCAAGTTTAATTTCGCCTTTTTTGGCGTAAGCAAGTCCGCGCTGATAATACGCTTGGGCAAAGTCCGGATTTAGTTTTATCACTTGGGTGTAGTCTTCAATCGCAAGTTCAACTTCGCCTTTTTCGCTAGCGGTTATACCGCGCGCGTAATATTTATTGACAAGTTCTTGATTTCGTTCTTGCATCACTTTTCCCTCCACAATACGATTTACTTGAGGGTAATAATACCATACCAATCGAACAGATGTCAACCGAATATTAGCGGAAACCTTGCACCAGACAGTTCTCGAAAAATAAATCGGGATTCGGAAACCCGTAACGGCAAATCCGAAAAACTTGCACTCTTAAGACATTTTGCTGTATCATATAGTATAAGACGAAACGGAAAGGATGATGAAAAAATGGCGAAATATAAAAGCAAAATAAAGAACAAACTACGGGGGTTAAAGGTGTGGTTTCTGCTTGTGTTGGCTGTTCCGCTTTGTGTGTCGGTACAAGCCGACGAGACTGCGCCTGATGTCGAAACTATCGTTAAAAAGATCGATCAACTCTATCGCAGTGAAACGAGTCATGCCGACATGGAGATGCACATCGTCACGCCGCACTGGGAACGCACGCTTGCAATGACAGTCTGGACAGAAGGGATGCGCAAGACTTTTATCCGAATTACGGCACCAAAGAAAGAACAAGGCGTAGCGACATTACGCATCGGCAACGAGATGTGGAACTATCTGCCGAAGACGAATAAGGTGATGAAAATCCCGCCGTCGATGATGATGGGGTCGTGGATGGGTTCCGATTTCACAAACGACGATTTGGTTCGGGAATCGTCAATGCTCAATGATTACACATACCAACTAATTACACCAGAAGACGCAATCCCGGAGCACCTCTATATCCAACTCATACCGAAAGAAGATTCCCCAATCGTTTGGGGTAAGATTATCGCAGCCGTGCAATCTGAGGATTATATGCCGGTATGGCAGCGGTTCTATGACGAGAAAGGGAATCTGATGCGGGTGATGAATTTCAAAGAAATCAAGACCTTTGGTGACAAAATCGCACCGTCCGTGATGGAGATCATCCCACAGAACAAAGACGGACACAAAACGGTTGTCCGATGGTTGAATGCGACCTTCGATTCAGAAATCGACGATAAAATCTTCACACGCCGAAACCTTCAAAGAAGAAGGTAGGTTACGGCACACGGCACAGGTTTTCCTACTATTTTATGATACTCAAAATCGCTTTCCGTAACACTTTTCGCCAGAAACGGCGTACCATCCTGACCGCCCTCGCAATGATCGTCGGTTTTACGCTCTTATCGCTAACCATCGGTCTGTCCGACGGTGCGTACGGGAACATTATCACCATGTTCACGCGGAACCGTATTGGACATATTCAAGTGCACCGCGAAGGGTATCTCGATAAACCGTCGCTTTATAAAACGATTGACAACGTTTCTGCTGTGGGTGAAGTAATTCAGAGCGTTGAAGGCGTTGAAGCGTGGACACCGCGCGTATACGGCGCAGGACTCGGTTCGGTTGGTGAAAAGAGCACAGGTATCCAAATCATTGGCGTTGATGTTGCCCGCGAAACTCAAGCAACCCGATTTGATCAAAAAGTTGTTGAAGGCAGCACACTCGGAGAAACAGCATCGCATGAGGCGGTCATTGGGAAAGGTTTAGCGAAGATTGTGTCTGCGGCGGTTGGCAGCGAAATTGTGATTGTCTCACAGGGTGCCGACGGTTCGATTGCGAACGACTTGTATAGGATCGTCGGTATCGTAGAGAGCGGCGACGATGCAACGGATCGGGTCGGGTGTTATCTGCATATCGAAGACGCTCAGGAATTGCTGGTGCTTAACGGACGTGCCCACGAAATTGTTGTGATTGTCTCAAACATCAATCAAGTCGATAAGATTACGAGGGCAATCAAAACACAACTCAGTGATTCAACGCTTGATGTCGCACCGTGGCAGGAGGTCGCCAAATCCTTCTATCGCGCCATGCGAACCGACCAGCAAGGCGACGCGATTTCCCGTTTGGTAATTATGTTGATTGTCGCTATCGGTGTCCTTAATACAGTGTTGATGTCGGTGTTGGAGCGGACGCGTGAGTACGGTGTGCTGAAGGCGGTTGGGACAAAGCCAATGCAAGTCTTCTGGCTCGTCGTCTGCGAAGTCGTCATCATAGCACTTGGGAGCATCTGTGTTGGCGCGCTTCTTGGTGTCTTGGTCAATTATCTGTTATCTATATACGGTATCACATATCCCGAAGAAATTACTTACGGTGGTATGAAACTCAAGACATTGTACGCTACAGTCAACGTCCGATGTCTGGTGATTCCTGCTATCACTGTTATGCTATCCGCAGCGATCGTCAGTCTGTTTCCTGCGATAAAAGCCGCTCGGATTCTGCCAGCAAAGGCGATGCGAACACATTAGTATGGCTTTCAGCGGTCGGCGGATTAGCCGTCAGCGGTCGGCTTTCAGCCGTCAGCAAAGAAGCATTAGGTATATCAAATTCTTCTTTCAAAAAAGCGCAGCTTGGAACGTAGTGGAAAGCGGGTCTACGTAAGCGCACTTGCAACCTTCAACTCACCTAACCGAACCGCAAGGAAAATTAAAAATATGATTTTAATCAAACTTGCTTGGCGCAATATCTTTCGGAATAAACGGCGGACGCTCATCGCCGCTACAGCGATCGGTATCGGTCTGGCGGCACTAATTTTTGTTGATGCGTTAATGGTCGGGATGTCCGAGAACATGGTGCGAACAGCTACCGGCTCTTTCCTCGGTGAGGCACAGATTCATCGGGTAGGTTTCCGAGACGCACAAGAGGTGTCTTTAACGATTCAGGCACTCGACGAAGTAACGGAGGGCCTCGCGAAGGAAGAGATTGTCGAGCGTTTCACACAAAGAACACTTGCTCCCAGCATGATCACCTCTCCAGCAAATGTCAGCGCGATTGTCCTTGTGGGTGTTCATCCGTCGACAGAACAATTCTTGTCCCAAATTGATGATGCGATAACCGAAGGAGTCTATTTTGAAGGCGATAACAGTCGGGATATTGTTATCGGTGCGAAACTTGCCGAAATTCTGGAAATCGGACTCGGAGACAGGGTCGTCGTGACGGTAGCGCAAGCCGAAACTGGCGACCTCTCCCAAGAGATGTTCAGAGTTTCCGGTATCTATCAATTTGCGGGTGAAGAGATGAACAGCGGCATGGCGTTCGTTCGGATCCAAAAATCGCAGGAGATGCTCGCTATCGGGAAGGAGGTTCATGAAATCGCTATTAAATTTACTTCTATCGGCTACGCGCAAGACCCGACACTCCCTTTTTGGGAGGCGTATTCCGAACACGGCAACGAAGCTTTAAGCTGGACAGAACTCATATCGCAATTGAGAGTCATATTAGAGATGACGAAATACAGCAAATACATCATCGGTGTGATCCTGTTTTTTGTCGTCATCTTTGGAATTATCAATACCCTCTTTATGTCATTATATGAACGAATGTTTGAGTTTGGTGTCCTGCGTGCCGTTGGGACGCGTCCTTTCGGGATGGCGCGCGTTATCTTATTTGAGGCGGGCGCTTTGGCGATTGTGAGCATCGGATTCGGGATGGTTCTCGGCTTCCTTGTGACAGCAATATTAAGCCGGACCGGGATCGATTATACCGGCATCGAGATGGTCGGCGTAACAATACAGGAATTCATCTATCCTACCATGACGCTTGAACAGTTCATTATCTATCCGGTATGGCTCTTTGTTTTCACGATCATTGCTGGACTCTATCCGGCACGTTACGCAGCAAAAATGTCACCAGCATCCGCAATGCGCAGGAGCTTTTAATTATTTAGGACTTACGCACGCTGCTCTTTATGTGCCACAAACTGTTAGTTTGTGCTGCCAGAACGCTGTGTTTTCAGAAAAATTTCGTCTAACAGAACAGTTTACAGTCAAAATTGCGTAAGCCCTGTTATTAAGTCTGGGCACCGCTCCATTACATTCCGCGGTGATTGCTGATGAAGTCAACATCTTCGCATAATGCTAACAAACCGGTAGAACCGATTCCATAACCAATTCCAAATCCTAAGGTGGTTACAATGGAACAAAATCAAAAAACAGATGTCATTGTCGCTGAAAGCGTGACGAAGGTTTATGCAACGGACGGAATCCCTGTCAACGCGCTTAACGGGATCGATTTAACCATCCAATCAGGCGAGTTTACAGCACTCGTGGGGCCTTCCGGTTCTGGTAAAACGACCTTTCTCAACATTATCTCAGGGTTGGACAGTCCAACAGAAGGGAAGGTGTGGCTTGCCGGTAAAGTGCTGTCGGAGATGAGTGGCAACGAACTTTCTGATTTTCGGCGCGATAACATCGGGTTCATTTTTCAGGCATACAACCTAATCCCAGTGTTAACAGTTGAGGAAAACGTCGAATACATTATGCTCTTAGCCGGTGTGCCGAAAGCAGAACGCCACGAGCGGGTTATAGCAATGCTTGAATCTGTCGGTTTAACAGGCGTTGCGAGTCGGGTCCCCACGCAGCTTTCAGGTGGACAACAGCAGCGTGTCGCTATCGCGCGGGCGATGGTCTCTGAACCTGCAATCATCCTTGCCGACGAACCGACTGCGAACATCGACTCGAAAACGGGGGCCGATCTGCTTGAGATGATGCGCCGTCTTAATGAAGAGACCGGTATGACGTTCATTTTTTCGACCCATGATCCGATGGTGATGGAGAGTGCAAGGCGGCTGATTACGCTTCGAGACGGACGCGTAGACACGGATGAGGCGAAGTGATGACTAACGGTTTCCGATTCTCAATCTTCGGTCGTCAGTTAAGGGAAATTTTAGCGGCTGTCATCTGTTTGGCGACAGTGTCGCTTATCGAAATCGCTGATGCAGAATTCGGGGTCGGTGGTTACTACAAGAACTTTTCCACGCTATTCAATTCACCGGTTCCAGAGTCGCCAATGAGTGGAGTCGTGGTTAACCGTTTACGACTCAATCTTTCCTACATGCCAACGGACACACTTTCCTTCGCTTTCGCTTACGATTTTACGCCGCGCGTTCAAGACCCACTCCTCTTTTCGCAGTCTCCGTTTGCTGTTGGTGTCGCTGCGTCTCGTTACCGCGTCGCAGATTTCGATTCGCTGATCTATCCGAGTTCGGAGGATCCGATGGGGAGTGTCGGCATTTACCACAACCTCGATAGGGCTTCGCTGCAGTTCAGTACAGATTTTGCGGACTTTTCCGCTGGTCGGGACGCAATTGCATGGGGGAGTGCCCGCGTCGTGAACCCGACTGATGTCGTCGCACCGTATACCTACGATCAGTTGGATACAGAAGACCGCGTTGGTGTAGACGCGATTCGGATGCGGATTCCTATCGGGGTCATGGGAGAGGTGGATGCCGGTTACATCGCCGGAGCCGATTTCGACTTTAACAAAAGTGCTGCTTTTCTACGGACACAATTGAACGCTGCAGAGACGGACTTCTCGATTTTGTTGTTAGAGTTTCAGAAAGATCTGCTTATCGGCTTGGATGTCGCTCGCGGTATCGGCGGTGCGGGGTTCTGGTTGGAAACGGCTTATGTCCTTGTTGAACCGTTTGATGCTGAACCCGATACATCCGAGAATTATCTACGCACCTCCGTTGGTTTGGACTATAGCTTCGGTGGTGAGACTTACGCCTTTATCGAATATCATTTCAACGGTGCAGGTGCACGAGAACCGGAAAATTATCTCACAAATTTAGAGCAACCGGCGTATACACGCGGCAGCGTTTATCTGCTCGGTACGCATTATCTCGCACCCGGATTCACGCGTCAGATAACACCGTTAATCGGTTTCGGCGGTCAACTTTTGCTTAACTTGTCCGATGTCTCGGCTTGGGTCGCGCCACAGGTCTCCTATAACATCGCGGAGGACATCCACCTCTCCATCGGCGGTCTGATGAGTCTTGGGAAACGTCCAGAAGATGAGGAACTGACCGAATTGCAGTCGGAGTTCGGTAGTTATCCGAACCTCTTCTTTTCCTCGTTTCGTGTCTATTTCTAAGTTTTGTGTGCCACGCGGGTAAAGAAAAGGAGGAAATTCGATAATGTCAAATGGTCAACTCGGAAACTTGGACGAACTCTCTAAACCGGCTGCTGTTCTTATTGAAAAGATAGAGGCTATACTAAACAGCGTACAACCCGAGGCTGAGATAAGAACTTGGTATCGGCGAGGCGAGCAGCGTTGGGTTGAAGAACAGATGGAACGCCTACAGAACATAAACGACATCACGGATAAAGCACTGCCCCTACTCAACGAAGATGTGAATCCGGATGCTATAGCGGCAGATTGGCTCGTTTACTTCTTTGAGAAATCTCAGATGGAATCCGATAGTGAGCTGCAAACCTTATGGTCCCGCATCTTGGCAGGCGAAGCGAATGCCCCCGGCACCTACCTAAAGACGACTCTCAATTTCATTTCGGAACTTGATGAGACTGATATTGAATTGTTCACACAGCTCTGTGATTTCGCTTGGAAAATTGGAGATGAAGATACTACGCCGTTAGTGTTTGACGAGAAGTTGGAAATCTATAACAGAAACGAAATTAATCGTGAAACGTTAACGCACCTTGACAATATTGGACTTGTTCAATTTCAAGATTCCCCTGCTTTCAGGCTAAACTTTGCATCAAAGAGCGTGGTCGCTGAATACTATGGGAATCGGCTCCATGTGAAGATGTTCAAGGCTACCAATAACGAACTTGAGATTGGTATTGTCCGTTTCACATCTATCGGTCAAGCATTGGCATCGGTATGTGGAGGCAGACCTGTGAACAGTTTCTATGAATACGTGAGAGAACAGTGGCGGCAATACCTGTTTTAATTCAGTCTCTTGATCAAAAAGCATTGATGGCAGAAATCGAAAAGTTGTTCCTATCAGAATAGACGTTTTCGATTGTAGTAAATCATCGGTTATTCATAACACCCTCTGAAGATTGGCTTGTGGTAAACTGAAACATTATGCGGAAACGACACTCGGCACAAAATCAAACTGATGGCACTGCGCTCATCAATACAGACCCCTTGCTGAAACCATACACTGCACAACTGCGTGAGCGGTTTGTGCACTATCAACGTTTCAAAGCAGAGATTGAAAAGACGGGCGGTTTGTTAGGCGAAATAAGTCAAGGACACCGATATTTCGGTTTTAACCGTGGCGAATACGAAGGCGAAACCGGTATCTGGTACCGAGAATGGGCACCGGGTGCGGAGTCTCTCGCGCTCACAGGCGACTTCAACGGCTGGTCGCGCGATGCAAACCCGATGTCTGTTGACGACTGGGGTGTGTGGCACCTATTTTTGCCCGACAAGGATTATGCTGACCGATTCACCCACGGAAGTGGTGTTAAGGTACATGTCGTCAGTAAGAGCGAGGCGACCTCGCCCCTACGTGGACTTGACCGGATCCCGGCGTATATCCAACGCGTCGTTCAGGAAGGTGATGCAGATTTCACGGGACAGTATTGGGAACCCGAGCATCCGTATCATTGGCAGCATCAAGCACCCCGATTCGACATCAATACCGAAGGTCTACGGATTTACGAGGCGCACGTCGGGATGGCACAAGAAGCAGAAAAGGTCGGGACGTTCGCAGAGTTCACGCAGAACATCTTGCCTCGGATTGCGGATTTAGGTTACAACGCTGTCCAACTGATGGCGGTGAAGGAGCATCCGTATTATGCGAGTTTTGGGTATCACGTGAGCAGCTTTTTCGCTGTCTCAAGCCGTTTCGGAACGCCTGAGGAACTCAAGGAGCTCATCGATGCAGCGCACGGTATGGGGCTGCTGGTTATCATGGATCTCGTGCATAGCCACGCAGTGAAAAATCTCAACGAAGGCTTGAGTCGTTTTGACGGCACCGGACATCAGTATTTCCACGCGGGTGCGAAAGGTGAACACACCGCATGGGATTCGTTATGCTTCGATTATAGCAAGTACGAGGTACAACGTTTTCTACTGAGCAATATCCGTTACTGGTTGGAGACGTATCGGTTTGACGGGTTCAGGTTTGACGGTATCACGAGTATGCTCTACAGCGATCACGGGTTAGGACGAGAGTTTACAGGCTATGCGGATTATTTCGATACTGATGTTGAACTGGACGCTATCGCCTACCTGATGTTGGCAAACGAGGTTGTTCACACTGTCAACCCCGCCGCGATTTCAATCGCTGAGGATATGAGTGGTATGCCCGGCCTCGCACGTCCGACTGAAGAAGGTGGACTCGGTTTTGATTACCGCCTCGCAATGGGGATCCCTGACTACTGGATTCGGTTATTAAAGGAGAAACAGGACGAGGATTGGCACATCGGCGAGATTTACGGTATGTTGCGAAACCGCCGTGCTGGTGAAAAACATATCGCTTACGTCGAGAGCCACGACCAATCAATCGTCGGCGATAAGACGCTCGCGATGCAGCTCATGGACGCTGAACTCTACACGAACATGAGTGTTTTCACGATGAGCCATACTGTTTCTCGTGGTGTCGCGCTCCATAAACTCATCCGACTCCTGACGTTTAGTTTAGGCGGTGAGGGGTACCTCAACTTTATGGGGAACGAGTTCGGACATCCTGAATGGATCGACTTTCCACGTGCAGGGAACAATAATTCCTACTGGTATGCACGCCGGCAGTGGTCCCTCGCTGAGAATAATACCCTCCGTTATAAAGACCTCAACGCCTTTGACACCGCGATGCAGCACCTCGATGCAACTTACCGTCTGCTTGCCAATGAAGATATCCAACTTTTGTCTATTCACGAGAACGCGAAGCAGATCGTCTACGCACGCGGTGGACTCGTCTTCGCCTTCAACTTTCATCCCACCGAATCTGTTACAGATTGGCGGATCCCTGTGCCTGAAAGCGCGGATTACCGCCTCGTTCTCAACACCGACGATACGGCGTATGGTGGTCACGGTGCCGTGGAGGGCACTCATTATCCGTGGCAAAATGTCGCAATGGAAGGACAGGCACAGTCGATTCAACTTTATGTCCCAGCCCGAAGTGCACAAGTATTAGTATCTCGTCATAAATAGTATTTGTTTTGACAATTAGATCTTTGTGTGATATAATAACCCTAAGTTATAAACAATGCAAAAACGCATCTACATTGAAACAACAATTCCAAGCTCTTACTATACGCTGCGAACCGATGAAGAATCGCTTATTAGACAAAAATTGACTCGGCAATGGTGGGATGAATATGCTAATCTTTTTACCCTGACTTCAAGTACTGCTGTAGTCCAAGAACTTAGGCGAGGTAGTGATCAAATAACATTAAACAGAATATCTTTACTTGAAGGTGTTGAGTTGTTTGACCCTACGGTTGAAATTTCACAAATCGCACAGATTTATATGGAAAGATTGATAATGCCGCAGGAACCACAAGGGGACGCACTTCATTTAGCTATTGCCTCGTTTCATAGCGTTGATATACTACTTACATGGAATTGTACACATCTTGCTAATCCAAACAAATTTGATTTCATCACACGTATTAACCGAGAATTAGGATTAACAACGCCAGAATTAAAAACACCACATGACTACTTAGGAGGTCCCGCATAAAATGAGTAAGAAAATTGATCTTTGCAATACAGAAATGAATGAAGTCGTCAAGGAAGTTCGCGAAATGCGGATGAAAATTTCAGAAGAATGTGGGCATGATCTTAATCGGTTGATCGCATACTACCAAAAAGTAGGCGAGGAAATGCGGAAGTCCGGGAAGTACAAGTTTGCCGATCCGGAACCGTCAACTAAGAAACCCGCATCCACAGAATCGACGCGTGGTGAAGCCGCAGATTAATGAGTGGCGCGCCGCTAGCACCATTTAGAATCGTGCCTCTTGCGCGCCAAGTTAAGGTTTGCCATCACGTGGTGTTATTATCCAACGAATACGCACGGTTTCCACCGGGACCACCGCCAATCGCCCACGTGCCACGGAACAGCGATTGCCTTTTCGGCGGCATCGTTTCGATGATTTCATGGCTCAGGTTCAACCGATGCCATTGTGCCCAAATGGAGTTATAGCAGTTAAAGACAGCACAACGTGGGTTGTCTGGGTTTATCCAATCATTCGCGGCATGCACAAGGCTTTCAGTGAAGATGACAACAGAACCCGGTGGGCAGCTATATTCGTCCATCGCCTCCCGCATACTCTCCTCCCACGGTGACTCACCAATATTTGGACGATACGGATCGGGACCACCGTAGTTGAAATGCGCTTTATGTGATCCACTGAGAAAAGTGGTTCCGCCTTGGCCCGCCTTCACTTCTTCAAGTTCCCAGACGACGCGCGTCAACCCCGCGAAGATCTTTCCACCGGCAACCTGATAACGCATCGCATTTGCTTGCTGCGGCGGACGCACAACGTGCGGCAAACCGTTATCGCCGCGTGATGCCTTGCTCCAGCCAGGTTCCCGAACAGTTGTAAAAGAACCTTCACATCGAAATCCATAGCAATCGTCACGCACAAAAGGATCCTCGGACAGAATCTCACTCAGAACGCCGACAACTGCCGGATGATCAAGTAAACTCTGCAGTGCGCCTTGATAACTCTGTCTCGCACCGTCATAGACTTCCGCTTTCATCTCTTCAATTTCCGGTTCCGAGAGGACGGATGGCAATAAAATCCAACCCCGCAAGTCGAAAAAGAATTTTTGCTCCGGTGTCATCGGAATCGGGGCATCATTTGATGTTACTTGTGACATTGAAATCTCCTTAATAATTATTCACGTTCTGTATGACTCACAATTAGAACTATGTGGTGTTATTATCCAACGAATACTGGCGATTTCCGCCAGGACCACCACCTATCGCCCATGTGCCACGGAATAAAGATTGACGTTTCGTAGGCATCTTTTCTATAACTTCATGACTTAAATTCAACCGATACCATTGTGCCCAAAGTGAGTTGTAGCAATTAAAGACTGCACAACGTGGGTTGTCTGGATTCGTCCAGTTGTTGGTAGCATGTATAACGCTTTCAGTGAAAATAAGCACCGACCCAGGCGGACAACTGTAGTCCTCCATCATATCACGCATGTTATCCTCCCAAGGCGATTCACTGATATTCGGACGGTTTGGGTCAGGCCCTCCATAGTTGAAATGTGCCTTATGAGAACCCGTCAGAAAAGTGGTGCCGCCCAATCCTTTTTTCACCTCTTCAAGTTCCCACACAACACGTGTTAATCCAGCAAATATCTTACCACCCGCAACCTGGTAACGCATCGCATTCGCTTGTTGTGGTGGACGCACGACATGCGGCACCGTTGTGCCTTTTCCATAAGCAACGCTCCAGCCAGGTTGCCTGACCGTCGTAAACGAATTCTCACACCGAAATCCGTAGCAATCGTCGAAGATAAAACGTTCATCAGCGACAATTTCGTTTAGAATCCCTACAATCGCAGGATGATCGAGTAAATTCTGAAGGACCCCTTGATAACTCTGTCTCGCACCGGCATAGACTTCCGTTTTCATCTCTTCGATTTCTGAGTCGGATAATACTGACGGCAATAAAATCCAACCCCGTAAATCGAAGAAAAACTTCTGTTCAGGGGTCATCAATTTCTCTCCTGGAGACAACGGCATCGGATCATTAGAATTGCGTACCTCTTGCATAATAGTGAAATCCTTATAGTAGTCTATCACGTTTATGTTGATGGTTTGTAGGTTGGGTTGAACGCAGTGAAACCCAACACCTTTAGTCGATATAGCCTGTCATTTTTGACGGGACACAACAATAGAGTCAAACTAACCAACATATTACAACGCCTGTTTCAATCCAGGCAAGAAATAATCCTTAACAACGACCTCCCAACTCATCTGAGAAGCAATTTCGTAGCCCTCTTTAAGCATATCCTCAACATCACGCGATTTCCTCGGCAAACGACCAAGAAGTTTCGCCGCGATGTCTCGGCTATTTTCCATTTCAATCGCGTTCCGTTCTGCTAAACCGATATGCAGTACATCATCTAACGATTTCGGTGGAATCTGCAGTTTCGTATAGTCGGCAACGACGACATTCGGGATTTCGTGATTATCTGTGGCACGTTGGATGAAACCGCAACATCCGCACACGTTGCTAACGACACAAATCGCACCGAAACTCAACGGCTCCACCTGAGCGATTCCGAAAGGTTCATAAATCGACTGTCCGAATTCCGCATCGCTCCCTTTACGGATGTCCATGAACTCCATCTCTACCGGCATCCGTTTCCCACAAGCCTCTTGACTCCACCCAAACTGATTGACGAAGACCACTTTAATCGCCTTAGATTGTAGGTTGAAGGCAGAGACACCGTTGTTCAATTCGATTTCTGCACCGACGAGATCCGGGTAGCCAATCTTGTGATGCACGGGCCAACCGTACGCCGCCTCCATCTCGTGGATGTCCTCGTTCGGTCTTCCCGTCGCGATTTCAGTGGAGAGGATGAACAGCACGGCGGTCTTATCATTAGAAGCAAGCAAGTTATCAAGATGCATGAGTACCTGTAAATCACGCCACAACCCTTTGCTTTTAACCAAACGCGTTACGTGCGTGAAAACGTAATCCGGGCGATAATCCAAAAGCGTTTTCGCATATTTTTGGAGGCGTGCCTTTGAGATCAGTTTCTCCTGTAGACTCACCTCAAACGCCGGGATACCGTTGTAAACGAGATTGATCGGAAAATCTTCAAATGGCTTTGCCAAGAACCGGAGTTCATCTACGACGAGATCGCCAACGGCGAAAATGGTATCACAGAGATGCGCCTTATCAATCAACGCGTGCTTAAAATACCAGAACGGATCGCTGAAAACATCTCGAATAGATTGCCCTTGTGCTTTCGCCAGTTCTAAAGCATTGTAGAAACGGACATCGTGTCCCGGGTGTCCTTCGACAATCGGACGTATCGTTGCGACTTCGTGTGCGTAGAAGACGGTCCGCATGTTCGGTGCCCCATTTACATCGACGTTGCTTCTCCGTTCTATAAGGGTTTTGAGGGCAAGCGGCATCCCCATAAATTCGTGGGAAATAATGAACACAGGAGTGGTTGTCTCCGCCCCGATGATTGCCTGCAACCCGGCATACGCCGGTTCAGCAAGTCGGATATACTCCTCGAACTCCCATTCGTTCTCATAACGACTCGATTCGATATGGAAATGTTCATAGAGTTGCCATTTGAAGCGTCCCGTCATTTCTTCGTTGCTGTTTGATACATTCACTAACAGGACATCTGTGAGGGTTGTAACGTTCTGATGTTTATTTTCAAATTTTCGTTGCCCGTATACGATTTCCACGTGATAGGTCTGCTCAATTTCGCTGAGAACCTGTGCGTGTGGTGTGTCTGTTATCCCTCCACTTGATTGGTAAAGGATGGTGTCTAAACCACTCAAGTCGGCACCGGGAAAGAGTGGACCGACGAGAAAGGTGCGTTCAATTGCTTCGTTGTAGCTGCGGGTTGTCAATAACCCCTCTAAAACAGCGCCGATGCCGCCCATCTTTTGGACGGCTTCGTGTGTGACGTGAACAACAATACTCAAATTTTTTACCTCGCCAAGGATCTTTTCTATAGGCTTAAGAGATGCAACTATAAAGACAGTTTTGGAATAGGGCATCCGTTGCGAAACATTATAGCACAATGCCGAAACAGAAGTCAAATTTCGTCTTATATGACAAAATAGTGACATCTATCTCTTGTCCTTGACAACCTTACCAAAAGTAACTATAATATATACTGAAGACCTATACGAAATCCTTCCGCTCCATTAAAGGATTTCGTCACAAGGCTTTGACTAAAATCTGTTAATAAACTCTTCATTTTTTATTGATTTATGGAGGTAGAAATGTTAGATAATATTGGAAATGTAGCAGGTGCTATCTGGCGCTATCTTGAAGAAAACAACGAAGCCACAGTTACAAAATTAACACGTGAACTCGGTGAGACTGAGCGGACAACCCTAATGGGGATCGGTTGGCTCGCCCGCGAAGGAAAATTGGATTTTGAAAAACGGAAACAGGGCACCTATATCACACTGAAGACACAGTATTCAGACGCAGAAGCGGCGTAGATGTCGAAAGGAAAATGCAATTAAATGAAGCCACTTCGCCAGTTAACAGTGGTGCCTACTTTACCACAAAATCTTGAACCGCTGCGAGAACTTGCCCTAAATCTGTGGTGGACATGGGATAATGAAGCCCTTGACCTCTTCCAGCATCTTGATGCAGAATTATGGCAAAAAACCTATCATAATCCTGTCGCAATGCTCGGACAGATTTCGCAAAAAAAGTTAGATGCCATTTCAAAAGATAATACATTCCTTGCTCGCCTTGATGTTATCTACCAAAAGTTTAAAGAATACCACAAGGCCCCTTCATGGTTCGAGACGGAGCACAAAGATGGGACGCTTACCAACCTGCAAATCGCCTATTTTTCGATGGAATATGGCTTGACAGAGTGCCTACCGCTCTATTCTGGAGGTTTAGGGGTCTTAGCGGGTGATCATCTAAAGTCTGCCAGCTACTTAGGAATGCCTTTCGTCGCAGTCGGGTTGCTTTACCAACACGGCTATTTCCGTCAGACGCTTACTGCAGACGGTTGGCAGATGGCGGACTATCCTATCAATGACTTCTACAATATGCCGATTCAGCCAGCGAAAGATGCTGACGGTTCTCCGCTCTTAGTAGAAGTCGAATACCCCGAAGGAAAGGCGTTCGCGAAGGTTTGGTGTGCCCAGGTCGGGCGCGTCTCGTTGTATCTACTCGATACAAATATCCCTGAAAACCAGAATGAAGAACTATGGAACATTACAGACTATCTGTACGGTGGTGATAAACGTCTGCGTATCAAACAGGAGATTCTGCTCGGAATTGGTGGTTACCGTGCTTTGACGGCACTCGGTATCGAACCGACGGTCTGCCACATGAATGAAGGACACGCTGCGTTCCTTGCAATTGAGCGTATCCGACAGATGATGTTGCGAATAGGCATCCGTTTTGAAGAAGCCTGTGAGGCGACGCGCGCAGGAAACGTCTTCACGACGCATACACCGGTCCCTGCTGGCATCGACTGGTTCCCGCCGGATTTAGTTAATCAATACTGCAGCGTTTACTACGGGGAACTCGGTATCTCCGCCGACACCTTTCTCGGTCTCGGCCGGACGAGTCCGTCGAATACACAGAGTGAATTCAGTCCAGCACTCCTCGCACTCCGGCTTTCGGCGATGTGCAACGGTGTGAGTCAACTACACGGACAGGTTTCGCGTGAGATGTGGAAAGACCTCTGGCCCGGCACACCTGTACATGAAGTGCCTATTACTGCAATTACAAACGGAATCCATACGCGTTCTTGGGTCTCAAGTGATATGCAGAGTCTTTTTGACAGGTACCTTGGCCCCCGCTGGATTGTTGACCTCACAAATCAGGATGTCTGGACGCAGATTTCACACATTCCAGATCACGAGTTGTGGCGGATACATGAACGACGGCGTGAACGCCTCATCGACTTCGCTCGGCAGCGGCAGGAACAGAAGCAGGCAATCGGTGGTACGGTTTCAAAGCGTACACCAGAAAGTTTCAGCATGGCGGCTAAAACGCTGAATTCGGCAGCACTCACCATCGGCTTCGCACGCCGGTTTGCAACCTATAAACGGGCGACCTTGCTGTTCCAAGATGTTGATCGACTTGATAAGATCCTTAACAACCCGGAACGTCCCGTTCAACTTATTTTTGCCGGGAAAGCGCATCCGCACGACTATGAAGGAAAATTACTCATACAGCGCATCGTTCGGATCGCCTCAGAACCCCGTTTCTATCACAAGATCGTCTTTATTGAAAACTATGATATTTGTGTCGGACGTTATCTCGTTGAGGGTGTTGATGTATGGCTGAACAACCCACTACCGCCGAATGAAGCCAGTGGTACGAGCGGTATGAAAGCCGCGGCGAATGGCGTTCTCAATCTCAGCATCGCAGACGGATGGTGGGCTGAAGCGAACCATTTAGGGGGCGGCTGGACGATTGATGCGGGCATCGTCTCATCGGATACTAAATCGACAGAAAAAGTCCACGCGGATGCCATTTACGATCTCCTTGAAAATGAGATTGTACCGCTCTTCTACGAGCGCAGCCCCGTTGACGATGTGCCGCACGAATGGGTCGCACGAATGAAGATGGCAATGCAAAATCTCGCGCCGATCTTCAATACGAAACGGATGGTATCAGAATACGCAGAGCAGTTATATTTCCCAGCACATCGACGTTGGCAAAAACTTAACGAAGCAGAGACAAAGCGCAGTATCGCCTTAGCACGCTGGAAAACCCACATCCAAGACCATTGGGATGCCCTTCGGATTGAGGAGAAACGTGGCGAAACTTCTTCTACAGCGAGTCTCGAACTCGGTGTCGGTGAATCTGCAGTCGTTCAGGCAATCGTCCGAACCGATATTCTATTTCCTCACGAAATTACGGTGCAAATCTATCACGGTCTGTTAGACGCTGCCGACGAGATTTCCAATGGATCTGTGAGTCCGATGGAATATAAGGCTGACCTCGGCGGCGGTGCCTATCTCTTTGAAGGGACGCTTACTGTCCAACAGACAGGTTTGTACGGCTACACGCTGCGCGCCTTACCATACGATGAGGACCTACAATCGCCCCACGAACTCGGTTTGGTGACGTGGGCATAAAGGCAAACCTCCCTCTCTTCAACGGGAGGTTTTACTTTTTATTGCGTATTCCGCGGTTTAAGCGTATAATTAAGGCAGTACACCTATAACGTATGCATTCAAAACAGCCTCAATTTGTTAACTTCGTCTTACTAAGTACAAAAATTTCCTGAAAAAGAAAAAAACGGAGCGAAAGGCTCCATCTAAAAAATCGGTATGGACAGAAAAGCAGAAATTGCCCGCGAAACAGCAGAAACTCGTATCCAACTCCGTCTTGACCTCGACGGAAACGGGACATCGGATATTAGGACCGGTGTCGGTTTCTTGGATCACATGTTGGAACTCTTTGCCAAGCACGGATTCTTTGACTTAGAAATTGAGGCGAAAGGGGATTTACATGTAGACGCACACCATACGACGGAGGATGTCGGCATCTGCTTAGGGCAAGCACTTCAAAAGGCAGTACTCGACAAAGTAGGGATGCAACGGTTCGGCAGCTTCGCTGTCCCGATGTATGAATCGCTTGCTAAAGTTGACTTAGATGTCTGCGGACGGCCGTATCTCCACTTCGAGACCCCACTCGGTTCCGGCAAAGTCGGCGACTTCGATATTGAGCTCATTGAGGAGTTTTTTCACGGGTTCGTCAACCAGAGTGGTACAACTTTGCACATCAACGTCCCCTACGGCACAAATCAGCACCACATCATAGAAGCGATTTTCAAGGCAGTTGCGAAAGCGTTGCACATTGCGACACGCCTCGATGCACGTATCACAGGCGTGCTATCTACCAAAGGAAGCTTGTAATGCGGTATTGTTGTTAGCGATCAGTAGAAAGCGTATGTCTATAACCGATAGCCCAATTAGGAGAATGTTCTTATGAACAACGAGAACGTTGTTGCTGTTATTCTTGGCGGCGGCCGTGGCGCACGTCTATTTCCATTGACACGGGACCGCGCGAAACCGAGTGTGCCAATTGCAGGAAAATTTCGACTGGTAGATATACCGATTAGTAATTGCCTACATTCAGGACTCGAAAAAATCTATGTCTTGACCCAGTTCAACTCCGTTTCGCTGAACCGACACGTTGTCCAGACGTACCGGTTTGATACGTATCGTCGCGGTTTCGTCCAAATCCTTGCAGCACAACAGACCTTGATGGGAGACGATTGGTATCAAGGCACAGCGGACGCCGTCAGACACAATGAACCCTACATTCTGAATCCGCGTTTCACAGACGATCATGTTCTAATTCTCGCGGGTGACCACCTCTACCGGATGGATTATCAAAAGATGATGGCTGTTCATGCCGAATCCGGCGCGGATATTACAGTCTCTGTCATTCCTGTGGAGAAAGAGGTTACGGGTGGACTCGGTATCCTCCAAGCCGATGCCAACGGACGGATCGTCAATTTCGTTGAGAAACCGCAAACGGAAGCGGAGCTCCAGCAACTCCGGGTTGAACCTGAAGTTTTTACCTCGCGCGGTATTGAAGCACAAGGACGAGAATACATCGCTTCAATGGGAATCTATATCTTTAACCGAGAGGTGCTGCAAGAGGTACTTCAAGATGAATCGAACGTAGACTTCGGCAAAGATATTATACCGACGAGTATTCAGGAACGATCGGTTTTTGCCTACTTTTTCGACGGTTATTGGGAAGACATTGGTACGATCCGATCCTTCTACTCGGCGAACATCGCACTCACCGATACCAAACCAGCGTTCGATTTCTACGATGAACACGCACCGATCTATACCAACCGGCGCCACCTTCCGAGCACCAAGGTTAACAACAGCAGTGTCCGTTCCTCTATTCTCGCTGAAGGTTCTATTATTGATGATTCGGAGATTGATCGAACAATCGTCGGGATCCGTAGCATCATTTCTGGTGGCAGCCGAGTTTATCAGTCTATTCTCATGGGGGCGGACTTCTATGAGCCTGAAGCGGATCGAGACGGGGACTCGCAGAGCGATATCCCACATATCGGTATCGGACGGAATTGCTTAATTCAAAACGCAATTATTGACAAAAATGCGCGTATCGGTGATAATTCAGTACTCGTCAACCAAGATGGGATTGATAATTACGACGGTGAAAATTACTACATCCGGGATGGCATCGTTATTGTTCCAAAGGATGCAACGATACCTCCTGAAACTGTCATCTAATCTGTAAACTTGAACCGGTTTATAATCGAGGTTTACGCAACAAGGAGATTTCCGATGTACAGAGCACTAACATTTCTGCTACTGAGTCTTTTTACGCTGACATTTTTCGTAGTAACGAAAGTCGAGGCATTGGACACAGACGGACTCGTCGGCGCGTGGCTGTTCGATGAAGGCAAAGGGGAAGCCGTTACGGATTCTTCCGATAACGGATTGGATGGGAAAATCGCGAAGGGTAAACCGAAGTGGGTTAATGGCAAATTTGGTGGGGCAATGGAATTCGGCGGCGCGGATATGGTGACCGTTGATGATGACGCTGCACTCGACTTGGGGGATTTCACACTCGCTGCATGGGTGAATATCCCGAAAATCTCCGGCGCGTGGCAGATCATCGCCTCGAAAGAAAACCGCAATCCGACCGGCAGGAACTATGGACTCTTCGGTAACATTAACAGTGGCGTTGTCCACTACTCTTTCACAACGAACGCCGGATGGAAATCCTTTAATGCCAAAACCGCTGTGACAGACGGCGAATGGCATCACGTTGCTGGCACTTATGATGGTTCCGACTTCAAACTCTATCTCGATGGAACTGTTGATGGAGAAACACCACCGGGCACAAAACCTGATACCCACGATAATTTTCTGTTTATTGGCGGGTGCGACATCGGTAACTACTGGATGACAGGAACTATTGACGAGGTCGTTATCTACAACAGAGCCCTCAGTGAGCAGGAGATCAACGAATTAATGGAAGATGGAATGGAGGTTACGTTAGACGTGCAACCCGGCGGCAAACTCGTAACAACTTGGAGTCGAATTAAGACTTGATAACTTCTAAAACTCGTCCGTTTCATCGGCGCGCTGCAAAGCGCACACTAAGGAAGGCTAACTTCAAAAAACATGCCTGAATTAAGACAGAAACTTCTGGTGCTACATTTACACACACCAGATTTAAATAGTAACGTCGTCGCTTGGGCAATGTATGACGGCACCGGTGCCAAACGGCATACGACAGGCGATAGCGAGACACCACCGTATAACTCGGTGATGGAAGCGATGCGGGATGGCTGGCGCGTGATTCAGTTTCCGCAACAATTCCCTGCCTATCCCGGCATGGAATATCATACCTCATATCTCAGGTTCGAATACATCCTTGAGAAATTGGAGGAAATCTAATGATTGCTAAAGAGCATTTACTCACTACGGAACAGATGGCGAACTTCGTCGCGGACGGTTATCTCCGTTTCGATAAGTTCATCCCTGATGAATTGAATAAGGCTGCACACGCGGAGATGGAAGAGGGTATGATCGTCCGGGGTCGCGGTGGCACCGTCTTAAACGATGTCTGGACGGATGATTCTGCCGTCGGGAAAGTCTTCCGGTTACCCAAAGTACTGGGAATCATTCAGAGTTTGGTCGGCGAGGACCCGCTTTACGATCACCACGCCGTTCACATCGTCCGGCCGCAAAACGAGGTCGGTCAAATTTGGCACGCCGATGCGATTATCGATCTGCGGATGCATTTTGATATCCAGTTCTTCTATTTCTCACACGACACACCGCGCGAAATGGGGGGGACGATGATCTTACCCGGAAGCCATTATCGTCGCGTCTGTGAGACGGACATCGCGCGTTACCAGAACTTCCTCGGACAGATGCCGGTCGTCTGTGAAGCAGGGACGCTTCTCGTCGTGCATCACGGAATGTGGCACTGCGCACAACCGAATTTAACGGACCAAACGCGCTACATGTTCAAACTCCGCCTCAACCCGACGGTGCGTCAACGCCAACTCTGGAACACAGAAGATCTTGACGCTGCACCCATTCATGGGATCTTGGGCAGGAATCACAGATGGTATGGGAACGATGTCCGACTTGAGATCGTCAACCGGATCAAACAGTGGCGTTTCCTGATCGGCGACGATTCGTTCGATGTCGGCTACTGGCTCTCTCGGCTTGAGAATATGCCAGAGGGTGCACAAGAAGCAGCATAGTCATTAAAACAAACAAGGCGCGATCACAAATCGCGCCTTGAAAAAAATAAGTATAGGACTTACGCATGCCGCTCTTTACGTACCACAAACTGTTAGTTTGTGACACAAGAACGCTGCGTTTTCCGAAAAATTTCTTCTAACCGAACCACCTACTGTCAAGATTGCGTAAGTCCTCAAGTATATCTCTTAGCAAAAACGCGGCGTTATCTATCGCGATCTCGCCGCCCTCTATCCCCACCGAACTCTTTCCGCATCCATTGTATAATTTCGCGCCGCTCCTCTGGCGATCGAGCGTTCCGCAGTTTCTCCATCGCTTCGCGTCTCATTTGTTCACGAGAATATTCACGCTTTTTCTGCTCCGCTTGCCTGCGCTTTTCAGCCGCCATCTGACTGGCTCGGTTCTGTCCTTCATTATTGCCAGCTCTTTCGGAGCCACCTTCGCCACGTCCTCCCTCTCTGCCGCCCTCGTTTCCGCGCTTTGTTGAGAGGGTTCGGAACTCGCCGGTCTTAAGCGTTACTGTTTCACCTTCTTTGTCCATGATGACTTGTTTGGCTTGGATGTCTTTTACTGTCATATCGTCAAGTTTCGTCCCGATAGTAACGAAATGATAGCGGCTGGACCTTCGCTCCAACAGTGTTGCTTGTGAGATAACACCGTTTGAATTAACTGCCGTGCCGACCAAACTATACGAAGGTTCGTTGTTTGGCGGTGTCCATCCGAGCGGACGGAAGAGATTATATTCAATAATTGTCTTGTAAAACGCTTCGTTTTCTCCAAAACTAACACCGCCGCCGCGGTTTTGACGACTCCGATCTCTATTCGACTGTGATTGTGACCGTTCTGGTGTCTTATTCATCGCCTGCCTTTTGGCAGTCGCCATCTCTGTCAATTTAGCGGCAGCCATCTCAGGTTTTGTCCCGATAAACTCCGCTTTTTTTTCATCTTGTGCATAGATCAGTACCGCAGCCCCAAGAAGTAGGCATACGACACAACCGATTCCGAGTTTTATAATGACACTGCCCCAATGCGTGGCAATTTTCATCTATTTCCTCCATTGTCTCCACTTTTTTATAGATATGTTTTCGGAATTTGGTATAGACGCTATCTTTAATTTTACCGCTAATTTTTCCAAATGTCAAGTTTAAGTCCTAATTAGAAGAAAAAAGGCACGGTTTGAAACCGCGCCTTAAAATTGGATATTTGTAATCTTGAGATAGCGGGCTACTACCTATCTCGACCTCGACTTCTTCTACCACCGTCTCCGCCGCCGCGTCTCCGGAACTGCTGTATCATCTCTCGCCGCTCCTCTGGTGAGGCGTTCCGCATCCTCTCCATCATTTCGCGTCTTCTTACTTGTTGCGCAGCGTCTTGCCCGCCGCGTTCCGTTTGCCTGCGCTGTTCAGCATTCGCCTGATTGGCTCGGTTTTGTCCCGTGTTGTTATTGCGTGCAGTTTCGGATGCCCCTTCACCACGTCCACCACCTCTGCCGCCCTCGTTTCCGCGCTTTGTTGAGAGGGTTCGGAACTCGCCGGTCTTAAGCGTTACTGTTTCACCTTCTTTGTCCAAGATGATTTGTTTCGCTTGGATATCTTTTACCGTCATACCGTCGAGTTCTGTCCCTATGGTGACAAAATGATAACGATTAGACCTTCGCTCCAGCAGCGTCGCTTGTGAAATGACACCATCCTGATTAACAGCCGTGCCTTCTAAACTATACGAAGGTTCGTTGTTTGGCGGTGTCCATCCGAGCGGACGGAAGAGGTTGTTGTCAATAATTGTTCTGTAAAATGCTGCATTCTCTCCGAAATCAACACCGCCGCCACGGTTTTGACGACCCCACGCGTTATTGCGTTGGGGTTGTTCCTGTCCCGGTGCGTTATTCATCCGCTGCATTCTCGCAGCAGCCATCCCCCTCGTCTGAGCATCATCCATCTCAGAGCGTGTACCGATAGAGGCAGGGCTTGTTCGCTCTTGCGCATAGAGCAGGACGACAGCCCCCAGAAATAGACATATAACACAACCGACTCCAAGTTTTGTAATGACGCTGCCCCAATGCGTGGCAATTTTCATCTATTTTCCTCCGGTGTCTCCAACGCTCCACACGTATCTCTTTGGAATTTGATATAACATTTCTTTCAGATTTAAGACAGATTCAATTGCGAAAAGGTTCTCTTTAATTTCACTGCTCAATTGCAAAAAGCGTTGACTTTCGAGAAAAAATACGGTAAACTTTATAGAAATATCTTTTTCTCCTAAAAGGAACAGACTTGACATGAAGCGTTATAGTCGAATTCAAAAGTTGATCGCACTCGTAAGCGGTTGTCTTCTCATTCTTGTTTTAACGAGCCAGCACGCGGATGCGGCGCGCCGGTCCCGCGTGCTATCGATTGCGCTCTTCACCTCTGGTATGGGGTTATATCTCGGTGGCACTTTTCTCAAATCTTCTGCCCAAGCACGTTACGACACCTATCTCAACGCCGCAATCCAAGCAGACATCCAAACACACAAGGACGCTTTCCTTGTCAGACGAAACGCCAGCACTATCACGTCGCGTGTCGGTCTTGGCTGCGTTGGACTCGCTGTAATTTTCTCAATTTACAGCCAACTCAATAACCCATCGGAGTCGTCCGAATCTGTAGCAGGTGCCGTCTCCACCCTACGCCGCTGGCAAACTGATAGAACAAAGGCACGTGCTGGCAAAATCGATTTCACAGACCGCTTCTCTGGAAATACAGGTCTGCTATTTCCAGACACCTCGTTCCAATTACGACCACACTACGATTTCCAAAACCAGCGAGCGAGTCTAAGGTTCCAGCACTTTTTTTAAGCTTTTAGTTTCCGCTGATTCACGAGACAAGATCGGATTTCGATGACGACAGAACCACAATCCGATGTTTTGAGGAGTAGAAATAATGTATCCTTTCCACACTGTATTCAACTGTAAAGTTAGCGTCTTGAGCCTTCTTCTGATATTCACTGTTATCAGTTTCCAGGCCTGTACAAATAGTGAAGATTTCGCGAACCCCCTTGATCCAGAAAATCTGCGTACATCTGGTGCCCCAGACGGTCTCACGCTCTACGCTGGAGATGAACAGGTACGGGTTACATGGAACGATACAGGTCAGGAAGGCATTAAAACATACCGTATCTACAGACGCGCCGTAAGTGGAACGGATACACCGTTCGAGTTCGTCGGTTCTGTTGACGCACCGGCGAATGCGTTCATTGACAACCAGAATCTCGAAAATGACCGTCGTGACGCTTCTGGACGGGTACTTGCTTATGAATATCGTATTACCTATGTTGACATTAACGGTGTTGAGACGCCCGATCCGACGAATCCACCCGTCGAGGGTGAAGAGCCGTTCCGCGTCTGGAAGACAGCACTCGCGACACCGAGCATCCCACCGCCTCTACCGACTGTAACGCTCGGCGACCCAACCGATCTCACGATTAAGCTCTTTTGGGACGGTTATGAGTTCCCTCATGATTTTTCTATCTTCCGCGTCTATGCCGCACCGGATACAAGCGGCGACAAACCGCTCCGCTTCAAACTGATTGCTGAACCGAAACGGGATCAACTCTACTATTTCGATAACGACTTTGAAACTGACGGTACCCGGAAGGTATACCGTATCGCTGGTGTCGACGAGTTTGGCGCGGAAGCATTTACGACAATTACGGCAGCTGTACCGAACCTACCCCCGGCACCACCGAAAAATGTCCGGGTCATTTACCGACCGCGTTCGCTCGCTAATTTGAAGTACGATGCTATCATCTCATGGACACCGAACACCGAACCAGACCTCGACGGTTATCAACTCTATACGAGAGACGCGGCCGGAAACTTGCTCACGCGCCCATCACCCGGAAAAAGGGAGCGCACATGGACAATCACCGGCGAAGACCCGATTCTCGTCGGACAGTCGCTCGAATTTAAGCGATATTACATAACAGCCTTTGACAACACACCAGGACCCGATGGACGACGCGACGAAAGCGCACTCGTAGAAGCAAGATCGCAATAGCATAGGACTTACGCATGCGGCTCTTTTGTACCACAAACTGTATGAAGATTAAATAAATATTTCGGTAATTCTATATCTTCCCCAGGCCTGGTAGGGTTTTTGCTGGGGTGTTTCTTCTGTTTCTAACTGCGCCGGACTTCCCTAAAAATTACCGAATTAAATTCTTA